>JBGVIW010000001.1:0-4195 GCA_045128995.1 Ruminococcus sp.
ACTTCCTCTTTACATCCTTCTTCGTAACAGTCAGCAATTCAACTGTTATCGAATCAGGTTTTTCTCCATCAAAGCTTTACAGATATCAGGTGGTCAACACAGAGGATTCATCAAATGGCAGCACGGCAGTTTACGTTGAGCCGAACTATGCTGATCTGAACTATCCATTCGTTACTCTTACACTCAAAGATATGGAACGTGTTGTATATCTCGAGCGTCCGATAACTGAACAGGCAGCTGTACAGTGGTCGACCATGACTCGTCAGGAGATAACTCAGCAGCTCAATGAACTGTCGGATTCAATCTCCGTGCATCTGACTGAATCTCAGCTCAAAAAGCTCGGATACAGCTATGACTGCAAGCTTGCACTCACCGAGCTTTCAACTGATCAGAAGATTGCTATAGGCAGAACAGCTTCAGATATCGGGATGATCTATCTTGATGAGCTTACGCCAGAACAGCTCGCTTATTTCGGTATCGGTAAGGACAGCAGCAACAGATATTACGTCCTTGAACCTACTGCTTCGATCCTCGAAGAAGCCGACAAGAAAAAAGGCTCAAAGGTTTACTTCAGCGACCTCAGCAGCGAAACTCAGGAGAACTTCAATGTCGTGAAGGATGATTCGGTATACCTCAATACCCTCACTGATGAAAATCTCGCAATGCTCGGAGTTCCTGAAAGCGGTGATATCATGACCTTTAACGGTAAGATTTGCTTCAGATATTATGTCGCTGTTCTCGAAAACTACTTCGATATCGATGACAGAAGTCTCTCGATCTCATTATTAGGCTGATTTTTGGATATTATCCAATAATATATTATTTAATAACTATAGGAGGTTATTATGAGCGAATTTTTTAAGGAAATAGGCAAGATCCCTTACGAAGGAAAGAACTCCACAAACCCTCTGGCGTTCAAGTACTACAACCCCGATGAGGTGATCGGCGGAAAAACTATGCGTGAGCAGCTTAAGTTTGCTCTCTCATGGTGGCACACAATGGGCGGCGACGGAACTGATATGTTCGGCTGCGGTACAACTGATAAGACATGGGGTGAGTCCGACTCAGCAGCAAGAGCTAAGGCAAAGGTTGACGCTGCTTTCGAGATCATGGACAAGCTTTCAATCGACTACTTCTGCTTCCATGACCGTGACCTCTCTCCGGAATATGGCAGCCTCGCAGAGTCAAATGCTAAGCTCGATGAAGTTACTGACTACATAAAGGCTAAGCAGGACGAGACTGGCAAGAAGTGCCTCTGGGGTACTGCAAAGTGCTTTGACCACCCTCGTTATATGCACGGCGCAGGTACATCTCCCTCTGCTGATGTTTTCGCTTTCGCTGCTGCACAGATCAAGAAGGCTGTTGAGGCTACAGTAAAGCTCGGCGGTAACGGCTATGTTTTCTGGGGCGGACGTGAAGGATATGAGACTCTCCTCAACACAAACATGGGTCTTGAGCTTGATAATATGGCTCGTCTTATGAAGATGACTGTAGACTACGCTCGTTCCATCGGCTACACAGGCGATTTCTATATCGAGCCTAAGCCCAAGGAGCCTACAAAGCATCAGTATGACTTCGATACAGCTACAGTACTCGGCTTCCTCCGTAAGTACGGTCTTGAGAAGGATTTCAAGATGAATATCGAGGCTAACCACGCAACTCTCGCTCAGCACACTTACCAGCATGAGCTTCGTGTTGCAAGAGAGAACGGCGCATTCGGTTCAATCGACGCTAACCAGGGCGACACACTCCTCGGCTGGGATACTGACCAGTTCCCCACAAATGTTTATGAGGCAGCTCTCTGTATGTACGAGGTACTCAAGGCTGGCGGCTTTACAAACGGCGGTCTTAACTTCGACTCCAAGGCAAGACGTGGTTCATTCACTCCCGAGGACATCTTCCACAGCTATATCGCTGGTATGGATGCTTTCGCACTCGGTCTGAGAATCGCTGTTAAGATGATCGAGGACGGCAGAATCGACAAGTTTGTTGAGGACAGATACGCTTCATGGACAACCGGTATCGGTAAGGATATCATCGATGGCAAGGCTACTATGGCTGACCTCGAGAAGTATGCTCTCGAGAAGGGCGAGGTTGTTGATTCTATCGGCAGCGGTCGTCAGGAGATGCTCGAGTCTATCATGAATAATATCATGTTCAATCTTTAATTTTAAATTTATTAGACGTTAAGGACACTATTTTTGTCCTTAACGTCTTACTTATAAAAGAGTGATAATAGATGAGTACAGTAACAAGAAGAATTAAAGAAATAAAACAACCATATGGTGGATATATCAAACCTTCTCAATTTGAAGTACGGCAACTTGATGATAAATATGCTTTATATGAAAAAGAAAATATTCATGCCAGTATTATAGGAACAGTTGTTGATTATTTTACAAGATGTATAATGGGTGCAGATCTCATTGATGGTTTTATGATTTCTTTAAAAGGTGCTGATATTGCTTCAAAGCTAGGTCGTCCTGATTCTATGGAAAAGGCAAAATCATATATATATGAAATCAAAGGAACCGATGATAAATCTATCATTAATGCATGCAAATTAGTAAGTTATGATGTATGGTATCGAGATCCTGCTGCTGCAAGACTTGCCAAAAGTGATGATGAGAGTATTAACCCTGATAGTGAGACTATTTGGAATATACAAGTTTTAATTAATCGTTGTCTTGAGTTTTGGGAACAATATGGACCAATAGTAGTAGATGGTTTCACGTTCAATGAAAAAGCCTATACTAAAACGGTTACAGCTGGTGATGGGGATTTCTTAACAAAAGATACAATTTGGGATTTAAAAGTATTAAAAAGTAAGCCAAATAATAAGCATACATTGCAACTATTAATGTATTGGATTATGGGACAACATTCTGAAATTGATTATTATAAAGACTTAACTAGATTGGGGATATTTAATCCTCGGTTAAATACTGTATATACGTTAAAGGTCTCTGATATATCACTGGATATAATTAGTGCTGTTGAAAGAGATGTCATCTGCTATTGAACAATCAAAAAAGGAGTAATACTATGTCATACATCATAGGCGTGGACTGTGGTACGAGTGGTACAAAGACAGTCCTGTTTGACGAAAAGGGAAGCGTGATAGCTTCCAAAACAATAGAATACCCGATGTATCAGCCGAAAAACGGCTATGCAGAGCAGGATCCAGCTGACTGGGCAGGTGCAATGATCAACACGATCAAGGCAGTCATGGCTCAGAGCGGCGTGAAGAAGGAGGACGTAAAGGGAATCGGTATCTCCGGTCAGATGCACGGTCTCGTTATGCTCGACAAGGACAATCATGTTCTCCGCAATTCAATTATATGGTGCGATCAGCGTACTGCCGCTGAGGTGGAGGAGATGAACCGTATCGTCGGTCGTGAGAAGCTTGTGGAGATCACTGCAAACCCTGCGCTCACAGGCTGGACTGCGGCTAAGATTCTCTGGGTGAAGAATAATGAGCCTGAGATTTACTCTAAGGTTGCGCATATTCTGCTTCCTAAGGATTACCTCCGTCTTATCCTCACAGGCGAGTACGCTACCGAGGTTTCTGATGCCTCAGGAATGCAGCTTCTTGACGTTCCGAACCGCTGCTGGTCGGATGAGCTTCTGAGTGCTTTTGAGATAGACCAAAACTGGCTTGGCAAGGTTTACGAGTCCTGCGAGGTTACAGGAACTCTCACAAAGGCAATGGCTGACGAGCTTGGACTCTGCGAAGGCACGATCGTAGTCGGAGGTGCAGGCGATAATGCCGCAGCTGCTGTTGGAACAGGCGTTGTCGAGGACGGTAAGGCTTTCACTACTATTGGAACTTCGGGAGTAGTTTTTGCCCATACTTCGAGCATTTCTATTGACAAGGCAGGCAGAGTTCATACCTGCTGTGCGGCAGTTCCGGGTGCATGGCATGTTATGGGCGTAACGCAGGGCGCTGGACTTTCACTGAAATGGTTCAGAGATAATTTCTGCATGACTGAGAAGGAGACTGCAAAGCTCATGGGTGTGGACGAGTACTACCTCATGGACAAGCAGGCTGAGACAGTTCCTGTCGGCGCAAACAGACTTCTTTATCTCCCGTATCTCATGGGCGAGAGAACACCTCATCTTGACCCTGACGCAAGGGGAGTTTTCTTCGGCTTATCAGCTATCCACACTCGCAAGGATATGCTCCGTGCCGTTA
>JBGVIW010000002.1:0-7590 GCA_045128995.1 Ruminococcus sp.
AACTGGTTCATGATAGTCATAATAACAAGAATAATGACCATAAGCACCAAAGATATTGCTGCGCCAAGATGTGGGTTATAGGAATTTCCGAGGAACTGCATCTCAATGAGGTCGCCGATCAGCAGATTTGAACCTCCGCCGAGCATACGGGAGATAATGAAGGTAGAAATTGCAGGAACAAAGACCATAGTTATTCCCGAGGTGATTCCCGGAAGTGACAAGGGAATAATGACTCTGAAAAGAGTTGAACGTGAGCTGCATCCGAGATCCTGCGCCGCCTCCAGAACGCTCTTATCGATCTTTTCCATAACTGAGTAAAGCGGAAGTATCATGAACGGCAGGTAATTATATACCATTCCAAGCACTACTGCGCCGGAGGTATTTATCAGCTTATATGGCCCGAGATCGAAAATCCCCAGAATATAGTTGATAATTCCATTATTTCCAAGGAGAGTCATCCAAGCGTATGTACGAAGCAGAAAGTTCATCCACATCGGAAGCATAACGATAAGAAGCATCGTGCCCTGCTTATGCTTTTCCATTCGTGAGAGGATAAAAGCGATGGGGTAGGCGATAACGAGGCAGATGACTGTTGCAATAACAGAAAGCCAGATGGAGCGGATGAAGATATTGGCATACTGTCCCACGCTCGAGAGATTCTGTATTGTAAAGCCTCCGTCCTCTGTAGTAAATGCAAAATACGCAACCATCAGAAGCGGTACAAGGATGAAAATGATCATCCATACCAGATAGGGAACAGAAAGCATTTTAAGCTTCATAAGCAGCGCCCTCCGATTTCTTCATGATGTGGATATCGTACGGATCGAAAGTCATACCGACCATAGTTCCGACAGGCTCAGCTTTAGTGGAGTGGATCATCCATTTATGATCTACTCCGTCAACGACCATTTCATAATGTACACCCTTGAACACAACTGACTCAACGATTCCCGTGAGCTTAGCCTTGTCCGCAGGGATTATCTGCACGTCCTCGGGACGGATAACAACATCGACCGTTTCATTAGGTGAGAAGCCCTTGTCCACACACTTGAAGCGTCTGCCGGTGAATTCTACAACGCAATCCTCAGGCATACAGCCGTTTATGATATTGCTTTCACCGATAAAGTCCGCAACAAAGGCATTTTCCGGCTCATTGTAGATATCAGTAGGAGAACCGATCTGCTGGATCTCGCCTTCATTCATAACTACGATGGTATCGCTCATAGTGAGAGCCTCTTCCTGATCATGAGTAACGTACACAAAAGTAAGCTCAAGTGCCTGCTGGATCTTTCTCAGCTCAGTCTGCATCTCCTTACGCAGCTTTAGATCGAGTGCGCCAAGCGGCTCATCGAGCAGGAGTACCTTCGGATGGTTAACGAGTGCTCTTGCGATAGCAACACGCTGCTGCTGACCGCCGGAGAGACGGTTTACTGAACGTTTTTCAAAGCCCTTGAGATTTACAAGCTCAAGCATTTCTCCGACACGCTTGAGTATCTCCTTTTCGGGAATCTTTTTTACACGCAGACCGAATGCGATATTCTCATAGACATTGAGATGCGGAAACAGAGCATATCGCTGAAAAACGGTATTAACGTTTCTCTTGTGGGGTGGAACATCATTGATGCGTTTGCCCTCAAAAAGAACATCTCCGCTTGTAGGATTCAGAAATCCTGCAATAATCCTGAGAGTAGTAGTTTTTCCGCAGCCGGATGGCCCAAGAAAGGTAACGAATTCCTTATCCTTAATATCGAGACTGATATTTTTGAGGATACGTTCACCATCCTCGAATTCGACGACGATATTTTTTAAACTTACGATATTGTCCATTAGCAAACCCCTTTCGACAGGTTATCAGATAATATGCGCAGAAACAGCATAATAACTAATTATAGCACATCGACTGCATAAAATCAATAAAAATCATCAAATTGTATCTGAGAAATTTTAAAAGAAAAAGCTCCGGATCAGACCGGAGCTTTATTGTCATCGAGTTCTAATTTTCTCATATTTCTGAATTCAGCCGCGGCCATGATGACTGCAACTACAGCTGAGAGAAAGTCAGCGATCGGGCCTGTATAGATAATTCCGTCGATCCCGAAAAACATCGGTAGAATGATAAGAAACGGAAGAAGGAAGATGATCTGACGAGTCAGCGAAAGAAATGCACCTTTTATGGGCTTGCCGATCGATGTGAAGAAGGTGGTAGTAACTGGCTGAAGGCAGTTGAGCCATGTAAAAAACAGGAATATCCTGAAGAAGCGTTCACCAAAGTCGAAGTATTCAGCTGAGCCGTCGCCGAATATCCTGATGATCTCTCTTGGAAAGAGCTGGAAAAGTACAAAGGAAGCGATTGAAATCGCTGCGCTGTAGGTGATCGCAAGGCGGTAAGCCTGGCGCACACGGTCATATTGTTTTGCTCCGTAATTGAAGCTCTGGATCGGCTGAGCGCCCTGCGACAGACCGATTACAACTGAGAAGATGACCTGGCTGACCTTCATAATGATTCCGGAGCAGGCGATCGGGATAGATTCGCCGTAAACAGATTGTGCACCATAATATCCGAGAAGGTTATTGAGAACGATCTGGACGATCATCATAGCGACCTGATTGAAGAAGGATGCCATACCGATTGAAGAGATTCTCTTTATATAGCTGAAATTCGGGATAAAGTGTTTCCTGAGCAGAGGAGTCGTCTTGAAGTATCTGAGAAGGTAGATAATGACGATCGCCGCAGAGACAACCTGTCCGATCACGGTAGCAAGTGCAGCACCTTTTATTCCCATATCCATGCCGAATACAAATACCGCATCAAGTACAGTATTAATGACTGCACCGGTGATATTGCAGATCATGGTCATTTTCGGGCTTCCGTCAGCTCGTATGAGATGTCCTCCGCCGGTAGTCAGGATAAGAAATGGGAATCCTACAGCGGTGATACCAACGTAATCCTCAGCGTATGGGAGCACATCTGCCGGCGAACCAAAAAGCTTTAGAAGCGGTGTAAGGAAAATGAGTGTAACCGCCATGAGAACGATTCCGCTGAGGGTGAGCATAGCGGCGGAATTTCCGATATAATAGGGAGCCTTATCCTTTTTTCCGCTTCCCATTGAGAGATTGAAGCATGATGCTCCGCCTATACCGAAGAGCAGTGAAAGTGCAATGCATGAGGTAGAAAGGGGAAAGGCAATATTAGTCGCCGCATTTCCGAGAGGCCCTACAGCCTGTCCGATGAAGATCTGGTCAACGATATTATATAGCGCACCTACAAGCATGGCGATAATGCTTGGCACAGCAAAGTTGATCATGAGCTTCGGGATACTTTCACATCCGAGTGGATTCTGTTTGGTCATATCATTCATTATTCGTATCAGCTCCTGTAAAAATAATTTGCACAACATTTTATTATACCACTTTGTCGGAAAATGTCAAGCTGAGGCGCTTCATACAAACGTATATCAGCTTCCATTTATAATTCTCACAGAAAAACTGCAAATAATTCAATTTCTATTGAAAAACAGAAAAAAATATGGTATAATAATAAAATATGTTTTCTGCGAAAGGAGAGGTAGTATGGATCTTAAAAATACGGTTATCAGACTTGCTGAGGCAAGCGGTGCTTCGGGATGTGAGGAAAACGCTGCACAGACAGCTCTTGGGATGCTGAGGGAGTATTGCCCTGATGCAGTGATCGATAACGGTAATGTGATCGGTACGCTCGGCGGTTTTGATGAAAGCCGTCCGACGCTTTTAATAGATGCTCATCTTGATCAGGTGGGAATGATCGTAACTTCGATAACAGACGAGGGATTTATCAAGTTTTCAAATCTCGGAGGTATCGACCGAAGGCTTCTTCCGGCACAGCCTGTTACTGTTCATGGAAAATACGATATTCCCGGCGTTATAAGCTCAGTTCCGCCGCATCTTTCTTCAGGCGAGGGCGGAGTTCCTCAGATGGATGAATTTGCGGTCGACACAGGAATGACTGCTGATGATCTTAATGAGGTTGTTGCGCTGGGAGATTCTGTTACATTCAGGGTGAAATGCCGTGAGCTTCTTGGAGAAAGGATAACTGGCTGTGCAATGGATGACCGATGCGGAATTGCGGCAATTCTTTATGCGCTTGAGCTTCTGAAGGACAGTAAGCTGAAATATAATCTTACAGTTCTTTTCTCCGCACAGGAGGAGCTTGGAGAGCGTGGAGCTAAGATCGGGGCATATAAAATAAATCCCGATGCGGCTATTGCAGTCGATGTGAGCTTCGGTTATGCCGCAGGTGAGCCTGAGAATAAGTGCGGATATATGGGAAAAGGCCCTATGATAGGCATCTCTCCGTCACTTTCAAGAGAGCTTTCCGACGGTCTTATCAGCGCTGCCGAAGGTGCTGGGATACCGTATCAGATCGAGGTGATGAACGGGCTTACTTCGACAAATGCTGACCGTTTTTCAGTGAATCGTGAGGGTGCAAAGGCTTGTACGGTTTCTGTTCCGCTAAGATATATGCATACGCCTGTAGAGGTTATCGACCTCGAGGACGTGAAGCTCACTGGAGAGCTTCTTGCTGGATTTGTAAAGGAGGCAGAGTGATGAAAGAGCTTCTTAAAGAATTATGCCTGCTCAACGGCGTTTCGGGAGACGAGAGTGCCGTGAGGGAGTATATCATAGAAAAAATCAAGGACTGCTGTGAGTGGAGAGTCGATAATCTTGGCAACCTCATCTGTTTCAGAAAAGGACGCAGAAAGCCACAGAAAAAGCTGATGGTGTGTGCGCATATGGATGAGGTGGGGTTTATCGTAACCTCCGTGAGAAGCGATGGAACACTCTCGTTTGCGGCAGTGGGCGGAGTAGAGGCTTCGGCGGCAGCCGGAATACAGGTCAGAGTCGGAAAAAATCTCCTCAGCGGAGTTATCGGCTCGGGAGCTATCCATAACCTCTCAAAACAGCAGCGTGAAAAGCTGCCGGAGATTTCTGATCTCTACATCGATATCGGCGCAAAGGATAAGGCTGATGCAGAAAAATATGTGCGTCCAGGTGACTGCGTTTACTTTGATTCGGAGTTTACGGAGATGGGAAGCGGATGCATAAAGTCTAAGGCAATAGACGACCGTGCAGGATGTGCGATGATGATCAGGCTTATGCAGGATGAGCCGGAGTATGATACATGGTTCGTGTTCAATGTGCAGGAGGAGATCGGTCTGAGAGGAGCGACTGTCTCGGCATTTTCGGTTCAGCCGGATATCGCTTTTGTCCTCGAGGCAACAACTGCCTGCGATATAGACGGAGTATGCGGAGCTAAAAGAGTTTGCACGCTCGGCGGAGGTGCTGTAGTGTCGTTTATGGACAGAAGCACGATGTACGATAAGGAGCTTTACCGCTTGGCATTTCAGACTGCCGGAGAGCTTGGGATACCGTGTCAGACAAAATCTGTAATAGCCGGAGGAAATGACAGCGGTGCTATCCACATAAGCGGAAAGGGTGTAAGAACTCTTGCGGTTTCAGTTCCGTGCAGATATCTGCACTCTCCGTCGTGTGTAATTGCGTACGAGGATCTCGAAAACTCATACAGACTTGTAAAAACATTGATCGAAAAGGTGTCTGCTGATGATAAGACTGCTGACTGATGAAAGGGAGCTTGACCGGAAGCTCCTTCTTGAAACGCTCTCCGGAAGGAAGCTGCTGTCGTATGTGAAGGCGTACGGGCTGGGATATGACTTCTGCCGGTTCTATGAGGTAACTGACGAAAAGGGCAGGGGATTTATGTTCATGATAAATTCCACGCTCATTATATGCTCGGATGATGAGCTTGAAGTGACGGAGGAGCTTGAACTGTTTGTGGAGATGAACCTTCCGTTCCGTATTGAAGGCTCACAGAGGATTCTTCATGGACTCAGCGGATCGGGTCGCTATCAGGCACTCAATCGTACGGTATTCGAGCTTATTCCCGATGAAAATACTGCCGGAAGCTTCTGCGAGCAGTATGTTGATTTTGACCCGAAGCTTACTGAGGTGTATGAGATACTGAGCGAGGGATTTCCGAATATTGCGGATTTTTCGCTGTGGTATACCGATACATCGCATCGCTGCCGACACGGAATAAGCCGTGTCTTTACATACCGAAACTGCACAACGGCTTCGGCGATGTTTGATATCGGGAATGAAGTCCTGATCGGACAGGTTGCTACAAAGCTTGAATCAAGGGGAAGCGGCTATGCGAGGGAATTTCTCAAATGGATGGCAGGCTTTTTTAATACTCTCGGAAAGAAGGCGTACCTGTTTGCACTTGATGTAAGGGTGAGCTTTTACCGTGAGATAGGCTTCAGGGAAGTCGAAAGGGAGATAGTACTCGAGCGGAGAGATATCGAAAAAGATAGTGTATTGAAAGGAAAATTGACTGATGAACAATAGGATCAGAGAAATATATAATATAGACGAAAGAATACTCCAGCTTGGTGAACAGGCGGAGAATAACTGCCGTGAGTGCTTCATGGAGATCGACCGCCGTGCGGAATTCAACGGAGCAAGAGTCCTCCACGCTTTTTCTGAGAACAGGATAAGCGAGCCGTGCTTCTATGGCTCAACAGGCTATGGCTACGGAGATATCGGACGTGAGGCTATTGATAAGGTCTACGCCGAAGTAATGGGAACAGAGGATGCGCTCGTGCGCCATAATTTCGTTTCGGGAACTCATGCTCTCTCAGTTGCACTTTTCGGAGTGCTCAGAATGGGAGATAAGATCGTCTCAATCACCGGAAAGCCGTATGATACTCTCGAGGAGGTTATCGGAATCAGCGGAGAAAAGGGAAATGGCTCACTGATGGATTACGGCGTTGAGTATGGACAGGTGGATCTCAATGACGACGGAACTGCCAGGCTCGAGGAGATCACTGAGGCTGTCAAAGGAGCAAAGGTTGCGTACATACAGCGTTCGAGAGGCTATTCGCTCAGGGCTGCGTTCACTATTTCAGACATCGAGGAGATGATAAAGGCTGCACGAAAGGGAAATCCTGATGTTATCGTGATGGTGGACAACTGCTACGGCGAGTTTGTCGAGGATCGGGAGCCTACCCACGTTGGAGCTGATCTTATCATAGGTTCGCTTATCAAAAATGCAGGCGGAGGAATTGCCCGAACAGGCGGATATATCGCCGGAAGAGCAGATCTCGTGGAGCTTTGTTCATACCGTCTTACCTGCGTAGGAATGGGAAAAGAGGTCGGCTGTACGCTTGATATGAACAGAGAGATGCTTCTTGGACTGTTTTTCTCACCGGATGTAACGGCGAATGCCCTTAAAACAGCTGCCTTTGCAAGTGAGCTGTTCACGCTTCTGGGATTTGAATGCTCACCGTCAAAGGATGATGCAAGAGGAGATATCATAACTGCCGTAAAGCTTGGAGATGAGGAGCATCTGACGGCATTCTGCAGAGGAATCCAGAAGGGCGCACCGGTGGATTCATTTGTAACACCGGAGGCTTGGGATATGCCGGGCTACAACAGCAAGGTGATAATGGCAGCAGGAGCGTTCACGATGGGAGCGTCGATCGAGCTTTCAGCCGATGCTCCGATAAGAGAGCCGTTTGCAGTGTGGATGCAGGG
>JBGVIW010000003.1:0-2443 GCA_045128995.1 Ruminococcus sp.
CTCTTCAATATCACTTTTTAGCGAATCGATCTCTTCCGTACGGCGGAGAATGTACTGCTTATTGATATTTCTGAGCTTGATCTCTGCTACATATTCTGCCTGAATCTCATCGATTCCAAATCCGATCATGAGGTTCGGTACTACATCTGATTCAGCTTCTGTTTCACGGATGATGCGGATCGCCTTGTCGATATCCAGAAGAATTTTTGCAAGTGCCTCGAGAAGATGTAATTTCTCCTTTTTCTTCTGAAGATCATGGTATACCCGGCGGTGAACGCATTCCTCACGGAATGCTGTCCACTCTGTCAGGATCTCTCGCACTCCCATTACCTTAGGAGTACCTGCTATGAGGATATTGAAATTGCAGGGATAGCTGTCCTGAAGCGGAGTAAGACGATAGAGCTTCTGCATAAGCTTATCAGGATCCGTTCCTCTCTTCAGATCGATTGCGATCTTCAGTCCGTCGATATCAGTTTCGTCACGAATATATGAGATCTCACGAATTTTTCCTGCCTTGACAAGCTCTACTATCTTATCCATAATAGCTTCAACTGTCGTAGTATAGGGGATCTCAGTGACTTCGATACAGTTCGCTGTTTTATCGTAGTTATACTTTGAGCGCACCTTGATGCTTCCTCTGCCTGTTTCGTAGACCTTGTTCAGCTCAGCTTCATCATAAAGCATCATTCCGCCGCCTGGAAAATCAGGGCCTTTGAGTGTACTGAGGATATCATGCTGGGGATTTTTCATAAGGGCGATGCACGTCTCGCATACCTCCTCGAGGTTGAACGAGCATACGTTGCTTGCCATTGAAACGGCAATGCCGGTATTTGCATTTACAAGCACTGTCGGAAATGTTGCCGGAAGAAGCACGGGTTCCTGCATTGTATTGTCATAGTTCGGGACAAAATCGACTGTTTCCTTATCTATATCACGGAAAAGCTCATTGCATATCCTCTCGAGCTTGACCTCAGTATAACGGGCGGCAGCTGGACGCATTTTGCTTGAATACGCCTTACCAAAGTTTCCCTTTGAATCCACAAACGGATAGAGCAGTGCTTCATTTCCTCGTGTAAGGCGAACCATCGTCTCATAAATAGCCTGATCGCCATGAGGATTGAGCTTCATCGTCTCTCCTACGACGTTAGCTGATTTTGAACGCTCCTTATCAGGATTGAGCAGTCCCCTTTTATACATCATGTAAAGCAGCTTTCGGTGCGAGGGTTTGAAGCCATCGATTTCCGGAAGTGCTCGTGATACGATTACGCTCATCGCATAGGGCATATAGTTATTTTTCAGAACATCGGTGATCTTCTCATTTACAACGATTCCCGATCCTTCTATATATGCATCGTGCTTTGGCGCAGTTTTTTTCTTCGGAGTTTCTTTTTTTCTTGCCATTTAAAAGTCCTCTCCTTTCTTAACTGATATCCGCAAGCTCAAGATACTCACTTCCGTGTTCGGATATATAGTCCTTACGTCCCTGTAAATCGTCACCAAGGAGCATCTCGAACACCTGAGCTGATTCCTCGACATCCTGAACTGACACCTTAATGAGACGGCGAGTATCGGGATTCATCGTTGTCAGCGACATCATATCCGGCTCGTTCTCACCAAGACCCTTTGAACGCTGGATGGTATGCTTCTTATCGCCTATCATATCAAGTATCCTCTGCTTTTCCTGCTCTGTATAGGCAAAATATGTCTTTTCCTTAGTATTTATCTCAAAAAGAGGCGACTCCGCAATATAAACATATCCCTGCTCAATGAGCGTCGGAGTAAGCCGGTAGAGCATCGTCAGGATAAGTGTTCTGATCTGGAAGCCGTCAACGTCGGCATCGGTACAGATAACGATTTTGTTCCAGCGGAAATTATCAATATTGAATGTAGAAAGCTCCTTGTTTGCTTTTGCAGTAACTTCAACTCCGCAGCCGAGAACCTTGATAAGATCGGTGATGATCTCGCTCTTGAATATTTTTGTATAGTCAGCTTTAAGGCAGTTGAGGATCTTTCCTCTTACGGGAATAACTGCCTGAAACTCAGCGTCACGTGCAAGCTTTACTGAACCGAGAGCCGAGTCTCCCTCCACGATATATATCTCACGGCGTGTGGTATCCTTTGTACGGCAGTCAACAAACTTCTGTACCATATTTGCAAGGTCAATTTTCTGTGTAAGTGTCCTCTGAAGATTGACTCTTGTCTTTTCAGCAGTTTCACGGCTTCGCTTGTTTACAAGTACCTGTTCCGAAATCTTTGTGGCAAAATCAGGATTTTCAATAAAGAAAACTTCAAGCTGATGCTTGAGAAATTCCGTCATCGCGTCCTGAATGAACTTGTTTGTAATAGCCTTCTTTGTCTGATTAGCATAAGAGGTGAGAGTTGAGAATGAGGACGAAATCAGTACCAGACAATCCTGAATATCTTCCCACTTGATAGACTTTTC
>JBGVIW010000004.1:0-11829 GCA_045128995.1 Ruminococcus sp.
CGGAATGGCAGACGTTTATAAGGGTGTTGACATAATCGATAACAAATCAGTTGCCATAAAAATCCTCAAGAAGGAGTTTGCGGAGAATGAAGAATTCCTCCGTCGCTTCAGAAATGAATCAAAGGCAATCGCAGTGCTGTCACATCCGAATATTGTAAAGATTTATGATGTCGGATTTTCTGATAAAATCCAGTATATTGTGATGGAGTATATCGATGGAATCACCCTTAAGGATTACATCGAGGAAGAGAAAGTCCTCACCTGGAAGGATACTGTGCACTTCATCATCCAGATCCTCAGAGCACTTCAGCATGCTCATGAAAAGGGAATCATACACCGTGATATAAAGCCCCAGAATATCATGATGTTCACTGACGGCACTATTAAGGTCATGGATTTTGGTATTGCAAAATTTGCTCGTGAACAAGGAAAGACTGCGACAGATCAGGCGATCGGAAGCGTTCACTATATCAGTCCCGAGCAAGCAAAGGGTGATGTTACCGACCAGAAGAGCGATATCTATTCCGTGGGAGCTATGATGTATGAAATGCTCGCCGGAAGAAAGCCGTTCGACAGCGACAGCCCTGTTTCAATTGCCGTGATGCATATGCAGGATATTCCTGATCGCCCTAGAGCTGTTAATCCTGAGATCCCTGCCGGACTTGAGGAGATAATACTTAAGGCAATGGAAAAGGCACCTGAGAACAGATATCAGTCAACATCTGATATGATTGCTGATATCGAGGCGTTCAAGGCTAACCCAGACATTGATTTCGGATACTATAATGCGCCGGAAAATGAAAATGCAGAGTTTTACGGCTCTATGCCGATAGATCCAGCCGATAACAGCGGCTATGGAGCACCGCCTGTTCCGCCTGCACCGATGCCGGTGTATGACCAGCGTTATCCTGTTGATCAGGATTATGACGATGAGGATGATGACGACGAAGAGGAGGAGCGTTCTTCACTCGTAGTACCGGTTCTGACGGCTACTGTTGTCGTAGTTATCATCGTGGCGGTAATTTTCGTAGCTTCGCTCGTGAAGGATCTCCTGAGCAGCGACGGCGGCGATGCTGATTTCAAAATGCCTAATCTCCTCGGCATGGATTACAACGAGGCAGTAAGCATGTACGGTGACAAGATCAGCATCCAGGAAAATGGCTATGAATATAACGAAATGGATACAGGTTGTATCATTAGTCAGGATCCGGAGTACGGTACTGAGTCAAAAAAGGGCGATACTGTAAAGGTCGTGATCAGCCGAGGAGTTGAAAAGGCAAATATTCCTGTAGGACTTGTCGGACTTGATAGTAACGTTGCCAAGGCTCGTCTCGAGGACGCTGGATTCGTCTGTGAAATTAAACACGCCTCCAGTACAGAGGTCGATAAGGATAAGGTCATCAAGACCGTTCCCGAAGAGGGCACAGAGGTCGAAAAGGGAATGACAGTCGTCCTTTATGTCAGCATGGGACTTGACTCTGATCTCGTTGAGATCGAAAACTACGTTGGAAAGCCGATAGAAGAAGTAACTCAGACGATCACTTATCTCGGACTTGACGTTCAGATCGAGCGTGAGGATTCTTATGAGGATGAGGGAATAATCTTTGAGCAGAGTATTCTTCCCGGCGAAAAGGTAGAGGTAGGAACTCCTATCATCCTCAAGGTAAGTACTGGTATCGAGCCTGAAGGCGAAATGATAATCGAGGTTCCGATCCCCTCAAATGCAAACGGAAGATTTATCATCGATTTCATAGTTCAGAATCCCGATGGTACAAATAATACGTTCTCAACAACGACGATTATCGGTCAGGAAATGTCTATGGCGACAATCAGACTGTCCGGTTCCGGAGAGAGTGTGCCGGTTCGTGCAGTTCTTACAAATTCAAATAATCAAATGACTGCAATTCTCGGTGAATACAGAGTAAACTTTGCTGATAAGACGTATACTCGTGTAAGCGAGGATATCGCAGGGGCATTTACAGCTGTAGGCGGTTTCAATGAGCCTACAACCGAGCCTCAGACTGAGCCGCCTACGCCGGCTCCGACAGAGCCTCCGACACAGGCACCCACTGAGGCTCCGACAGAAGCTCCGACACAGGCACCTACTCAGAGACCAACAACACCTCCGAATGTTCCGACAATGCCGCCGCAGACAGCACCTCCTGAAACAGATCCGCCTGTAGAAACACCTACAGATGCTCCTGTAGAGGCAGAATAATCATATGACTGGAAATAATAAGAGCGCAATTATTATAAAATGCCTAGGGGGACTCTATACAGTAGAGTCCCCTGACGGTATTTATGAGTGCAAAGCAAGAGGAGTATTCCGCAATAAGGGAATCAGCCCATACGTTGGCGATAGTGTAGATATCGAAGGCGATGTCATTACGAAGATTCACGATCGCCGCAACTGTATAATCAGACCTCCGCTTGCAAATCTCGATCAGTTGGTTTTCGTGGTATCAACGTGCAGTCCGTCACCGAACTTACTGTTGCTTGACAAGTTTATTGCAATTGCTGAATATAAACATATTGAACCAGTTATTGTGATCACTAAAATCGACTTGGATGATTCAATATTGCTAGAGCAGATATACGGCGATATTGGTATCAAAGTTCTCAAGGCAGATTATAACGCTCCTGATACTATATCAGAGGTGCGAGAAATGCTCAGCGGTAAGATCAGTGCCTTTACTGGAAATTCCGGTGCCGGAAAATCAACGCTTCTCAATGCGATCGATCCAACGCTCAATATTCCGACTGCTGAAATAAGCCGAAAACTTGGACGAGGTAGGCATACTACACGCCATGCCGAGCTTTATAAGCTTGCCGAGGGCGGATATATTGCCGATACACCTGGTTTTTCAACGTTTGAGACAAATAAATATGATTTCATTCGCAAAGAAGAGCTAGCTGGATGTTTCGTAGAATTTGCACGATTCAGCGATGAATGTCGCTTTAAGGATTGCTCTCACACTTGTGAGAAGGGATGCGCTGTTCTTGCAGCGAAAAATGACGGAGAAATTCATGAGAGCCGCCATTCAAATTATTGTGCAATGTATGAAGAGGCAAAGCAAATTAAGGAGTGGGAGCTTAAATGAAAAAGTTCCATATTTTTGCCGGCGGCACGATCAAGGATCTGAGCTTTGTGAAAATCAATCCTGATGAACAGGTGATTTGTGCTGACAGTGGTTTTAAGTATGCACAGGCGCTCGGGATAGTTCCCGATTGTGTGGTCGGAGATTTTGACTCATGGAAAGGCGATTTGCCGAAAGCGGCGGAAATCATTCGGTGCATACCTGAAAAGGACGACACTGATACTCTGGTTGCGCTGAAAAAAGCGATATCCAATGGTGCAAGGGAAGTTATTATCTATGGAGCTTTTGGCGGGCGATTTGACCACATGATGGGAAATGTCCAGCTTCTGAAGTATGCCTTGGACAGAGGATGTCATGCGGAACTAGTTGACGGCGATAATATTGTCATGATATGCAGGAAGGGTGAATATCGCATCAAAAGGCGTGAGGGCTGGTATTTTGCTGTGCTTGCCTATTCGCCCGAGGTGAAGGTAGCGTCTCTGAGCGGAGTGAAGTATCCGCTGAAAGATGCTGTTCTGACAAATGGCTATCCGCTTGGCGTGAGCAATGAATTCGCATCCAACGAAGCGATTCTAGAGATCTCCGAAGGCACGGCGCTTGTTGTAATGTCTAAAAAATAATCACCAAACCTCTGTTGATGAATATAATAATATATAACATCAAGGGAGGTATACATATGAAAATTGTTGTGATAAAAAGTCCGAGAGTTCTTTCCGGACTGTTCAGAGCGATATTCAGAATCAAGAAAGAGCAGCAATAGCTGACAAAAAACCTGAGAAGAGATCTTCTCAGGTTTTTTTATAACTCTTAAATTGAAACACATAGTATTCTATATTGCTTATCTTTTTTTACTTCCGATTTTCTCGACCTTCATGAGGTTAGTAGTACCGGATACGCCAAGCGGAACGCCTGCAGTGATAGCAACGAGGTCGCCGTCCTCAACGAGAGTACGCTTCTCAGCAGTTTCAACAGCAGTGTCAAAGAGGTCGTCAGTGTTAGTTTTTTCATCGATAATAAACGGCAGAACACCCCAGCTCATATTCATCTGGCGGCATACAACATCGCTCATGGTACAGCCGATGATTGGACAAGAAGGACGATATTTTGAGATAAGGCGAGCAGTCTGACCGCAGAGGGAAACAGTAATAATAGCCTTAGCATTAAGATCGTGAGCAGTTGTTACAGTAGCGTGAGCAATAGCCTCAGCTACGCTGTTATTGATCTGAGTGCGTCTGCCATCGAAATTGCCTTTATAGTCAATATCCTCCTCAGTAGTCTCTGCGATGAGAGCCATTGTTCTTACAGCCTCAACGGGATAAGCGCCTGCCGCAGTCTCACCTGAGAGCATGATAGCACTTGTTCCATCGTAGATAGCGTTCGCAACGTCAGTGATCTCAGCACGAGTCGGGCGAGGATTACTGATCATAGACTCAAGCATCTGAGTAGCAGTAATTACCTGTTTGCCGGCATTATAACCCTTCTGGATTATCTCCTTCTGGATAGCAGGAATCTTCTCGAAAGGAATTTCAACACCCATATCGCCACGGGCAACCATGATTCCATCGGCAGCTTCAAGGATCTCATCTATATTTTCAACGCCGTCGATATTTTCGATTTTTGCAATAATTCTTACATCGAACCAACCGAGGCTGTGAGTGAATTTTCTGAGGTAGTTGATGTCAGCAGCAGTGCGCACAAAGCTTGCAGCGATGAAATCGAAGCCTGTCTTAGCACCAAATTCGAGGTCGTTCATGTCACTTTCGCTGAGGTATGGCATGGAAAGCTTGACACCTGGAACGTTGATACCCTTATTATTGGAGAGGATTCCACCGTGGATGATGCGGCAGGTGATCTCAGATCCGCTGACCTTTTCAGCAAGAAGCTCGATTACGCCGTCATTAATGAGGATTCTCGTACCGATACCGACATCCTTGGGAAGGTTTTTGAAGCTGATGCTTCCGACCTCATTAGTACAGGGGACATCCTGAGTTGTGAGCGTATATACATCGCCGTCGAAAATCTCAACGGGCTTATCATCAATGAATCTTCCGAGTCTTATTTCAGGACCCTTAGTATCGAGAAGCGTAGCAATAGGAAGATCAAGCTCCTCACGGAGTCTTTTCACCATATCGAAGCGTTTTTTGTGAGTTTCATAGTCACCGTGTGAAAAGTTGAAACGAGCAACATTCATACCAGAGACCATCAGCTCACGCATGATATCCTCATTATCAGTAGCCGGACCGATAGTACATACAATTTTAGTTTTTCTCATAAAAATTCTCCTTTGTGAAATTAATCGAGTTTGCGGAGGCGTGCAAAATTTGCCATAATTTTTTTAGTACCGACCTTCTCGAAAGCTATTTCGAGCATAGCGTCATTAGCCATTTTCTTGACAGTCAGAACAGTTCCGTCACCGAAAATGTTATGAGCAACTCTGTCGCCGGGATTAAACTCCTGAGGAGTGGAAGTGGAATTTTTGGAAAGGTTTCTATTTCTGGCAAGCTGCTGCTGGAGGGTAGAGGACTGAACAGCCGTTACACCCGTATCAGTTTTTGCTGCATCGGCATTAACGTGTTTATCGATAAGCTCACGGTTGATCTCACGAATGAAGCGTGAGGTAATATTATGCTGAGTCTGACCGTAAAGCATACGTTTTGAAGCACTTGTTACGTAGAGCTTCTTTTTTGCACGAGTCACAGCAACATAAGCAAGGCGGCGTTCCTCCTCGAGGTCTTCTTCGCTGTAGAGTGAGCGTGAGCTGGGGAAGATACTGTCCTCAAGACCGATAACGAAGATATTATCAAATTCAAGTCCTTTAGCGGAGTGGACAGTCATGAGAGTTACCTTATCATCAGTTCCGTCGTCACGATCCGCCTCAGTATAGAGAGCGACCTCCTCCAGAAAACCGCTGAGTGAGGGTTCCTCTGCCTCATTGATATAGGCAGCGATAGTAGAGCGAAGCTCCTCGATATTTTCAGCACGAGCAGTACCTTCATCACCGAGAGAAGCTAGATAAGCAGAGTAACCAGTCTTTTCGAGAAGCACGTCAAGAAATTCATCGAGCGGAAGAACCTGAGATTTTTCGATAAGATAAGTGAATATCTCCGCTGCATTTTTAAGAGCAGTGGTTTTCTTTGAGAGCAGGGGATAGTCGGTGCAGTTCTGCATTATTTCGATAGGTGAAACGCCGAGATCACGGCTGATATCCCTGAGAATATTGAGTGTTGAGTCACCGATCCCACGCTTAGGCTCATTAACAATACGCTCGAATCTGAGGATATCGAAGGGATTATTGATAACACTGAGGTAAGCAGTGATATCCTTGATTTCCTTACGGTCATAGAATCTCATGCCGCCGTAGACACGATAGGGGATACCTGATCTTACAAAGACACGCTCCACGATATTTGACTGAGCGTTCATTCTGTAAAGAACAGCATTACCTGAGTATTTTCCAGTTTCCTTAAAGGACTGAAGAATGGTATCAGCAACAAAACGAGCCTCATCAGTCTCGTCGGCAGCCTTATACCAGTAGATCTGATCGCCTTTATCGCCGCTTGTCCAGAGGGACTTTTCTTTTCTGCCGGTATTGTGGCTGATCACTGAATTAGCGGCATCGAGAATAGTCTGAGTGGAGCGATAATTCTGTTCAAGGCGTATAACCTTAGCTCCGTCGAAGTGGTGTTCAAAGCTAAGTATATTGCCGATATCAGCGCCTCTGAATTTATAGATACTCTGATCGTCATCGCCGACAACGCAAATATTCTTATGCTTTTCTGAAAGGAGAGAAACGAGTCTGAATTGAACATGGTTCGTATCCTGATACTCATCGACGAGGATATATTTATATTTGCTGCGATATTTTTCAAGCACCTCAGGGAACTGCTCAAAGATCTGAACAGTGAGGAGCAGGATATCATCAAAATCGAGGGCATTAGCCGCCTTCATGCGTGACTGGTAGAGTGAATAGAGCTTAGCGATAATTTTTTTGCGGTAATCCTGACCGGCATCGGCACGGAGCATCTCAGGAGTGAGCATTTTATCCTTAGCGAAGCTGATCTCGCTGAGAACCATACGAGGAGCGAACTGCTTCTCGGAGACGTCTGACTCAGCCATAAGATTCTTCAGCATACGCTGGCTGTCGTCGGAGTCATAAATAGTGAAATCGCTGGAGTAACCGAGACACTGGATCTCACGTCTTAGAATTCGTACACAGGCAGAGTGGAACGTAGCTGCATTGATATTGAGGGCGTCCTCGCCGAGCATAGCAGAGAGACGCTCACGCAGCTCAGCAGCAGCTTTGTTAGTAAAAGTGATAGCAAGGATGTTCCATGGTCTCACAGGATCGACAGCAACGATGTCCCTGAGTGATTCAAAGTCATCAGTAACGCCAGCGGCATAATCATTGAGAAAATCGATCTCGTCCTGACTGGCATTGCGTGATTCATCGTAAAAGGCGTTGCCAAAATTGATCATATTGGCTATGCGGTTAACGATCACAGTAGTTTTTCCGCTGCCGGCACCAGCGAGAACAAGCAGCGGACCATTGACTGAAAAAACAGCCTCCTGCTGCATATCGTTCATTCTGCTGAAGTACTTTTTCAGAGCAGCTTGTTTAGCAGTAATAAAAGAATTGTTGGCCATAAAAATCTCCAATAATAAGTAAAAATGATTGATAATAATATATTGAACATTTATTTCAAATAGCGCAGTAAGCACTAATTATATTATACCACATTTTTGGCAATTAGAAAAGGGGATTTTTGATTTTTACAAACAAAATTACCATTCAAATTTCAGTAAATATGCGTAATAAATAGCACAATGTAATACAAACCAACAATATATCAGGCGGAAAATTGTCGAAATTGCTGAAAAAAGATTTTTTTCAAAAATCCTATTGACAATTGCTGATTTATGAGCTATAATATATATCGTTGATTGATCAACATTACCCCTTAAAACGTCTGGGTGTGGCGCAGTTGGTAGCGCGCTACCTTGGGGTGGTAGAGGCCGTGGGTTCAAGTCCCGTCACTCAGACCATTATCGATCTATAGGATCGTTAGCACGAAAAGCCCGATTTATCGGGCTTTTTTGCTATCCAAAGGCAAAATGCTTCAAAGGCGAAAAGAACGTATTGGGTTTTTGATTTGGGATAGGAGCTTATTATGCAAATAGTAATTATAGGACTCGGAACGATAGGCAGAACTATATTAAAAAGTCTCGCAGATGAAAGACATATAATAACAATCATAGATGAGAATAAAGAAAAAATAGAAAATTTAATCGAGAAATATGATGTTCAAGGTGTAGTCGGTAACGGTGCTTGTATGGACATTCAAAAAGAAGCTGGTGTAAGTGATGCTGACCTGGTTATAGTTCTTACAAGAAGTGACGAACTCAATATCTTAGCTTGTCTTGTAGCGAAAAAAATCGGTGCAAAAAATACTATTGCCCGAGTAAGAAATCCTGATTACAGAAAACAAGTATCAAAAATGAAGGAAGACCTTGGTATTGCTATGATCGTAAACCCTGAAAGGGAAGCGGCAAATGAAATATTCAGTCTGATAAATCTTCCGTCTATCGTACAGATCGAACATTTTGCCAAAGGTAAAGTCTCGCTCGTTGAAATTATTGCTGAAAAAGGATGTTCATTAGTTGGAGAATCGCTTATATCACTCGGAAAAAAGCTAACTACTAAAGTTCTTATTTGCGCAGTTCAGCGAGGAAACGACGTTATTATCCCGTCCGGTAACTTTAAAATTGAAGAAGGCGACAAAATACATTTCACAGCAGATGCAGAAACTCTGGGTGATTTCCTTACTGAAGTTAATCTTTTTAAATCTCCATTCAAAAACGTCATGATAGTAGGTGGAAGCAGAATAGGATATTATCTCGCCGATGCCCTGACTAAGAAAAAATATTTTGTAAAATTGATAGAGAATAATATTTCCACTGCAAAGGAACTGGCTGAGGCGCTGCCTAAAGTAACAATAATCTGCGGAAACGGCACACAGCACGATTTGCTTCTTGAAGAAGGTCTTGAGTCAATGGACGTTTTCGTCTCGCTCACTGATATTGACGAAGAAAACATGATAGTATCAATGTTTGCAAGGAAAATGAACGTAAAAAAAGCCATTACAAAAATCAAGAATGATGATTTGTATGGTATGCTTGATGAGCTGGGGATCAATAATAATGTGTCACCAAAGCATATCGTAGCAGGCAGGATTATCAGTTACATCCGTGCTCTTGCAAATGCAAGAGGAAGTAATGTGCTCAATATGTATCAGCTTGTAAATAATCAGATCGAAGCGCTGGAATTTTCTGCAAGGAGACATGAACAGATCTATGATAAGCCGCTCAAAAACCTGAATATAAAAGAGGGTTGTCTGATCGCAAGTATTATCAGAGAAAATGAAGTTATTATACCAAATGGTAATTCTGAAATAAAGCTTGGCGACAACGTGATCGTTGTAACCAAACACAAAAACTTCAATGACCTGACCGATGCGTTTGAATAAGGCGGTGCATTATGAATTACAAAAAAATGGGAAAAATTTTAGGCAAGATAATGATACTTGAAGGTATTCTGATGCTTGCCCCTCTAGCTGTGAGCTATATTTATAAAGAATCTGCGACACATCATCTTGCGTTCCTGATCCCTATTCTTATTGTGGTGCTCATTGGCTTTTTATTACAGATCCCAAAACCTAAAAGAGACAATCTGTATCAAAAAGAAGGATTTGCTCTGACTACATTTGTTTGGATTCTGATGACCCTGTTCGGAGCTATTCCATTTGTTATTAATGGTGATATACCTAATTATGCAGATGCCTGTTTTGAAATGATGTCAGGCTTCACAACTACTGGCTCAAGTGTGATTACTGATATTACATCTATATCACGTTCTACACTGTTCTGGAGAAGTTTTTCACACTGGATCGGCGGAATGGGAATTCTTGTGTTCGTCTTGATCTTCATTCCCGAAAGCAATGATGGTTATTCAATGCATCTGCTTCGTGCAGAAAGTCCAGGACCTCAAGTGGGTAAGATTACTTCAAAAATGAAAATGACAACGAGAATATTATATCTTATTTATTTAGGTATGACTATCCTTGAGGTTATAATATTAATGTTTGATGAACCTATTCCTGGATATGAAGATGACAAATTTTTCTTTAGTCTGCTCACTACATTTGGCTGTGCAGGAACTGGTGGATTTGGTTTTATTCCTGGAAGTATGGAACTGTTTAATCCATTTTCACAGTATGTTATATCAATATTCCTGATCCTGTTTGGATGTAATTTTACTTTATATTATTTGCTCTTGATCGGTAAGATCAAAGATGTCTTTAAGAGCGAGGAATTCAAAAGCTATTTTATGATCGTTATTGCAGCTGTGGGATTTGTATTCCTGAGCTTAGTAAGCAGATTTGAAGCGTTTCCACAGATTTATACGATCGAAGAATCATTCAGACATTCCTTGTTCCAAGTTGCGTCGCTTATGACAACAGCAGGATTTACAACAACTGATTATAACGTCTGGCCGATGCTTGCAACAACAGCTCTGATTATCGTAATGTTCGTTGGTGCTATGGCAGGATCTACTTCAGGTGGAATCAAAGTATCAAGAATCGTTATGGCTGTTAAGGGCAGCTGCATAAATATCAAAAAGCTGATCAGTCCAAGAAGTGTGTCCAAAGCAAAATTTGAAGGCAAGCCTCTTGAAACAAAGATAATAAATGATGTCTTTGCTTTTATAACGTTGTATTTTTTTATCTTATTTGCGGCACTTCTCCTATTGTCATTCGATCCAGTAAATGGTCAGACATTTGCGATCGTATCAGATGCAGGTACATACGATGTAAAACATGGTTTCTTCAGCTGCTTTTCATCAGTTCTGGCTTGTATATCTAATGTAGGGCCTGCATTTGAGGCAGTAGGGCCTTATTCGAGCTACGCAAACTATAGTGAGTTTTCAAAGGTTATTCTTACATTTATAATGATGATGGGACGACTTGAGATATTACCTGTGCTTGTTTTGTTTAGCAAGCGAACATGGAAAAAAACCTGATGAGCTTTACAGAAAATGAATCATAGACAAAAATACTTTACATATTACGCAGGCAGGTGCATGGAGTTTTACTCTGTGTACCTGCTTTAATGTTATCAGGAGTTGATATCAAATACTGTTTATTCAGAAAATCATATTGAAATAACAATGAGAATTATGTTATAATCAGGATAGCGGATCAGATTGATACCGCTTGTACATAAAACAAAAATCATCAAAGCTGGACTTAGCTTTGATGATTTATAATAAATATAACGGAGTGATATTGATGATAAGAGAACTTGTGCATGATCCTATTTTTCTTGCATGTAGATCTGAGAATGCTGCTCAGGATGATATAGATACAGCTAAAGATCTGCTTGATACGCTTATTGCGCATAAAGATGAGTGTGTAGGCATGGCTGCAAATATGATCGGCGTATGCAAGAGGATCATTGTATTTGCGGCTGAAAAGGGGACATATATGACGATGCTCAATCCTGTGATATTAAAGGAAGAAAAACCCTATGAAACAGAGGAAGCATGTCTGTCGCTTCTCGGAGGCCCGAGAAAATGTAAAAGATATCAGAAAATCAAGGTGCAGTATCAGACCCTAGAAATGCAGACACGAATTAAAACTTTTGAAGGCTGGACTGCACAGATCATTCAGCATGA
>JBGVIW010000005.1:0-9373 GCA_045128995.1 Ruminococcus sp.
CTGATATTCTTCCTGTCAAAAACGGTATCCACACCAAGCTTCGCCTGAAATTCGGCAACGTCAGCTTTAATGCATTCGTTTTCAGAACTTCTCCAGAGAATATCTCAATTTTCAAAAATGATGTCCTTGATTTTCTTGTAACTCTCGATACGTATGAATTCAGGGGCAGTGAATTTGTCAGTGCTGTTGTCAAAGATTATAGTAAAAACTCCGGCGAACTTTCTGTTTTTGCGGATGACATGAGACGAGTTGAATGTGTATTGCGCAATGAAAAAATCTCGCTGGCAGAATGCCAGCGATTGAGACCTGTAAGAGACGAGGTCGCTGCTATATATAAACGCATTCCCGATGAGGGAATCGCTTCTGAGACGCTATTCTCAAAAATGAAACAGAATGTTTTCAATTATGGAAAATTCTTAGTCGCTGTCGAGGCTATGAGACAGCTCGGGCTTATTACATATACTGCATCTAACGATAGAATTCTCCGATGCAGAGTCACACAGAAGGTTGACCTTATGTCAGCGCCCATTCTTCTTCGCCTTAATACTATGATAAATTAATCTGGGCACCCGCTGCCGGAAATGCGGAGCCGCTATGCGGTTATTGGAGGGTAGATATGAATAATAATAACGATTATCAAAACGGCGATATGTTCAGCGAGATTCCTGAAAAGCCGATCGATCCTGCTGCACTTAGTGCAATACCTGATTATGATGATAACTTTACGATAGATATGCTCATCCAGAAGATACTGACCGATGATAAACAGTATGATCTGAGCAAAATTATTACTGCTTATGAATTCGCTGCAAAGGCTCATACCGGTCAGAAACGTTCCTCCGGACAGGATTATATTATCCATCCGCTGGCTGTGGCATACATCCTTCTTGAGCTTGGCATGGATACTGACACTATTTGTGCTGCGCTTCTCCATGATGTAGTTGAAGATACACCTGTTACACTTGATGAGGTCAAAAAACGCTTCGGTCAGGATGTTGCTATGCTTGTTGATGGTGTTACTAAACTTAATAAGATCCCGATCTTCAATAAGGAAGAACAGCAGGCTGAGAATGTACGCAAGATCCTTCTCGCTATGTCCCAGGATATTCGTGTCATGATCATCAAGCTCTGCGACAGACTTCATAATATGCGTACGCTGAAATACCGTCCGCATGATAAACAGCGCAATACTGCCCTCGAAACTATGAATATTTACGCCCCTATCGCTCATCGTCTCGGTATAAGAGCTGTAAAGGAAGAGCTTGAGGATCTATCCTTCCACTACCTCGATCCTTTTGCTTACACCGAAATCGAGAACATTCTGGAAAATAAAAAAGAAGAGCGTGAGGCTTTTATTGTTACGATCAAGAATCGCATTGCTCAGAGATTCAAGGAGGAGGAATTCGCTGAGCCTCCGCAAATAGCTGGTCGTGTAAAGAGTATCTACGGTATCTATAAGAAGATCTTCGTACATCACAAGAGTATCGATGAGATTTATGATAAGTATGCTGTAAGAATTATCGTAACGACTGTTGCTGAATGCTATAATGTACTGGGTCTTATACACGATATGTTCCGTCCTCTGCCTAACCGCTTTAAGGACTATATCTCTACTCCAAAATCTAATATGTATCAGTCGCTTCATACTACCGTTCTTGGCAAAGAAGGTATTCCTTTTGAGGTGCAGATCCGTACGTGGGATATGCACGAAACTGCTGAATACGGTATTGCTGCTCACTGGAAGTACAAGGAAGGCATTCAGGGAAAGGATAAGATGGAACAGCGTCTCGCATGGGTTCGTCAGGTTATCGAGGCTCAGCAGACTTCTGATGATGTTGAGGAGATCGTTCGCATCATCAAGACTGATCTCGCTCCTGAGGATATCGTTGTAATGACTCCTAAGGGTTCTTCGATTTCACTCCCCATAGATTCTACCGCCATCGATTTTGCGTATAAGATCCATACCGAGATCGGTCACAAAACTGTTGGTGCTAAAGTCGATGGTAAAATTGTTCCGCTCGATTATAAGCTACAGACTGGTGAGATATGTGAGATCCTTACAAGTAAGGACCCTGATAAAGGCCCGAACCGTGCGTGGCTCGAGATCGTCAGAACTAATGAGGCTAAGGCTAAGATCCGATCTTGGTTCAAAAAGGAAAGACGTGAGGAGAATATCATCGAGGGCAAGTCTGTCCTAGAACGTGAGTTCAGACGGCACCGCATCAATGTTCCTGAAAGTGATCTCGAGGAGTTTCTCTCCGATGACTTCAAACGACACAATTGTTGTAATCTTCAGGATTTTTATGCTTCTATCGGTTATGGAGGTACTCTTCTTTCTAAGATAATCCCCAGACTTAAAGACAAGTACCAGAAAATGTATACTGTAGAGGAGCCGGAGAATCTTGCTGTAGTTCAGCCTAAGCCAACTTCAAGAAAAAATAATATCATTCTTGATAAAATCGACGACTGCGTAGTTAAGTTTGCTCAGTGCTGTAATCCCCTTCCCGGTGATGATATTATAGGTTTCATTACCCGTGGACATGGCATATCCGTCCATACAGTTAATTGTACAAACTACAAGGCTGTTCTCAGCCGTAATAATCCGGAAGAGCTTCAGCGATGGTGTGACATCCAGTGGTCGGACAACAGCGATACTCAGCTTCAGACAAGTTTTGAAGTAATTGCTACAGATCGTGTTGGTCTGATGTTCGATATTTCTGCCATTCTCAATGAAGCCAGAGTTCCGATTCTTCACTCTTCTTCACGTATTCTTAAAAACAGAAATGCACTCTTTGAGGCAACTATTACTATTGCAAGTACAGATCAGCTTAAAAATCTCTTTGAAAAGCTGAGACGTATCAGAGGTGTTATTTCTGTTGACAGATCCTCAATCTGACAGGAGGTTACTATACTATGACTATTCATCATCTTCAGTTAGGCCCTCTGAGAGCTAACTGCTATATTGTTGAAACTGCACCGGGACAATGCGTAGCTGTTGATATCGGCGGTGACAGTAAGATGCTGCTCAACTTTCTTATAATGAAAAAACTCAGACTCACAAAAATTCTCCTGACACATGGTCACTTTGATCATATGTGCGGTGTGGCAGAAGTTGCTGCCGAAACAGGAGCTGAGGTTTATGTTCATGCTGATGATGCTTTTATGCTCGGAAATGCTGACGCTTCACTTGCTTCTTCCATGTTTATGATAGATTTCAAGCCAGTCAATGATTATACTTCAACGCTCGGCGACTGCTATATAAATGATGGAAATATCAGTTTCAGAGTCCTTCATACTCCGGGACATTCTCCTGGAAGCGTATGTTATGTCGCTGAGGACGTTATTTTCTCCGGTGATACGCTTTTCTGCTGTTCTATCGGCAGAACTGATTTCCCTGGCAGCGATATCAACGCTATGCGAGGTTCTCTTGCTGCTATATGTAATCTGAATGGAGATTATCGTGTCTATCCCGGACATAACGAATCTACCACGCTGGACTATGAACGCCCTACAAATCCATATCTTGTAAGTATCCTTAGGAGTAAATAATGACAAACCCTGATAATTATAAAATTCCAATAGTACTGATCGGCAACTCGTTTAAGTATGAAGTCGAGGCAACTGTCAAGCTTTTTATCCCCGCTACACGCTTCAGCTTCTCTGATAACCCTGATGACGCCTGTGGAGACAGCTATATTATGGCACAAACATCGCCTTCAGATCATATAACTGATTTGTTTGTGCGTGTCAGAATGAATGGCGGCGATGAGCTTAAGCTGCATGATAAGGTTGAATGCACTGCTGAAACAGATCGTAATACGGTTGAACATGAGCTGTGCAGACTTATATTCAACGCTCTGAAACAAATCTATAATATTACTCCTCCATGGGGACTGATGACTGGTATACGTCCAGTGAAAAAAGTTATTGAGCTTATCCAGAACGATATTCCGTATGAACAGATATGCACCAGACTTACTGATAAATATGAGATCTCACCAGCTAAACTTGATCTCGCTTATAAAACAGCTGTGAACCAGCTCCCCATCCTTGAAAGGATAGACACTAAGGCTGTAAGTCTTTATGTATCTATACCCTTCTGCCCTACGAGATGCAGCTATTGCTCCTTTGTGTCTCATTCAATGGATTCTGCCATTAAGCTTATGCCAGAGTATGTTGCTGCACTTTGCAGAGAACTTGAAATTATCGGAGATATCGTTCGTGAAACTCAGACTAAGATCGATACGATCTATTTCGGCGGCGGTACTCCTACTTCGATCTCGGCGCAGGATATACGTACTATTATGGAATGTGTCCAGAGGAATTTTGACCTCAATAGTGTTCGTGAGTACAGCTTTGAGGCTGGCAGACCAGATACGATCACTGAAGAAAAACTCCGGATCATTAAGGAATTCGGTGCAGATCGAATTTCTGTAAATCCGCAGACGCTCAATGATGATGTACTGAAGGTCATCGGACGATGTCACTCTGGAAAAGATTTTCTTGAATCTTTCGAGATCGCAAGGCGTGTAGGATTCTCTAATATCAATACTGACCTTATTGCCGGTCTTCCCAGCGAAACTGCAGAAAGCTTTTTCAATACTCTCGATACTATTATTGATCTCGATCCGGAAAGTATTACTGTACATACGCTAACACTGAAAAGGGCTGCCAATCTTTTTGAAAATGGTATTGAGAATATTAAAAATCCAGCCGCTGAAATGGTTGATTACAGCGTGAAAAGGCTTCTTGAAAATAACTATCTCCCCTACTATCTCTACCGCCAGAAGAATACTGTGGATAACCTTGAGAATGTGGGCTATTCCAAAAAAGGCTTTGAAAGCTACTATAATATATTTATCATGGACGAAACTCAGACCATTCTCGGTGCAGGCTGTGCAGCTTCAACTAAGCTTGTTTATCCGGAGGGAAAAATTCAGAGAATCCATAATTATAAATTTCCGTATGAATATATACGCAGATTTGACCAGCTTATGGATAAAAAGAAAGAGGTTACAGAATGTTTGAAAAAAATCAATTCCTGACTGCTGAAGTTTTAGATATCACGGCTGAAGGAAATGGTGTATGTAAGGTTGATAATACCGTTATTTTTGTTCCGGGAACTGCTGTCGGAGATTTTATACGTCTGAAAATCGTTAAGGTTCTTAAAAATTACTGTTTTGCTATCTGCGACGAGATCATTACTCCATCTCCAGACAGAACAGATGTCGACTGCCATGTTTCAAGTAAGTGCGGCGGATGTATTTTCCGGCATATTTCATATGATGCTGAATGTAAGATAAAAGATAATATCGTTCGTAATGCATTCAGAAGAATTGGTGGACTTGATCCGGATTTCGATGATTTTATGGGATGCCCTGATACCTCCAGATACAGAAACAAGGCGCAATTCCCTGTTGCTGAGGCTAATGGTAAGCTTGTATGCGGTTTTTATGCGCCCAGAAGCCATCGTTTGATTCCTGTGACGGATTGTCGCCTTCAGCCGCAAGTGTTCTCAGAGATTGTGGAATCTATCCTGAAGTATTTAAATGAAAAGAATTTCTCAGCATACAATGAACTTAATAATACAGGAATTATCAGACATATTTATCTCCGCAGAGGTGCTCACTCTGGTGAGATTATGGTATGTATTGTTGTACGAAAAGATATTTCACGTCAGCTTATGCCTCTATGCAGCATCCTTCAGGAAAGCTTTCCTAATGTGGTCAGCGTGATTATGAACGTTAATCCCGATAAAACTAACGTTATTCTCGGTAAAAAATGTGTTACTCTTTCTGGAAAATCTTCCATCAGAGATGTAATGTGCGGAAATACAATAGATATCTCACCTCTTGCTTTTTATCAGGTCAATACTATTCAGGCTGAACGACTCTACTCAAAAGCTCTTGAATATGCCTCCCCTTCAAAAAATGATGTGCTCGTTGATTTATATTGCGGCGCAGGAACGATAGGCCTTTCTATGGCAAATTGCGTTTCAAAAATCATTGGAGTGGAAATTATCCCTGAAGCAGTCGAAAACGCCATGGAAAATGCTGCTATTAACTCCATTTCAAACACCGAATTCTACTGTGGTGATGCCGGAAAAATTTTCTCACAGCTCAGAAATCATGGATGTACTCCTGATATAATCGTAGTCGATCCTCCAAGAAAAGGCTGCTCTAAGGAATCTTTATCTAATATTGCTGAAGCTCTTCCTAAAAAAATTATTATGATTTCTTGTAATCCTGCCACGGCTGCTCGTGATGCTAAGTGGCTCTCTCTCCACGGATACTCAATTGATAAGGTCTGCGGTGTGGATCTCTTTCCAAGAACTGGGCATGTTGAGTGCGTGGTTTTGATGTCAAGATAATTTTGAATTTGGAGGCATAGATAATGGCTGGACATATGGTTTACTGGGGCAAGGATTATGTAAAGGAATTAGAAAAAGCAGGCGACAAGGGTCCTTTTAAAGTTGTGTATGGTAGCCAGCATCAGATAATGCCGTCCATATCCGCAGTGAAAACCGGAGATATTATATATGCGGTTACCATTCAGAATGGCACATTAGCGGTGATGGCTCGTCTCCCAGTTGAAATAATCGAATGTGCATTTGATTATACCATGCGTGAACTTGGTACATACCATTCCGCACTTATCCCAAGAGGTGTTCTTTACTATACAAAAGGGATCTATGGTGATTTTGTAATGTGGGAACACGGTTCGGGTTATGTGGTTGATGATCATACTGCAAAACATAATAGTGTTGAAGGCGAAGTGTATGAAAAACTTCCTGATAATATTCAGCGTATTTACCACTCTGATCATCTGAAAGAAGTGCCGCACCTTTATCATCAAAAGCCACGAACTTGTTGTGCAAACCTCGCTGCAAGCGGAAATGGTTCTGAAATATATCCGAGATCAATTCCGATTGAAACTGTAAAAACTATGCTTATGAAAAAAACAGATCTGTTCAGAACCATTACGATTTGATAAAAATGATAGAATTATGACTACTTCCGTATCTGGTTTCGTCCGTAAAATGAGTGATGAAACCATGGAAATATTTGAAGGTCTATTTTAATCGAACAAGCCCCTCATCATCGACCACCGATGATGAGGGGCTTCCCTCTACCCATTCACTTCTCCACCACCACCTCCCCCCCCCGACTTCAACCGAAACACCAGATAATCCCCGAACACCGTCACCCTCTCCACCAAATGCTTCACCAGTGTCTCATCAAACTCTGTGATGCCGTGCGGCTGGGAACGGATGAACGCCCGAAGCTCCCGAATGCGTTTCTTGTGTTCGGTTTTGGCGGCATCGTCCATCACCGTCTGTGCCTGCACCTCTCGCAGGTGGAGAATTTCTTCTGCAAGGTCGTCATAATTCTCACGGCGGCTGGTGCGGTCGATCAGTTCCTGCTGCAATGCCGCCATCCTTGCGGCAAGTGCTTCTGCCGAATCGGGATTTGTCAGGTGAATGGCGGTTTCGAGGTTCTCTTTCAGCCGTTTCAGATAAACCAAACTGTCACCAAGCATCTCATTGACCGCATCCAAGAAAGCATCCTGCAGCAATGTCTCGCTGACCGTCCTCGCATGGCACTTTTCATTGTCATGCAGTCGGGTGGTGCATCGCCATACGATGGATTTCTTGCCACGATTGTTCCAGTGGATTCGGCGGAACTGCTCACCGCACTCGGCACAATATACCATTTGTGAAAAGCAATGGTTGGAGCTGAACCTACGCTTCTTACCCAGACAATCACGCTCCGAACCACGGCTTGCTATTTCTTCCTGCACTTTCAGAAAGAGTTCTTTCGGAATGATCGGCTCATGGTGTCCCTCAATGTAATACTGCGGCATCACGCCGTTATTCACTACTCGCTTTTTGCGAAGAAAGTCCACAGTATAGGTCTTTTGCAGCATAACATCTCCCATGTACTTTTCATTTTCAAGGATCTTTCGTATCGTGCTGTCGTGCCATCGGCTGCTGCCACGGACAGTCAGAATGCCGTCACGTTCCAGCTCTCTGCCGATCCGTTTCAAATGTACGTCCATTGGATTCCGGTTGATGCAGGCAGCATTCTTTACAGCGATGGCAAATTTCTCAGTGTGATCTACAAGCAGCACGATGACCATTTCGATGATTACATTAAATACCGTGACGCTCACAGCGAAACGAAAAATAACATCTATGATTTTGTGAAGCAGAGCAACCGCACAGCGATTGTCGTGGACTGTGAGAATTCCGATGTGTACAAGCTGTACAGTGTCCTGCGGAATCTGGATGCCGACGAGCTAAATAAGATTGAGAAGATCTATCTTTATGACGATTATCCTGGGACTGGCTGTATCAGTTTACCAGTATCCCCGTGAAGCATGTGGAAGTGCAGCGAGTGACTGACAGAAAGTCACTGGTTGACATCATGATGACCGCAGGTGTCTGCAAGAGCTACTACGAGGACGGGATCGACTCGTTTATTCTAGTGTCGAATGACTCAGACTACTGGGGGCTGATATGCTCATTGCCGAAGGCGAAGTTCCTTGTCATGTATGAGTATGCTAAGTGCGGTTCTGCCATCAAGAACGCTCTCTCCGAGCATGGTATCTATTACTGCTCGATCGATGATTTCTGCTCTGGCAATGTAGAGGAATTCAAGCGGGCTGTGCTGTTTGATATTCTGGAGAAATACCTGCCGGATATTGTATATCTCAGCGGCAAGGAACTGGTGCAGCAGATCTATGAGGAGGCACGGATTACTGCGTCGGATAAGGAGAAAGATGCGTTCTTCCAGAGATATATCCGGACACTGAGTCTGAAGTGCTATCCGGATGGGACGTTTGAAGTATTACTGAAGCGATGAAAACGGGCGTAGACACCTGAATGAAAAGTGGAACACGTTTTATGATTGAAATCACCCAGCAGGTACAACTTAAGCGAAAATATAAATGAAATCCTCGGAAAAATCCGGGGATTTCATTGAAGCTATATAAATTGTGAACAACTGATGTTGTATACTGGTATAGGAGCACAGTGTAAAAATACAATTTTTTGCAGAAAGATTGAAGTTTCTGGAGAAATGTGGTATAATGAAAAGTGTATATACTTACGCTGATGAAGGGTGATAAGGTTGTCAAGGTTGCGGAAATAGGTGCCGATTTGGCGCTGCTCTTCCTTTGATGGAACAAGAACTTTTTTCTTTAATAGTTCTTCTTTTGTAACGCCTTTTATTGATGTTCCCTGAACGGCATTTAATTCTGATTGTATTTTTTTATATATCAGATAAGCACCAAAATCAATATCAACATTGAGGTTGCTAAGTGATAAAAAATCTTGGCTTGAAGTATAGCTAAACGGCATAACACCGAGCTT
>JBGVIW010000006.1:0-15665 GCA_045128995.1 Ruminococcus sp.
AGAGCCGGTTAATTCCGGCGCATCTGAGATCAGAGAGCTTCTGCGGAGTGATGGTATTCGGGTTAGCCTCGAGAGTTACCTCGGCATCACAGTCAAGCGAAAAACAGCGGCTTATCTCACTTAAAACAGCACTTATCTGCTCCGGCGTAAGCAGCGATGGAGTACCTCCGCCGAAATAGACTGTATCAACACGTCTTTCTTTATTTGAATAGTGCCGGATATTGCGCAGAACAGCGTCAGCATAGTCCTCTGCGGCAGCTTTTGAATATGCAACAGAATAAAAATCACAGTAGCTGCATTTCTTGCCGCAGAAGGGGACGTGGATATAAATTCCGAGCGGATCCATCAGTAATCCAGCTTTATAGCCTCAGCCAGCTTAAAGAAGAACGCATTCACGAGCTTCGGAATGACGAGCATGGAGATCAGCAGTCCGGGAACGATGATAAGCTCCCAGTAGCCGAGCCACGAGATATCCGGAGCTTTGAGGTAGGTGAAAATTACTGCCGCAAAAGCAAGCAGGCAGTATATGGCATTGAAAATAGTAGCGCCCTTGCCGTTTACACAGCGTCTGCCGCACTTCGGGCAGGGCTTGCCCTTTGAATTGAGCTGACCGGCGAAAGCCTTTGTCAGCGGAGTAAATGATTTCTCACCGCAGTGAGGACAGGTATAAATGCTCATAAGATCAGCCTTTCTGAAGATAATCAAGTATCGAGCTTTAGAACGCTCATGAATGCTTCCTGCGGAACCTCTACGGTACCGAGCTGGCGCATACGTTTTTTTCCTTCCTTCTGCTTTTCGAGGAGCTTTTTCTTTCGTGTGATATCGCCGCCGTAGCACTTTGCAAGAACGTCCTTACGCATAGCCTTTACGGTTTCACGGGCGATTATCTTTCCGCCGATAGCAGCCTGGATCGGAACCTCAAAGAGCTGTCTCGGAATATTTTCTTTAAGCTTTTCAGCAATTTTACGTGCTCTGCCGTAAGCCTTGTCGGTGTGGACGATGAATGAAAGCGCATCGACGATATCGCCGTTTAGGAGGATATCGAGCTTCACGAGCTTGGATTTTGCATAGCCGAGCATCTCGTAATCGAACGAAGCGTAGCCCTTTGTGCGTGATTTAAGCACATCGAAGAAGTCATAGACGATCTCGTTGAGCGGAAGCTCATAGTGAAGGTTAACTCTCGTATCGTCGAGGTACTGCATATCCTTGAAAACGCCTCGTCTGTCCTGACAAAGCTCCATTATATTTCCAACATAATCCGACGGAGCAAGAATATCCGCCTTTACCATTGGCTCCTCAGCAGTCTGAATGAGTGCCGGGTCGGGATAATTTGTGGGGTTGTCGATATAAACGACCTCACCGCTTGTGAGAGTAACCTTATAGATTACTGACGGTGCAGTAGTAATGAGGTCGAGATTGTACTCACGCTCGAGACGTTCCTGAATGATCTCCATGTGGAGCAGTCCGAGAAATCCGCATCTGAAGCCGAAGCCGAGAGCGATGGATGTTTCTGGCTCAAACGAGAGCGAAGCGTCGTTGAGCTGGAGCTTTTCGAGGGCTTCTCTGAGGTCGCCGTACTTAGCTCCGTCAGCAGGATAGATACCTGAGTAAACCATAGGATTTACCTTGCGGTAGCCAGGAAGCGGCTCGTCACAGGGATTATCGTTATTTGTAACGGTATCGCCGACCTGAGTGTCACCGATGCTCTTGATCGAAGCTGAGATATATCCAACCTCGCCGGCTTCGAGAGAACCGGTATTGTTAAGAGAATTAGCATCCATGCAGCCTGCCTCTACGACAGTGAAAACAGCTCCCGTAGCCATAAGACGGATATTATCGCCAACCTTGACTCTGCCCTCCTTGACACGAACATAGATGATAACGCCCTTGTATGAGTCATAGTAGCTGTCGAAAATAAGAGCCTTGAGGGGCTTATCAGGGTCGCCCTGCGGGGCAGGGATGTCGGTAACGATCTTCTCGAGTACTTCCTCGATATTGACTCCCATCTTAGCAGAGATTTTCGGAGCGTCCATAGCAGGTATTCCGATAACATTTTCCACCTCGCCGCAGACTCTTTCGGGGTCAGCAGACGGCAGGTCGATCTTGTTCACGACCGGAACTACCTCGAGGTCGTGTTCGATAGCGAGGTAGGTGTTAGCGAGAGTCTGAGCCTCGATTCCCTGAGAAGCATCCACCACGAGTATAGCTCCCTCACAGGCAGCGAGAGAACGTGAAACCTCGTAATTGAAGTCGACATGACCGGGCGTATCGATGAGGTTGAAGATATAGTCCTCACCGTCCTGAGCGGTATACTTGAGACGGACAGCACGAGCCTTAATGGTGATGCCACGCTCACGTTCGATGTCCATATTATCGAGGAGCTGCTCCTCCATATCACGGATAGCGACAGTATCGGTTTTCTCGAGGATACGGTCAGCGAGAGTAGACTTTCCGTGATCTATATGTGCAATAATGCAAAAATTTCTGATATTCTTATTAGCCAAAGCTATACCTCATTTCAATGTGCGCAAGCACGGATAGAATAATATAAAACAATTATATCAGACTGCGCAGGATTTGTAAATACCGGATCAGGAAAGATCCTCGATAATTTTCATAAGAACGGGAAGCTCTCTTTCGTAAGCCTCCTGCATCTCGTCAGCATCGGCATAGAGGAGTCTCTGCGGTTTGCGGAATGCGATGAAGAGGTCGTCCGTCACGACATTTTCGCTGATACCGAGCCTTTCTGCGAATTTTGTATCTTTAAGGTAGAAGGCGTGATCCTCGATATGGGGATTATCGGGGAAAAGCTCTTCGAGGTTGATGAGTGTCTCTGAGGGATCCATGACATTTTCGGTAAGAGCACCGCCGATGATTATCATCGAGTCAGCAGACTGGAGCTGTACAGTCAGCTTAGTATCAACGCCATAGGCGTAATTTGACTGATGGTTTTCGGAGTAGGGGATGTACATTACCTGAGCGAGAATCTCGCCGTTATCGTTTACGTCCTCGGTGAACTGTGCAAGGTAGTCATCAAGCTCTTCGGCGTAGCCGATGTGGTTATTGCGGGTAATGACCATGACAGTAAGGTCGGGGTGCTCCTTGCTTAGGAGATTATGGATGAGGAAAACACCCACTGCTACGAAGAAAACGCCGATTCCGAGCCACCATTTATTATGGTAGAAGAAGTTTTTGATCTTTCCCCAGAGCGAGAGCTTGATCTCCTCGGGCTGTTCCTCACGAATAGTTTCGCTCTCCTCGATAGCGCCTTGTTTGAGGCGGAGGAGTTCCTTTTTCTCCTCGAGAATTCTTCTGTCATAGGCTTCACGTCTTTTCTTTTCACGTTCAGCGAGCTTCTGCTGAAGCTCCTCTTCCTGTTTTTTCATTTCGTCCAGACGCTGCTGCTGGATATCCTTAGCGGTCTGAAAAACGCTTTTGGAGACGTGTATCTTATCATCTTCCTCCTCAGCGGGAGGGATATTCTTCTCGTTTTCTTTCATAATACCTCCGTTAAAACACAAAGGGGCGCACAAGAAAGTACACCCCTATAATGCTGTAATAAATGATGGATCAGTCTTCCTTTTCAGCGCTGCGGTTATTCTGCACAATAGGCTTCATTGTCGGGAAGAGGAGAACATCTCTGATAGAAGCGCTGTCTGTGAGGAGCATAACGAGTCGGTCGAGACCGAATCCGAGTCCGCCTGTAGGCGGCATACCGTATTCGAGAGCAGTAACGAAGTCCTCGTCAACCTCAGCGTTAGCGCCCTGCGCACGCTTAGCCTCAACCTGTTTTACGAAGCGCTGCTTCTGATCAACAGGATCATTAAGCTCAGAGAAAGCGTTACCCATTTCACGGCAGTAGATGAAGTACTCAAAACGCTCAGTAAATGCCGGATCAGAGGGCTTTCTCTTAGCGAGAGGAGAGTTCTCGACAGGGTAATCGTAGATGATAGTCGGCTGAACGAGCTTGTCCTCGACGAAAGCGTCGAAGAAAGCGATAAGAACGTGACCCTTTGTAGCAGCGTCGCCCTCGTCGACCTCAACGCCCTTTTCCTTAGCGCATGCACGAGCAGCAGCGTCGTCAGCCCAGTCGTTGTAATCAACGCCTGCATATTTCTTTACTGACTCGATCATAGTAAGGCGCTCCCACTTCTTACCGAGGTCGATCTCGACGCCCTGATAAGTGATCTTGGAAGTACCGCAAACCTTTTCTGCGATGGTCTTGTACATATTTTCGATCAGATCCATCATGCCGATATAGTCGGTATAAGCCTGATACATTTCGATAGTAGTGAACTCCGGGTTATGAGAAGTATCCATACCCTCATTACGGAAGATACGACCTACCTCGTAAACCTTGTCGAATCCGCCTACGATAAGTCTCTTGAGGTAAAGCTCTGTTTCGATACGGAGGTACATTTCCATATCGAGAGCGTTATGGTGAGTTACAAACGGACGTGCAGCTGCACCGATTTCGAGAGTGTGGAGAACGGGAGTATCGACCTCGATATAGCCGAGGCTGTCGAGGTAGTTTCGAGCCTCTTTGAGGATCTGGCTTCTCTTAACGAAGGTATCCTTAACGCCGGGATTAACGATAAGATCAACGTATCTCTGGCGATAGCGCATATCCTGATCCTTAAGACCGTGCCATTTTTCCGGAAGCGGAAGGAGTGATTTTGAGAGGAGAGTGATCTTATGAACGTGGATAGAGATCTCTCCCATACGTGTTCTGAAAACAAATCCCTCAACGCCGACGATATCGCCGATATCCCACTTCTTGAACTCAGCGAACTCTTCCTTGCCGATATCGTTTGCACGGATATAGCACTGGATGCGGTCGGTATTGTCACGGATATCGATGAAGTTAGCCTTACCCATATTACGCCAGCTCATGATACGTCCGGCGAGCTTGAGAGTAACAGCCTGAATAGCGTCGAGTCCAGCCTTGATCTTTTCCTCGTCGCCGTCAGCAGCAGCGATGATCTCGGCTTCGTCAGCCTCAAACTTAGCCTTGACGTCAGCCGCCTTAGCAGTAACGTCATACTTAGTGATCTGGTATGGATCAGCATTTCTGCTCTTGAGGTCGTCGAGCTTCTCGAGTCTGATCTTCTTGAGAATATTAATATCCTGCACTTCTTCTTCAGCAGCAGGAGCGTTAGTCATCTGATTTTCACTCATAAACAAAACATCCTTTACTTGGAATTACTTGGAGATTTCGAGAACCTCGAACTTAAGCTCGCCGGCAGGAGCGTTTACAATAAAGATATCGCCGACTTTTTTTCTCATAGCAGCCTTGCCGATAGGGGACTCATCGGAGATCTTGCCTTCCTTGACATTAGCGTGGTTAGTACCAACGATAGTGAAGGTTTCGATCTTATCAGTTCCCACACGTCTGATCTTGATAACAGAGCTCATACCGATCTCGTCAACGGAGATGCTGGAGTCATCAACTACCTCAGCGTTATCGAGAGTATGCTGAAGCTCAGCGATCTGAGCCTCGAGGATAGCCTGTTCATTTTTAGCTACATCGTACTCAGCGTTCTCAGAAAGGTCACCGTAGGAACGAGCTTCCTTGAGTTTCTGAGCAACCTCAGCACGCTTGATGGTAATAAGTTCATTAAGTTCATTCTGGAGCTTTTCAAAGCCCTCTCTGGACATCTGCTTCTTAGCCATAAATATCGCAACTCCTTACAAAAAATTGAAATAGCATTACTAATTATTATAATATATTCTCATCCGTTTGTCAATACGCAGAATTATGAAAAAATAACACACAGCACGCTGATTTGGAAGCGTGCTGCATCTCCGGAGGGATTGTGCGGATATTTCTGCCGAATGAAGCTTTATGATTTAGATATAAAAAAGCTCCCGTTTCCGGGAGCTTTGGATATTACTTCTTTTCAGTGCTGAGGAACTTGTAAACGATAGCTGCGAGAGCTGCGCCTACGAGAGGTCCAACGATGAATACCCATACTGAGCTGAGTGCATCGCCGCCGGCAAAGATTGCAGGGCCAATGCTTCTTGCAGGGTTTACGGATGTGCCTGTAAGGCCGATTCCGAAGATATGTACGAGAGTAAGTGTAAGACCGATTACGAGTCCGCCGAATGAACCGTGGCCAGCCTTCTTGGAAGTAACGCCGAGGATAGTCATCACGAAGATGAATGTGAGCAGGATCTCAACGATAAGACCTGCAGCAGCGCTGTCTCCCACGCCTGCGAGACCGTTTGCACCATAGCCGCCTGTCTGGTCAACCACATTTCCCATGTCGAAGATGAGCTTGAGAACGCCTGAACCTGCGATAGCGCCGAGGCACTGAGCAATAACGTAGCCAACGAAGTCGGTGATAGTCATGCCCTTGCTGAGGAGTACTCCGAGTGAAACAGCCGGATTGATGTGGCATCCAGAGATGTTGCCCACACAATAAGCCATACCAACGATAACGAGACCAAATGCAAGAGCTGTAAGGATATATCCTCCGCCGTTAACAGCGTCACAGCCTACGAGCATAGCAGTACCGCATCCGAGGAGCACGAGTACGAATGTGCCGATGAATTCTGCTAAATATTTTTTGATTGCTTCCATTTGTGAAAATCCTCCTTAGAATAATAGTGAAGCTATAGTGAAACTTCATACTACAAATATACCATATTTACCCATAAATTGTCAATAGGATTTATAAATTTTTATTAGGTCGTGTTGAAAGTCTACAGACTGCCTGCATCTTTTCGTCTTGGCTGCATGAAATTTCGCTCGAAAATCTGCGTATCGTTTTAGTGTCAGCACTCCTTAAATAACAAACGGCACTCCAAAAGTGGAGTGCCGCTGGGTGTGTATATGTTATCTTTCTTTTGTTTTGCAGCGAAATTACTGCGTGGTTTCCTCGAGCGATTTCTGAAGCAATTCCTGAAGCCGGGTCTGGCAGAGCGAAAGCCGAGCCATATCCATTTCGATCTCAGCCTTGAGCTGATCTATATCAGTCTGATCCGAAGTGCTGCTGAGCTGTTGTCTCTTGGTTTCTATAGCAATCTCAAGCTCGGTTATTTCTCTTCTGAGAAGTTCTGTCTCTGCATTCAGCTGAGATTCTTCAGCTAATTCTTTTGCCTTTTCGGCGTTATAGACAGCATCTCTTGCGGCAGCCTCCTCCTCGGCAGCTTTCATGTTGGCAGATACCTCTTCAGCAATTTTTTGAGCTTCCTGTTCCTGAAGATGCTTCTGGCGGTACTTATAGTAATTGCCGTTAGCGCCATAGGCAGATATATATGTTGTATCGGAGGAGAATTTTTCTGTAGTGAAGCCGTACTCAATCCTTCCATCGGAGGTGGATATATCCAGTTTTTCGGCTGAAGCCGGAGCATATATCCTGAAGGTATCTCTCAGAGATGGATCAAGCGGAGGAATGATATTACCCGAAGAACCAAGCCTGTTGTTGCCGGCAAGCTCGAGATCGATCGATAATCCGGACATATCAGAATATCTGTAGTCCTCAGTTGCAGAAATGAACGGATATACGAACTTCACAGCTGTATTGCCGACGGCAGTGCTTTCCGGAGTGACATGAAGCTCCATATAAGTAAATACGGAGGATCCTTCATCCGGCATAGCGGAGCTTCCGTTGTAGTAGACAGAATTATCCCATATCTCGTCAAAAAGTGAGATATCGAAATTTCCTGACGTTGTTGAATCTCCTGAAGTCAAGTTGGTTGTTGAAAACAGATCGTAGAAATAAGGCGATGGAGCATCCTCATCCATTGTTGAGCAGTAGAGGAACTCGTTTGAGAGATCATAGATCATACCATCGTGTTTGTAGATACAGTTGCAGCTGAATCCGGCAGCCATTGATGTATAACCGCTGACGGTGAAGTATCCGCTGTTGTCTGTAACGGTGTTTCCAGAGAGGTGATTGCTCACGCTGTATCTTCCGGAAGAGCTGAAATTTTCAAGCTCCTCGTCGGTGAATTTTGCATGAGAATCAGCCACTGCGATGATATTGTTATCCTCGTATTCACCCTCATACTCGACAGCATAGATCTGGTTAGTGGGTGTATTCTCGTGGAGTCTTACATAGATGCGGACGTTGATGTCATCCTTGTCAGAGTTCTCAAAGGGACAGCTGTAAAGCGGAGTGATCAGCCTGTCATACCTGATGTATTCGTCAAGAGAGCAATCAAAATAGGTGTAGGTATTAGCTGTTGTTTCCTCATTAAGCTCACTTACGAGTTCTCTGAAGGTTTCATTTTTTGAGTCACCGAGACTGGAGTAGAAATCCATGAAGCGTTCGCTTCTTGGGAGTGCCACAAGGCATACCGCAGCGGCAGCAGCCAGTGCAGCAGCCGGCATAAATCGTGAGATCTTCTTTTTGCCGGTAATATTTTCCACACTGCTTACAGTGAATTCACTATCGAATGAGCTGGAGCTGTTATCAGGAAAAGCACGTTTTGAGATCTTGTCGAAGCAGTCGACAGAAGAAGCGAGCTCGTCCATTTTATTTCTTATCTGATCCTCGAACCCGGGAGTTTTGTTATCTTTATTGTTCATAATTAACACCTGCCTTTGCCTGTAGTATTTCGATAGCCTTTTTATAGCGTGATTTGACTGTAGTCTCGGGGCATTTCATGATCTTAGCGATCTCCTTAAAGGTAAGCTCGCTGTAGACCTTCATGATAACGATCTGCCTCTGTTTATCGCTGAGGTTTTTGAGCAGCTGGTTGAGGTAGATACTGTCCTCGACAGTTTTATCCGCCTCACCATAGCTCTGGATAATGAAGCTGGTGCAGCTTTTCTTATAACGCCGGCGCTGCTCCATAGCAACATTTCTGGCGACTGTGAGGATAAATCCCTTTCCGTCACCGTCTTTAGCTGAAAATTTTCTGACCTGAGTGAGCCTGATAAAAGTTTCCGCAACGCAGTCCTCAGCGAGGTGATAGTCGCTAAGTATACTGAAGGCGACTGCAAAAACGGTTTTCTTGAACATATTATATAGTGTACACAGACTTTCCTTAGAAGTCCGGCAGCTTATGATCAGATCGTTCACATCATCTTGGGTACTTATTTCAGCAGCTTCGGGGCATGAATGAGTAAAAATAATGGCACAGTCACCTCCTGCGGTCAATTTTGGGTCAGCCGTCATACAGATCACTCCTTTTCAGCAAATTTGTGTCTGACCGACACATCATAATGAAAGCTTTCATAAGGTAGTGTCATTAGAAGCAAAAAAAGACGAAAAAATCTGAAAATTTTTTTGAAAAGTTGTTATTATAAGCTAACACAATAGATTTTCGTCTTGTGCTGCATCAGGTGAACAATGAGAAAACGGCTGTAATTCGTAGTTTTTGATAATTATAGCATATTTTTTGCTGAATTGCAAAGAAATTTTCTGGAAACGCTTGACATCAGAGGGGATATGTGATATATTGAATATATGAACAATCATTCATATGAAAGAAGATGAAGCAAATGGAAAAAATCTATACGATAAAGAATCTGGACTGTGCGCATTGCGGCGGCAAGATCGAGGAGGCTGTTGCTGGGTTTGAGGAGATCGAATCAGCAGTCCTGAATTTCCCGATGCGCAGGCTAACCGTCCGTGGGGATATTACTCCCGACACTGAGCGCAGAATGAACCAGACTGCAAACCGTATCGAAGCGGGAGTCGAGATCGTTCCTGAAGAGTCGTCAAAGCCGGAGCCTGAGGTTTCTGCCGTCAGCATGAAGAAGGACGTTATCATCCTGCTGGCAGGAATTCTTGTCTATGCAGCTGCGATAACGGCAGGTGCATTCTCGCTTGGGATCGTCAGCCTGATCTTTTATATTGCGGCTTATATTATTCTGGGGTACGATATCCTCATTGCGACAGTGAAGAATATCGCAAAGGGAAATATTTTTGATGAGAATTTCCTCATGACTATCGCTACCGTCGGAGCATTTATCCTTGGCGATTATTCCGAGGCAGTAGGTGTGGTGCTGTTCTTCAGGATAGGAGGAATATTTGAGGACTACGCTGTGAACCGCAGCCGAAAGGCGATAACTGCGGCAGCTGGACTGAAGGTTGACGAGGTTGATAAGCTTGTCGGCGGAGACTATGTGCGCACGCCGTCTGAAGAGATAGCCGTCGGCGATGTTATCAGGCTGAAGCCGGGCGAGAGGCTTGCGGTAGACGGAGTTGTCGAGAACGGCGAGACTAGGCTTGATACCTCGGCAGTGAATGGAGAGCCTGTACCGGTAGCTGTGCGCCCTGGTGACGAGATAATATCTGGCTGTATCAATACGAGCGAGGTTATAACGGTAAGAGTATCTGCGGCGGCTGGAGATTCAATGATCGCAAAAATAGCGTCGGCAGTCGAGAATGCAGCGGCTTCAAAGCCGAAAATCGACCGATTTATCACACGTTTTGCGAAAATTTATACTCCCATCGTCATTGCTGCAGCAGTTCTTACGGCAGTTGTTCCGTCACTTATTACAGGAAAATGGAGCGAGTGGATCTATACTGCGCTGACGTTTCTTGTAATCAGCTGTCCATGCGCACTGGTGCTTAGTGTTCCGCTGGCATATTTTTCTGGAATCGGCGCAGCGTCAAAGCTCGGCATCCTTTTCAAGGGCGGAGCTTCACTCGAGCAGCTTGGCAGGGTGAAAACGGCTGTCTTTGATAAAACAGGTACGATAACTACTGGAACATTTACCGTTACTGACGTGAAAACCTACGGCGGTGTGACTGCGAAAAGACTTCTCTCACTTTGTGCAGCGTGTGAATCAGCGTCGACGCATCCTGTGGCAGTGAGTATTGTGAAGTATTGTGAAGAAAATGATGTGGAAATTCCCTTTGCAGAGAAGCAGAGTGAGCTTTCCGGCAGAGGTGCAAGAGCTGAGTATGAAGGTGCGGAGATCCTTTGCGGAAATGAAAAGCTTATGGAGGAGCATTTCGTTTCGGTACCGGATGAGGATGAAAATACAGCCGGAAGTGTTGTCTATGTAGCGTATGGAGGCAAGCTGATCGGAAGGATAGTTGTTTCGGATACAATAAAAAGTACATCTGAAAAGGCTGTGAAGTGTCTGCGAGAGATGGGACTTCATACAGCGATGCTGACCGGAGACAAAGCGGAAAATGCTGAGCTGACGGCACGGAAGCTTGGGATGGATTCTTGGAAGGGCGGACTGCTGCCGGACGGTAAGCTTGCGGAGATAGGCAGGCTCCGTGAGAAGCATGGCGCAGTGATGTTTGTCGGCGACGGCATAAATGACGGACCGGTTCTTGCCAGAGCAGACGTAGGCGGAGCGATGCAGAGCGGATCGGATCTTGCACTGGAGGCGGCGGATGTGATCTTCATGAATTCTGAGCCGGAGTCGGTAGTCAAGGCGAAGAAGATCGCTGACCGCACGCTCAGAACATCGTATCAGAACATAATCTTCGCTCTTGTAATAAAGGCGGCAGTGCTTGTATTCGGACTTCTTGGACACCCGAGTATGTGGTTTGCGGTGTTTGCAGACTCCGGAACGGCAATGCTGCTGATCCTGAACTCGGTGAGGATACTTAATACAAAGAAAATTGAAAAAATCTGATAGAGATATTTGTACAGGCAGCGCACTTCGGTGCGCTGTTTTTGTGTAATTTGGATTCGTGGACATTATAAATAGTATAGCATACCCGAAGCTGAGGGAGAAAATATGCGGAGAGTGTTAGTGAAAATAACTAAAAAGTGATGTTGAAAATAGTAGGGTTATACAACGCTCGTTTGAAAATCATGCGAATTTTTTCATTCTTACAAAAAATACTTGCAGTTTTTTGTGAAATGTGATAAAATATAGTGATACTATTATCAATAATCATCGTTTAAAAAGGAGATTTACTATGGCGAAAATTAAGGCTGCTGTAATATTCGGAGGTGTATCAGGCGAGCATGCACTCTCTCTTGAATCAGCTGCGGAGGTTATAAGAAATATCCCGGCAGATAAATATGAGGTGATCTGCATCGGTATCACCCGAAAGGGTCGCTGGCTCTATTTCCCGGGCGACGTTTCAGAGATAGCTTCCGGTGAGTGGGAACGCAATCCCGACTGCACCTCTGCCTTTATTTCGCCTGATCCGATATATAAAGGCATCGTGACTATCGAAAACGGAGAGGCTTCAACTAAAAGAATAGACGTGGTATTCTCTGTGCTTCAGGGAAAATATGGTGCCGACGGTTCGCTTCAGGGACTTCTCGACCTCGCTGGGATCCCGTATGCGGGCTGTGGACTCCTTGCGTCTGCGTCATGCATGGATAAGTCCCATACTCACATGATTCTCGATGACTATAATGTCAGAACTGCTAAGTGGAGACTCATCACTCAGCGTGAGATCAACTACCTCGACAGAGAATGCGCTGAGTTTGCTCAGGAGCTTGGCTTCCCGCTTATGGTAAGACCTGCAAACAGCGGAAGCTCCGCTGGCTCAGGAAGAGCTGATGATCCCGTTCAGCTCGAGGCTGCTGTTAAAACTGCTTTTTCCCACGATAACAAGGTCGTTGTCGAGGAGTATATCAGCGGAAGAGAGCTTGAGGTCGCTGTTATGGGATACGATCACCCCATCGCTTCTCAGGTAGGCGAGATCAGAGGAAGAGGTGAGCATCTCAGCTCACGAGAAAGCTGCGTTTCTGAGAACGGATTGCTCCAGATCCCTGCTGATCTGAGCGAGGACGAAATGAAAAATGTAAGGGATACCGCTGTTGCGGCATTTAAGGCACTCGGCTGCAAGGGAGTTGCAAGAATCGACTTCTTCCTCAGCGACGACGGTACGCTCTACCTCAATAAAGTCAGCACTATGCCCGGCTTCAAGGCTGATTGTATCTTCCCCCAGCTTATGAAATCAAGCGGCTATGAGCTTCCTGAGCTGCTCGATATGATCCTCGAACAGGCGATCGATCACGCTGACAGAAATTATTGACCGCATCTATGATTGCCCGTAACTAAGGAGACTGAATTGAAAAATAACGTACTCATTTCCCTGACCAGCATCCAGTGGCAGGGTAAGGATAAAAATGAAACAGAGCTGCTCACAAAGGCTAGCCTTGGAAAAGAAAACGGCTGGACGGTGATATCCTATGAGGATACCTCCGCTACCGGATTTGAAGGCTCGGTGACTACTCTTAAAGCAGATAAAAACAAGAATGCATCAATAATCCGTCAGGGAACGGCTAACTCGGCGCTTACGCTTGAGATAGGCAAGAAGCACTACTGCCAGTATGGTACTCCCTATGGTACGATGCAGATCGGCGTGTATACCCATGCCATCGATAACCGTATCGAAAAGGATGGCGTTCTTTATATGAAATATACCCTCGACCTCAATTCTTCGTATCTCTCAGATAACGAGATAATCCTCAGGATCGAGAATAATAACGTAAATAACTAACGGAAAGGATTTGTGAATATGTCTGATCTTATCAAAAATGCGTCCGGTCAGCTCAGAGAGCTTATCATGGAGGCTCTCGGAAAACTCGTTGCTGAGGAGGCTGTCCCTGAAACCGAGATACCGGCGTTCAATATAGAGATCCCTGCCGATAAGGCACATGGAGATTTTGCCTCTAACATCGCAATGGTATGCGCAAGAAACTTCAAAATGGCTCCGAGAAAAATTGCAGAGCTTATCTGTGGAAAGATAGACCTCAGCGGTACTGTGTTTGAAAAGGCTGAGATCGCTGGCCCCGGATTTATGAACTTCTTCCTCGCAAGAAAATGGTTCTCCGATGTCGTAAGAAATGTCCTCGACGAAAAGGAGGACTATGGTAAGACTGACATGGGTAAGGGCAAGAAGATCCTCGTTGAATTCGTGTCTGCAAATCCTACAGGCCCTATGCACGTAGGTAACGCAAGAGGCGGAGCTATCGGCGACTGTCTCGCAAGCGTTCTCCAGTGGGCAGGTTACCACACAGAGCGTGAATTCTATGTCAACGATGCCGGAAATCAGATCGAGAAATTCGGAAAGTCACTTTCTCTCAGATATATGCAGATCGCTTCCGATAAGGGCGCACAGGTTCGTGAAAGCTGCGGAAATGATACTGAAAAGGTATGCTCCGCTCTCTACGACGGAAGCGGTGAAGGCGGAGATTTTGAGATGCCGGAGGATGTTTACCTCGGCCCAGATATCATCGAGCACGCTAAGAATTATTTCGATGAAAACGGCGGATGCCTCGCAGATGTAAGCGAGGAGGAGCGCAAAAAGGCTCTCGTTGAGTTCGCTCTCCCGAAGAATATCGCCGGACTCGAGCGTGACCTCAAGAAATACCGCATCGTATACGATAACTGGTACCGTGAGAGTACTCTTCACGAAAGCGGCGAGACGATGAAGATCGTTGAGAAGCTCAGAGAGACTGGACATACCTATGAGCTTGAAGGTGCTACATGGTTTAAGGCTACTGATTTCGGCGTGGACAAGGACTTCGTTCTCGTGCGTGCAAACGGAATCCCGACATACGTCGTTCCGGATATTGCTTACCACTACGACAAGCTCGTGACAAGAGGCTTCGATAAGGCTATCAATGTTCTCGGTGCTGATCACCATGGCTATGTTCCGAGACTTAAATCTGCGCTTACTGCACTCGGAGTTGACGCTGATAAGCTTGATGTCGTTCTTATGCAGATGGTTCGCCTTCTCAGAAACGGCGAGGTCGCAAAGCTCTCCAAGCGAAGCGGAAAGGCGATCACTCTCGTTACTCTTCTCGAGGAGATCCCGATCGATGCAGCTCGCTTCTTCTTTAACCTGAGAGAGGCAAATTCACAGTTTGAGTTTGACCTTGATCTTGCTGTGGAGCAGACATCTCAGAATCCCGTTTACTATGTTCAGTATGCTCACGCTAGACTTTGCAGCCTTATCTCAAATCTTGAGGCTGAGGGCTGGAGCATTGACGGAGATGCTGATCCTGATCTGCTTGCTAATCCCCGTGAGATCGAGCTTATCCGCCATATTGCATCACTCCCGAACGAGGTAAACCTCGCTGCTAAGCACTATGATCCTGCAAAGATAACCAAATATGCAGTCGAGCTTGCTACGCTTTTCCACAGATTCTATGACGTGTGCAGCGTAAAAAATGCTGAGACTCCTGAGCTTAAGAGCGCAAGAACAATGCTTTGTCTTGCGGTGAGACAGACTCTCAGGAACGTGCTTACGATGCTCAAGATCGAGTGTCCGGAGAAGATGTAAAAGTTTACAGGTTAAAAACCAATAAATTACATTTCGGTTACAATTAGTTCTCGTGTTTTGTCACTTTTAGACAGGTTTCCCAAGCGATTTATGTTCTATATGTAGATTTTCAAGCCAGAATTAACAGAATGTTAACAAATCGAACGAAAAAATATGTTACAATTTGTAATATATTCAGGCAGAAACGTTGATTCTCTTTGAAAGGATACCTAAAATAAAAAAATTCAAAGAAGGGTTGTTATTATGTCAAACAGATTATTTCAGGGTTTAGTTCATCAGATGCGTGATACGATCGATGCCACTATCGGTGTCGTTGATGAGACTGCTACTATCATTGCGTGCAGCGATCTCACTAGAGTTGGTACTACCAACGAGTTCGTTACTCTCGACCTGAGCGATTCTCATGACATCTTCATCAGAGACGGTTTTACATATAAGCCGTTCGGCGCAAGAGTAAAGCCCGATTATGCGGTTTTCGTTGAGGGCGTCGAC
>JBGVIW010000007.1:0-5196 GCA_045128995.1 Ruminococcus sp.
CCGGTAGAGAGCGTGAACCGTGAGTATGAATACATGAGGATCGCTGCGCTCTCAAAGATTATCGCAGGCAAGTGCAGTGTGATATGCGCCGGAGTTGAAGCGGTAATGCAGCCAGTGATACCGGAGGATGTGCTGAAAAAAAGCAGCATCACCCTTGCTCAGGGCGGAGAAATTGATACAGCACAGCTGAGCATGACGCTTGCAAGATGCGGATATCAGCGCTGCGAAAAGGTTGAGGGAGCATCCCAGTTCTCGATACGAGGCTCGATAATCGACATTTTCCCCGTACAGGCGGCAAAGCCGGTACGAATCGAGCTTTGGGGCGACGAGATCGACTCGATCTCGGAGTTCGATACCGACACCCAGCGCCGTACCGACAGCCTTGAGAGCGTGGAAATATCACCTGCAAGCGAGGTTCTTTTTGATGCAGAAACGCTGGCGGAGGAGATAGAATCGCTGAGCAAAAAGGTGCGAGGAAAGCGCACTGAGCTTATCCGCCAGCATCTCGGAGCTGACATTCGCCGCCTGCAAGCCGGAGAGATTCTGATCCACAGCCATAAATATTATCCTCTTGTCTACAGCGAGCGCACAACGGTGTTTGATTACGTGAAGGGAACGATAATCTTCAGCGATTATTCATCCGTAATGGAGAACGCCGCTTCAGTCATCACACGTCACAGCGAGGACGTAAAGATCCTCATGGAAGACGGTCAGCTCTGCAAGGGGCTTGACGGGTATTATCTCGAGCTTCCGGAGGTTCAGCTTATCGCATCGAAGCGTAACAGTCTCTATCTCAGCTCTTTCATGCAGGGAGGAGAAAGAATAGATTACCGCCGGCTTGTGAGCTTTGAGGCGATGCAGAATGCCCCATGGGGAGGCGACCTCAGCCAGCTTATCGAGGATCTCGAGGATTATCGCCGCAGAGGCTATCGAATGATCCTTGCAGCCGGCAGCGAAAAAACTCTCCCGATCCTCAGGCAGGACATCGAAAACAAAGGCATACCGTGCGATATCATAACCGAGGACACAAAGTCTGAAAAGGGAAGAGTCTGCCTCATGGCAGGAAGCTTCAGCGGAGGATATGAATATCCCGAGAATAAGACCGTTCTGATCACTCAGGGCAGGGCGATGAATTCGGCAGTGAAAAAACGCCGGAAGAAAAAGAATAAAAGTGAGGAGATCCGCAGTCTTGCCGATATTCAGGAGGGTGACCTCGTAGTGCATTCCGGTCATGGAATCGGACGTTTTATAGGCATCCGCAAGCTTGAATTTGACGGCGTGACGAAGGATTATATCACCATCCAGTATGCCGGAACTGATAAGCTTTACATTCCGGTAACCCAGCTCGACCTCGTGTCGAAATATATCGGCCCGAGGGATGATTCCGGAGTGCGGCTGAACAAGCTATCGTCAAACGAGTGGCAGAAAACCCGCAGCAACGTAAAGCGTGCCGTAAAGGACATGGCTCACGAGCTGATTGCACTCTATGCGAAGCGTGAGCAGAGCAAGGGCTTTGCGTTTTATCCGGATGATGAGCTTCAGCATGATTTTGAGGAGAGATTTCCCTATGTTGAGACAGAGGATCAGCTTCAGGCAATATCGGAGATAAAGGCAGATATGGAGCGTCCTCGCCCGATGGAAAGGCTTCTTTGCGGAGATGTAGGATTTGGAAAGACTGAGGTTGCGCTGCGAGCAGCGATGAAGTGCATCATAGCCGGAAAGCAGTGTGCGATACTTGTTCCGACAACAGTTCTCGCATGGCAGCACTACCAGACAGCCTTGCGTCGCTTTGAGAATTTTCCTGTGAACATCGAGCTTCTCTCGAGATACCGTACTCCAAGACAGCAGACGGAGATCCTCAGGAAGCTGAAAACCGGACGCATAGACCTCCTCATCGGAACGCACAAAATAATCCAGAAGAGCGTGGTTTTCAAGGATCTCGGACTTGCAATAATCGACGAGGAGCAGCGCTTTGGCGTTGCCCATAAGGAAAAATTCAAGGAGACTTTCACCGGCGTTGACGTGCTGACGCTTTCGGCTACGCCGATCCCGAGAACGCTGAACATGGCGATGAGCGGAATACGTGATATGTCCGTCATCGAAGAGCCGCCACAGGACAGATATCCTGTCCAGACCTACGTCGTGGAGCATAACCTCGGAACGCTCGTGCAGGCGATAGTCCGTGAGCTTCGCCGAGGCGGTCAGGTCTACTACATTCACAACAGAGTCGAGACGATACAGGCTTGTGCCGCAAGGCTTAACGAGCTTCTTCCCGAAGCCAGAATTGCCTATGCTCATGGACAGATGTCCGAGGAGGAGATGTCCGATATCTGGGAGCAGCTCGTAAACCACGAGATCGACATCCTTGTCTGCACGACGATAATCGAGACAGGAGTTGACGTTCCGAACGTAAACACGCTTATAATCGAGGATTCCGACCGCTTTGGACTTTCCCAGCTCTATCAGCTGCGAGGCAGAGTGGGACGCTCAAACCGTCGAGGATATGCCTATTTTACATTCCGGAAGGATAAAGTACTTACGGAAATTGCGACGAAAAGGCTCAACGCAATGCGTGAATTCACCCAGTTCGGCAGCGGATTCAGGATCGCTCTGCGTGATCTTGAAATCAGAGGCGCAGGAAGCATTCTCGGCGGCAGACAGCACGGTCACATGGAGGCAGTCGGCTATGATATGTACCTCCGGCTTCTGTCCGAGGCAGTTGCCGAGGAAAAAGGTGAGCAGCCAGAAAAGATTCCTGAGTGTCTTGTTGATATCCAGATCGACGCTCACATTCCGGAAAAATACATCAGCAGTCTTAATCAGCGTCTTGATATGTACCGCAAAATACTGCTGGTAAACGAGGATGAGGATAAGACCGATCTTATCGATGAGCTTATCGACCGCTATGGCGATCCGCCGAAATCAGTAGTGGGACTAATTGAGGTATCACTGCTGAGAAACAAGGCGGCACACCTTGGGATCACCGAAATATCGCAGAAAAACGGCGCAATGTACTTCTACACAGAGTACCTTAGCATGGAGCAGATCACTGCCCTTTCCAGCGCCTACAAGGGCAGAATAACCGTCAACGGAAGCGGAAAATCCTACGTTTCAGTGAAGATAACCCCTAAAATCAAACCCTTCGATATGATGAAGGAAGCCGTTGAAATAATCTACACTAACCGCCCACAGGCAAAAAATGTATAGTATGCATATTCACGGCCATGTAAGTTTGTGCAAAATGCTACTTTACACGAGCGGGATTTGATGATATAATAAAATTATAATATTATAGGTGCGGCATCTCCTCAGGCAGGGAGACGAAATGTGTCGTACATAAGTAAGGAGTTTTTAACATGAAAATTAAGAAGATATTCGCAGCTCTCGCTGCTGCTGCGGTTTCCGCAGTTTCATTCGCTTCAATGACTTTCTCTACTGCTAGTGCGGCAGATGTTGTTGCTATAGCTGGACTTCGTGGTCAGGCTGGAACATATAACTACTGGAAGCCTGAGAGCTGTTCATCTAATATTACAGTAAAGGATGCAGAGATCGACGGCAACGCTCAGTACGAGGCTACTTGGGATATTACAGGCGATGGAACAGGTTCTATCGAGTTCCTTATTCTTGAGTTCCAGGCTGCCAGCGGTTCAGAATTTACAGCTGACGTATATCCGGATCTCTCTCTTACAGTTGATGAGGTTTACGTTGACGGCGTTGAATATGCATTTACACAGAACGATGCTGCTATCAATCTGAAATATTATGAGGGCAATACTGGTCGTGTAAGAGCATACCTTACAGATACATGGAACATTAATGCTGGCGGTACACTCGGTCTTGCTTCTGATCAGGCTGTGACAAGTCAGGTTAAGGTAGTATTTACAGTTGGCGGTCTTTATAATGACGGTACTTCAAATGTAACTGAGACAGTTCCTCCGGCTTCTGATGCTCCTACAGACGCACCTACAGATGCTCCTGAGGACGGAAACGACCCGACAGATGCACCTACAGATGCTCCCGAGGACGGCGAGGATCCGACAGATGCTCCTAAGGACGAGGCAGAGGGTACAACAACTACTACAACTGCTGACGATGACAAGAAGGATGACGATAAGAAGGAAGACAGCAAGTCCACAACAACAGCTAAGAAGGATACTTCAAACAAGAAGACAACCACAAAGGCTGCTTCAAACGGCGGAAGCGACGAGAAGTCTGCTGACACAGGCGACGCTGGCACAGGAATCGCACTCGCTGCACTCGCACTCGCTGGCACAGCTGCTGTAGTTTCAAGAAAAAGAAAGTAATTATTAAGCTTAATAAAAATGCCCTCTGAAATCAGGGGGCATTGATTCTATAAGGAGGAACAAAAATGAAATACAATAAGCTCTGGGCAAGCGCACTTGTATTTGCAATGCTTGCCGTAAGTACTGGCTGTGACGACAGAAGCAAGGAATCAGAAGGACCTGCGGCGCCGGTTCCGGTTGAGGCGACCGACGATAATGCTGTAACCTTCGATGACGGCGATTTTTCCTTTGCAGAGGTGATCTGCGACGACGAGACTTCATCCGAAGGAGAGCTGTCTGTGGTTGAGGTTCAGGGAAATAAGATGCTCAAATTCACCGACAGCGGAAATGTCCCGATGGAAGAGCGAGTTCAGAAGATCCGCATCAACGCAGTATCTCTCATCGGTGCAGAAAATCTCGAAAAGGTGAATAAGATCGAGTTCGACCTGTACGCTGACGCAACATCGGATCTTCTCGTGAATGAGGACGGAAATAATGTAAAAGCTCCCGGCTGGATCGGAGGCGGCGGCGGAACAGTAACTGCCGACGACGAGAAGTGGTATGATTTCGGCGAGTATGCCGGCGGCGAGTACAATTTTGATATGTCCGGCGCAGTACATGCGGAGTTTAAGTTCCTTCTTGCCGCAGGCGGTCAGAAGTGGTCAGCAGAGATGGATGACGCTAATTTTCTCATCATGCGCTGGGGAATTCAGAACGAGTCCAACCTCTACATCGACAATATAGTATTCTACGACGAGGATGGCAATTCCATCCCGCTTGTTAAGTGATTTTAAAGGGTGGGGGCTTGTAATTTATTGAGGGAGACCCTTTTGAAAAAGGGTCCTCCTAACAGGAGCGAGTCCCCTCTGTCACTGCGTGACATCTCCCCACACTGTGGGGAGTCACCCTCAAA
>JBGVIW010000008.1:0-10292 GCA_045128995.1 Ruminococcus sp.
CGGCTCTAGCCCTTCTGATATTGCTGATTTTATCGACGTCTCCAGTCGCTGCACCTCACGAAGCAGAACCTTTGCATCCTGCGGCTGCGACTCACCAGGTACATTTACCCAGCCTCGTGTGCCGCATATTGCATATTTTTCATCATACCGGAAGTGATTGTTGTGGAGAATCTTTATCGTATCGAAGCCTTCTGCTTTCATGAAATTCTCCATCTTTGACATCGTCGTCCACCAGTAGTCGTGGTTGCCCTTGATTATGATCTTATTTCCGGACAGACGGTTGATGAAGTCAAAATCTGCTCTTGCCTGCTGAAGTGACATTCCCCACGAAATATCTCCGGGAAGAACAACAGTATCCTCAGGCTTTATCAGCTCCAGCCAATTTTTTTCGATAAGCTGCTGATAATTATCCCATCCATTGAATATCCTCATCGTCTTGTCCGGTACACCGAAGCTGAGGTGAAGATCAGCAATAACAAATAAGCTCATCCTTCACCCGCTTTTAGATTCCGAGATTCTTGAGAACATACTCCTTCATAGTATCCTTCTCAATTGAGTCATTGAATCTCTCAGGCTTGTTTTTGAGGTCAGCAAGAGCTGCCGGAACAGTAATATTTGAAAGCTCAGCGAGCTTATCAACCATTGAATACTCATCAAGGTCTGACTTTCCGCCTTCTACTGCCTCAAGAACGCTTGCGCTGAACTTGTACGGGCTTGCAGTTGACGCAATCACAGTCTTTGTCATATCGCCTGTCTCACGCTTGTAGTCCTCATAAACCTTTACTGCAACAGCTGTATGAGTGTCACAGGTGTAGGAATACTTCTGATAGATCTCGTGAATAGTAGCCTTAGTCTGCTCATCGTCGCAGAATCCACCGTAGAACTCATCTCTGAGCTGAGCCTTGATGTCATCTGAAACCTCATATTTACCCTCAGAAGCAAGCTTGCCGAACCAGTCCTTGATGATTTCAGAATCTCTGCCTGTCATGAGGTAGAGGAGTCTCTCGAGGTTGCTGGAGATGAGGATGTCCATTGAAGGTGAACATGTTGCATAGAACTGGCGGTTTCTGTCATATACGCCATCGTTGATGAAATCTGTGAGAACATTGTTGATATTTGAAGCACAGATGAGCTTATTTACCGGAATACCCATGTGCTTTGCATAGTATGCAGCGAGGATGTTTCCGAAGTTTCCTGTAGGAACAACGATATTGATCTTATCTCCCGACTCGATCTCGCCGTCCTTCACGAGGTCAGCGTAAGCGGAGATATAGTACACGATCTGCGGCACAAGACGTCCCCAGTTTATGGAGTTTGCACTTGAGAACATCATTGAATTCTCGTCGAGCTTATTCTTGATCTCATCGTTTGTGAAGATAGCCTTAACGCCGTTCTGGCAGTCGTCGAAGTTACCCTTGAGTGCACAAACTCCAACGTTTTCACCCTCCTGAGTTTTCATCTGACGCTTCTGCATGGGGCTTACGCCCTGCTCAGGATAAAACACGAGGATCTGTGTTCCCTCAACATCCTTAAAGCCCTCGAGCGCAGCCTTTCCGGTATCGCCGGATGTTGCAACGAGGATAACGATCTTCTTGTCGAGCTTTATTTTCTTAGCTGAAGTTGTAAGGAAATACGGAAGGATCTGGAGAGCCATATCTTTGAATGCGCAAGTCGGACCGTGCCAGAGCTCGAGCATATATGTGCCGTCGAAGAGATGTGAGATCTCAGCGATGCTCTCGCTCTCGAAATTCTTAGTGCTGTAGGCATTATCTGTGCAGTAGTGGATCTCAGCCTCTGTAAAATCAGTCAGGAACTTGCTGAATACGTAAGCTGCTCTGTCCGCATAGCTCATCTCTCCGAGCTTTTTGACCTCGTCGAGCGTAATTTCAGGAGTAGACTCAGGTACAAAAAGACCGCCCTCAGCAGAAATTCCCTGAGTTATAGCGTCAGCGCTGCTGACTTTTATGCCGCTGTTTCTTGTACTGTTGTAAAACATAATATCACCCTTCAGAAAATGAATTTATAGCCTGTTGTATCAAAGGCATTTTTAATATAATCAATGCTGCGCACTTTTTTTCCATCAAAGATCACCTGCGCCGTATCGAAGCGAGGCTGAAGTCTTGTTGGATGCTTGCAGCAATAATCAGCTGCTGTTTTGATTATCAGCTCTTTTTTTCGCTTTGTAATAGCCTCATAGCCGCTGACAAGGCTGTTTGGCTTTCTTGTTTTCACCTCAACGAAAATAATGTACATTTCGTTTACGGCAATTATATCGATCTCGCCGCCTCGGATACGGTAATTTCTTGCAGCGATCTCACAGCCGTGATGCTGGAGATAGGCACAGACGAAATCCTCGCCGATCTTTCCGATCTCACTTCTTGTCATAGCTGAGTTTTTTCAGGAATGTTCTGCGGTGAATAGCGGAAATACCATGCTCTGCAAGCATTTCATAGTGGAGCTTCGTACCATATCCCTTATGCTTTTCAAAAGCATACTGGGGATATTCCTCAGCGATGCGCTTCATATAGCGGTCTCTCGCCACCTTTGCAAGTATCGAAGCAGCTGCAACTGAGGCAGATCTTGCGTCGCCCTTGATGAGAAACTCCGCTGGACATTCAAGCTGAGGAAGCCTGTTTCCGTCGACAAGCGCATAATCCGGCTTCATTCCGAGTCCCGCAACTGCACGCTGCATCGCAAGCAGTGTCGCCTGAAGGATATTGAGCGAATCGATCTCCTCAACACTGGCAGTGGCTATGCAGTATGCATCCGCACGCTCAATTATCATATCATAAATGATCTCCCTGTTTTTTTCGGAAATCTTCTTGCTGTCGTTAAGACCTTCTATGAGGACACCGTCGCTCAGTACAACTGCGGCGGCATATACATCTCCCGCAAGAGGGCCTCTTCCGGCTTCATCGACGCCGCACAGCACCGGATACTTCAGCCGAAGCTCGCTGTCAAAGGAAAAAAGCTCCTCATGAACCTTTAATTTTGCCATGGTCATTCCCTTTCCGGCAGCTCAAGAGTAATGCGTCCAAGCTTACCGCTGCGGAACTCATCCAGCACCGTTATTGCTGCACGCTCAGTATTGATCTCGCCGCCTGAAATCATCATTCCACGCTTTCTTCCAACAGTTTCAAGAAGCTCAAGTCCAGAAGCCTCTGGCTGTACATCGATTTTATAGCGTTCCTTGAGCGAAGCGGGATAATTCTCAGCAAGGTAGCTCAGCAATTTCATCGCAAGTGTTTCTATATCGAGAATACTGTCGCTGATAGCACCAGTAAAGGCAAGTCTTATTGCCGCAGACTGATCCTCAAATTTAGGCCAGAGAACTCCTGGCATATCAAGCAGCTCCACGCCATTTTCGATTTTCACCCACTGTTTGCTTCTGGTAACGCCGGGACGATCCTCGACTTTTGCACGCTTTGAACCTGCCATTTTGTTGATGAACGACGACTTTCCGGCATTCGGGATGCCAACGATCATGAGTCTTATTGCCGCACCAGTCATTCCATGAGCCGCACGCTTTTCCATAAGCTGGGAAAGAACCTTATTTTTGATTGTCGGCAGGAAATTTTTAAGTCCCTTGCCGGATTTGCAATCCACAGGGATAGCAGTGATCCCCTTTTTGCCGTAATAATTTATCCACAGCTGAGTTGCCCTGTCATCGGCAAGATCGCTCTTGTTAAGCAAAACAATACGAGGCTTTCCAGCCGTCAGGGACTCCATCTCCGGATTACTGCTGCTCAGCGGAGTACGGGCATCGAGCACCTCTACAACTGCATCCACAAGCGAAAGATTCGCCTTGATAAGTCTTCGGGTTTTCGCCATATGTCCGGGAAACCACTGAATATTTTTCATTTCTGTATTATCCACAAAAACCTCCGGTTTCTGAATTTACTATTCAACAAATCCTATTTCATCAAGCGGAAACATTCTTAAAACGACTTTCCCAATGATGCTGTCCTCGGAGACGAATCCGATGTCAGTCGAGCGGCTGTCCTTTGAAACAGGGCGATTATCCCCGAGCACAAAGACATATCCCTCCGGAACAGTTATCGGATACTGTCCGGAAAAAGCTCCCTCGTCGAGATAAGTCGGCGCTGCGGCATATTCCTCGCTGAGAAGTGCTCCATCGACATATACAGTACCCTTGGTGAAATCGATGTCAACAGTTTGTCCTTCGGTAGCGATGATTCTTTTTACGATATGCTTGCCAAGCCCTTCGCCAGATTTCAGTTCAGTTTCATTCTTGTAAACAACCGACTCATGAGCATCAATGATCACGACATCTCCAGCCTCCGGCTCACTAAAAAGTGAAGCTATCACGACATCGCCGTCACAGAGCGTATGCTCCATGGAATCTCCCTCAACCGTTGAAACCTTGAGTACGTAAGTAAAAACAAGCGTCAGCACAAAACAAGTTATCAGCGCTGTTTCAGTAAACGCACACAATTCATCAATGAGTCTTATATTTTTATTTTTCATTTATACTCTCTTCAATTTATTAGATGAAGGAAAACTCTGGCGAATATCTGAAAAATGCTTCGCCATAGATCTGTTCCTCTGAAATCAAGCCAACATTTCTATGTCTGCTGTCAGCAGAAGCATTTCTGTTATCACCCATTACAAAGTAATATCCCTCAGGGATCGTGATCGGGAAGGTGAATGTTGTGTCAGCAGATAATGTTATCTCGTTTATGTATGGCTCATCGAGCACTTTACCATCGACTATGATATTTCCATTTGTTGTATCGATATCTACAGTCTGACCGCCGTGAGCGATAACTCGCTTGATAATACATTCGTTGAGTATTCCAGCATCTGCGGAATAAGCCTTTCCTTTTTCATCCAGATGATAAGCCTTATCGTTATTAATAACAACAATGTCACCATTAGAAATACTTGAGATTGTCGTCATAAATATTTTATCGCCGTCGCTAAGCGTAGGAACCATTGATTTTCCCATCACATTTACGGGGTGAAGAATATATGTAAACACCAGAACAAGCAGGAATATTGTTATTATTGAAGATTCGAGTATTTCCAGCACATCCTTAAGGACACTCTTTCCTGAGGATGCAGGCTTTTCTGTATTTTCAGGGTTTATATTGATATTGTTTTCCATTTCATTCACCTCATAATTATTATAGTAGCAAAAAAGGGACAATCATGTCCCTTCAAGGCAAGAACATGAGTCAGACAGTGTAAACTGTCTAACTCAGCCTGCAAGCTACTTAGCGGATCTGCTCCTTAACCTTAGCAGCCTTACCAACTCTGTCTCTGAGGTAATAAAGCTTAGCTCTGCGAACCTTACCGTATCTTACAACCTCTACCTTGTCAACAACAGGTGAGTGGAGAGGGAAAACTCTCTCGATACCGCAGCCGTGTGCTACACGTCTAACTGTGAAAGTCTCGCTGATACCGCCGTGCTTCTTAGCGATAACTGTACCCTCGAATACCTGGATACGGCTCTTGTCGCCTTCCTTGATCTGTACGTGAACCTTAACAGTGTCACCTACATTGAACTGGGGTACGTTTTCCTTCAGGCTTGAATTGCTGATCATCTTAAGTGCATCCATTTTAATTTTCCTCCTAAATTTCCGAACATTCTTACCTGTCCGCATGAGCCGTTTCAGCATGGCGGCATCTTGCAGAATAAAATAGATAAAAATTGCAGGCAGCGGACTGCTCGATTTAATGTCTTTCGGCATTAATTCTCATTCGCCGGAGCGAACGGATTTCAAATGCTTTTATATCATAACACACTTTGAAAAAAATTGCAAGCGTTTTTACAAAAAAATCTGATTATTTTCGCAAAGTATGCCTGTTCGGCTGATTTTCTCGACTGAAAACTCAGGATTCTGGTAATTTCTGAGTGCATCGAGGAAGAGATTTGGGTTATAATTTGTCTGAGTTCCTGCCGGGAGTCTTAATACTATTTTAAATATATCGCCGCACGGCTCAGCAGTGATAAGCTCGATCGAAGGCTTGAGGTCGACGATTTTTATTCCTTTTTTTGTTTTCTTCTCGATCAGTATCTCAGGCTGGCTCATGAGCACATCGACTGCCTCTCCAAGCTTTACGTGGTCAGCACTGCTGAGGATAAGCTCATATTCTGCCTTGGCGATCTCAGTGATTTTCCTGCCCTGCGGTCTGACGGATGAGATCCTCATGCCTTCGGGCATTACAGCATTCATTTTGTCTCGAACTTCATCGAAGGGAAGCTCCTCATTCAGCGTGAAATCGAGGATCTCGCAGTCACTCTCAAATCCAAGCGACAGTGCCAGCGCAAACGAAAAATACGGATGCGGATTAAATCCCTCAGTATACCACACCGGAAGCTTTGAGCGGCGGAATATTCTGAGCATACAGCGGTTCAGATCGAGGTGAGAAATATACTTCGCCCTGCCTGTTTTTTCAAATACAGCTCTTACCTTAGTCAAAGCACTTACCTCCTATACACTTGCTTACTCCGCACGCCGAGCATTTCTGGCGGCAGTTTGGAGTATTGACTGCTGCATGAGCAGTTTTATTCTCACGGATGAAAAATTCTTTTGAAACATAGTAATCAAGATGATCCCATGGAAGTATCTCGTCATATTCAAACTTCCTGTTTGCATAGAATTCAGGCGATACTCCGCACTCCCTGAATGCATCCATCCACACGTCGAATTTATAATACTCGCCCCAGCTGTCGAATTTACATCCCTTCTTCCATGCGGTGTAAATTACATCGCAGAGACGTCTGTCGCCTTTGGCGAGAACTGCCTCGAGGATGCTTACGTTCGGGTCATGCCAGCTTACCTTGATCTTCTTGGTTTTAACCGAATCCACAAGAAGCTTCTGCTTGCGTTCAATTTCAGCTCTGGTATCCTGCGGCTCAAACTGGAACGGAGTAAACGGCTTCGGTACAAATGTTGCAGTACTTACCGACACCTGAACTCCCCTTCCCTTCGGCTTATCCGGAATGCTGTAATACAGGTCTACAACACGATGTGCAAGGTCAGCGATACCGATTATATCTTCATCAGTTTCAGTGGGAAGTCCCATCATGAAGTAGAGCTTTACGCTGGAATATCCGCCTTCAAACGCAATGCGGCAGGTGTTCATAAGCTCATCCTCTGTGACATTTTTGTTGATAACGTCACGCAGCCGCTGAGTTCCGGCTTCAGCAGCAAATGTCAGTCCGCTCTTGCGAACCTTTTTTATCTTCTCGAGCAGAGACTCGGAAAAATTATCAACTCTCAGCGACGGCAGTGAAAGATTTATCCTTTCGCCCTCTGTATAATCGATAAGCTCTGTGAGCATTCTGTCGATTTGCGAGTGATCACTTGTACTGAGTGACGCAAGTGAAACCTCATCATAGCCGGTATTCTCGCACAATGCCTTTGTTTCGCCGCAGATCGTTTCTGTAGATTTTTCTCTGAACGGGCGGTAGATAAAACCTGCCTGACAGAAACGGCAGCCTCGGATACAGCCTCGGAGCACCTCGACTGAAACTCGGTCATGGACTATCTCTGTAAACGGAACTACAAAATTCTCAGGATAATACACCTTGTCGAAATCCTTGATTATGCGCTTTCTGACAACTGACGGCGCACCGTCGGAAGTCTCGAGACTCTCGATCGTGCCATCGGGCTTATATGTAAAATGATAGAACGCCGGTACATAAATACCCTCGATCTGAGCAGCTTCCCTGAGAAAGTCATGTCTTGTGCTGCCAGCTTTTTTGTGTTTATGATAGAGATCCATCAGCTCGAGGTTTACCTCCTCACCTTCGCCGAGGATAAACAGATCAAAAAAGTCAGCCAGCGGCTCAGGATTGCACACACACGGTCCACCTGCTACAACGATCCTGCCAAGCTCATCACCTCTGTCACGGGCAAAAATGGGAATTCCAGCCAGATCAAGCATATTCAGAACGTTAGTGTATGACAGCTCATACTGCATCGTAAAGCCGATAAAATCGAAATCAGCAATAGGATCGAGGCTCTCCAGCGCATAAAGCGGGATCTCATTCTCACGCATAAGCTGTTCAAAATCCTCTGCCGGAGCAAAAACTCTCTCACACCAGTAATTCTCACGCTCATTGATCAGTGAATAAAGTATTTTCATTCCGAGATGTGACATACCGATATCGTACGTGTCCGGAAAGCAGAACGCAAATCTGACATCGATTTTTGATTTATCCTTAACAATGCTGCCTGCCTCTCCGCCGATGTATCTCGACGGCTTCTGAACTGAAAGCAGGAGCTTTTCTATTTTATTTCTGAGCATTTTTTCCTCCGATTTTTTTATAATACTATTTTATGTTATCTCCGGTAAAACGTCGGGGCATGAAGTCTGAAAAGTTGTGTTCGCCGTCGGAAAGAACTATCTTAAAGTCCCCTCCGCAGAATTCAGACAATACCTGAAGGCAGGCACCGCACGGCGTGCATGGTACGATGAAGTTGCCGTCCGAGCTTCCCGCAACAGCGATCGCAGTAAAGCTGGTCACGCCATCTGATACCGCCTTGAAAACAGCCGTCCGTTCAGCACAGTTAGTAAGCGAAAAAGACGCATTTTCGATATTACACCCTGTATATACCCTTCCGTCAGCGCAGAGCAATGCCGCTCCGACACTGAAACCGGAATATTTTGAATACGAGCTGCCGGCAGCGGCGACAGCCATCTCAAAAAGCTGCTTATTATCCATAAATCACCTGTTAATCCTTGCCGACCTTATGTTTTTTTCCGTCGACAGTCATTATGTATGTATTATCAAGCTGTGATGAGAGGCTCATTCTGAAAGCCGCACGATACTCATTTCGCAGCTCCTCACGCTCCGCAGCCTCTTCAGGAGTAAGCTCCCCTGTCTTTGCCTTTCTTGCAAGTTCATTTATACGATCTATTTTATACTGTTCCATTGATATTACTCCTCCGTTTTTTCATATAAATTTATTCTAGCATATTTTCATTTATTTTTCAAGTATTATGCTGGATTTTCACTTCATGATATGTTATAATGAGGTCAGAAAAACTTCTGGAGGCTTCTATGAAAAAAATTGCTCTTGTAACAGGCGGGACCGGCGGTATTGGCGAGGCAATATGCCGCAGGCTTGCTGATGAAAATTATTTTGTTGTCATAAATTACCTTAAGTCAGCTGAGAAGGCTGATGCTCTTGCTAAAGCACTGCACGGAGCTGCTGTAGGGTTTGATGTCTCGGACGCTGACGCTGTGAAAAATGCCGCTGCTCTGATCAACGAAAGTTACGGTGCTCCTCAGCTTCTTGTGAATAATTCCGGTATCTCCGAGATCGACCTTTTCACTGGGATTTCTCAGGAAACTGCCGACCGCATTCTTGACATCAATCTCCGTGGAACGCTCAACTGCTCACGGGCATTTCTTCCGGCTATGATAAGAGAAAAATCTGGAACGATCATAAATATTTCCTCTATGTGGGGACAGTGCGGAGCATCCTGTGAAGTAGACTATTCCGCTTCAAAGGCAGGCGTCATCGGGCTTACAAAGGCTCTTGCAAAAGAAGTAGCTCCGTCGGGTATCCGAGTTAACTGCGTATCTCCGGGATTCATCCTGACTGATATGAATATGCGTTTCTCTCAGGATGAGCTTGATGCTATAAAAGAGGATATCCCGCTTGGAATATTCGGTACTCCGGATCACGTTGCTGATGCTGTTGCATTTCTGGCTTCAGAAAAAGCCTCGTTCATCACTGGTCAGAATCTCGCTGTAAACGGCGGAATGGTCATCTAGGAGGTGCTTATTATGATCACTGACAGACTCAGAAAACAGATGGAGTTCATGCTCGAGATCGACAAGCTCAAGAACATCACCCGTCAGACATATATCATTAATGAACACCGCAAAGAAAACGATGCCGAACATAGCTGGCATATCGCTGTACTCGCTTTTCTGCTTGCGGAATATGCCGATCCGGCAATCGATGTTACCCGTGTGATGAAAATGCTGCTTCTGCATGATATCGTCGAGATCGATGCAGGAGATACGTACTGTTATGATGAGGAGGGGTATAAATCCAAACCTCAGCGTGAAGAAAATGCTGCAAGAAGGATTTTTGGTATACTCCCCGAAGATCAGGCAAAGGAATTCTATTCGCTCTGGCGTGAATTCGAGGACGGTATCACTCCTGAAGCTAAATTCGCAGCTGTTCTTGACCGGATCCAGCCGCTTACACTCAACTATGCAAAAGATGGCGTCTCATGGATCGAGCATGGTGTTCATGCACATCAGGTGGAACAACGCAATAAAGCAAATTCTGAAGCTTCTC
>JBGVIW010000009.1:0-4301 GCA_045128995.1 Ruminococcus sp.
TTCCTCCTTGCTTTATTGACTATATATTTAAAAAGAGCGCACACAAGGTGCGCTCTCAAATATTATGTACCGATTAAAGCTTGATAATCTCGCCGTAAAGCTCACGGGGAGCAGAAACTGCGTTTGATTCGTCGGTATCGATATGCATAGCTCTTGCAAACTTGTCAGAAACACGACAGACAACATCGCCGAGAACAGCGCTTCTTCCGTCTGTATCGAGCTTAACCCATACTACATCCTTATCCTGAACGCCAAGCTCCTCAGCGTCAGCAGGAGTGAGGTGGATGTGTCTCTTAGCAACGATAACGCCCTCGGAGATCTCGATCTCGCCGCAGGGACCTACTACCTTACAAGCACCTGAGCCTTCAACATCGCCGGACTCTCTGATAGGAGCTGCGATTCCGATAGAACGTGCATCAGTAGCGGAAAGCTCAACCTGTGTTGCAGGACGTACCGGTCCGAGGATAGAAACGCCGGGAAGCTCTTTCTTGGGACCTACTATAGTAACTCTCTCCTCGCACGCAAACTGTCCGGGCTGAGAAAGATCCTTCTTCTTAGTAAGCTCATGACCCTCACCAAAAAGGATCTCGAGGTGTTCCTGAGTAACGTGGATGTGTCTTGCAGAAGTTTCTACAATGAATTTTTTTGACATGGTAATTCCTCCCAAAATAATTTCAATTATATTTTACACCTTTTTACATAAAACGTCAAGAGGAATATGAAAACTTATACATATAAAATCCAGACTATCAATATGGCTCTATATCAATCACGGCGATTTCGGGGCGGTTATTGAATCTTGCCGGTACGGGATAGCCTCCGATTCCGGAGGTAATGAACATTGATCCGCCTTTGTAGGGAAACATTCCCTTATCGTAGACATCGGAGCGGTTGCCGGTAAGCCCCGGAAGCCATTCTCCTGTTCTGCTGTAGTATGCCGGACCTCTGTCAAATGGAAGCTGGATTATTCCTCCATGCGTGTCACCGCATATCGTAAGATCTGCTCCAAATTCAGCAAAAGCCTGATAGTACGGAATATGCGCCATCAGTATCGTAAAGCAGTTTTCTGCCAGCGAAAATGCATTGTTAAGATCAAATGTCGGTGAATAATATACATTGTCGATGCCGAGTATCTGTACATTGTTGCCCTTCACGTTAATTATCTCACCCTTATAGCTCATTACATGAGCGCCTGCGGCGGCTACCTCGGAGAGATAACGTTCGGAGGTATCATGCTCGCCGGGGACGAAATATACTGTATGTCCCTGCTTTGTGAGCTGCGCCACGAGATCAATGGGAATCTGGATCCTGTCCCAGCCGTCTCTTCGGGAGTACATATCTCCAAGCATGAACACAAGATCAGGATCAGCTTCATTTATCTCCTCAGTGATATCATCATTATCAATGCCATATTCAGTTGCATGATAATCGCTCAGCACGGCGATCCTGAACGGCTGCACTATCTCGTCGGAATAGACCTTGTACTCCGATGTACGCAATGTAAAATTGTTGAACCACCACACGAGGACTATCACTGCCATAAATATCAGAAAATTCCTGAAGCCATGATGCTTCTTCGGACTGTTTTTTTTCGGCTCTGTCGGCATATCGTTATATTCAGCCTCGGATGGTTCTGGGTTCTGAGGTTCATTCTGTGGGGTATTGTAAAATTCCTGCTGCTCCATTAAATCCTTTCCTTTATACACACATCAAGCTTATTATATGGTATCTCTATATTATTTTTATCAAACTCAGATTTTACTCTCTCATTAAGGTTGTAGATCACGTCGTTATACGTCTCATTTTTTGTCCACACGAGTGTATCTATCGAGATCGCACTTTCTTTGTGCTCCTTCATGCGCACTACCGGTGCAGGATCGCTGAGGATGAGGCTGTCACTTTCAATAATTCTCATGATTATACCTCGTGCCTTGTCATAATCAGCATCGTAGCTGATATCAAACCTCAGTTCGACCCTTCTGTCAGGAAGCTCAGTATAGTTGATTATCTTCGCATCTGATACTTTTCCGTTTGGAATGAGGACGGTTTTGTTATCAAATGTCGTTATCTTAGTATATAATATACTGATAGACTTCACAACTCCGGTGGAGCTGTCTATCTCGATCGTATCGCCGGCTGAAAACGGCTTTGAAAACAAGATTATAAAGCCTCCGCAGAGATTCGTCAGGCAGTTCTGCAGTGCAAGGCTGACTGCAAGTCCGGCTGCGCCGAATACCGTTATGATCGACGACATCGGTACATTAAGCATCGAAAGCGCCATCATTATTACTATTATGTAAAGAATTATTTTTATCAGCGATGTCAGAAATCCCTGCGCGGCGCTGTCCATCCTCGAGCGTCGGAACGCTTTTGATATAAAATATGTTATCAGTCTTGCCGCCAGAACTCCGATCACCAGCATTGCGACTGCAAAAATTATCGTAGGAACTGCGTCCGTTACACGGGTGATAAGCTTGGATATGAAGTCTGGTGCTTCATTCTTTATGGTCTCAACTGTTTCAGCAGCGGAAAGAACCTGCGGTTTTGTTATCATTGTATCACTCCCATTTTATCCTGATCAAAAAGCGCTACATAATATTATATCAGAATGATTTGAAATGTCAACGGCGGATATAAAGTTTAATATGTAAAATATTTCTCGCACTATTGCAATGCTTTGGATTTTGATGTATAATATTATGGTACAATTTCATATTTTTTATGTGCCCCCTTAGTTAAATGGATATAATAAACCCCTCCTAAGAGTTTGTTATAACAATCACTTTTGGGGGCAAGGCAAACGACAATGTGTTATTTGACAATTAAATAATCATAGATTTTTTAGAAATGCCGCTTTAGTTAAATGGATATAACAAGCCCCTCCTAAGGGCTAGTTGAGGGTTCGATTCCCCCAAGCGGTGCCACCAACAACGCCGGAAACACTTGATTTTACAAGGGTTTTCGGCTTTTTTTATTTTACTCGACAGATTAACTTCCACCAAAATCGGCTTTCGTGCTTAGCAGAACTCATACGGAAATTAGCAAATTGACTAACACCTTCAAGGTGGAATGCCAGCTAATGAAAATTAGCAAGAAAATCGCTTTTTTGCTAATCAAAATGGCTTCTCTGCTAATCGAAGAAAAAATCGGTTAAAATTCTTGCTAATTGAAAAGGCGATTGTTATTGAAAATTCAGGGTCTTTTCAAGGCTCTTTTATTCGCATACTTTCCTTATTTTATTGAATTTTTATAATAGAAGTATCAGGAGGTGGTACAATGAGAAACAGAGATTATCACTTATATCTTACAGATAAAGAATATAGTAGAATTATTGCTGCACTTATCAATTTGAAGAATGACCTAATTGCACAAGGCAGATACACGGACGGAGTTGATGATACTCTGTGCAAGGTAACATCTGCTAAAAAACAAAAAATGAAAATCTTCTATATATAATATGAAAGACCACCTACCGAAATTGGTAAGTGGTCTATATTATTTAAATTTGAAAACTGAAAGTTATCTTCTTGCCAATGACTTTCCAACAACATAAACTCCAACTAACATTTCAGCAATTGACAATCCCAATAGTAAGCCAGAAATAAAGTCTTTAAAATCTGAGCCGCCAAATGCATATGAAAGAGCCTGTAAAGCAATACCCATTACAATAAGCATAATTCCATATAACATATTTTTTTGCTTTTCTAACTCTTGTGTTCTTCTCAGTAAATCTATAATCTGCTCATCATCATAAGTACGAACACTTTTTTCTTCGGATATTTCACCATCCATCAGTTCTGCCACTGTAACTTCAAGTTCTTCGCATAAGCTCTTTACAATGGAGTAGTCCGGCATACACTTACCAGTCTCCCACTTTGAAATAGTCTTATTGGAAACACCGAGTTTCTCTGCTAACTGTTCCTGTGTTAGATTTTTCTGTTTTCTCTTTATCGCTATAAATTTTCCTGTAACTAATTGGTTCATATGTATTCCTCCATTCATTTGATGATATAAAGGTACTTCTTTCATCATCGAAATAAAATCCCTTGTAAGTAGAATATGGGTGGAATCTCTGTAAAATAACAGAATACTCCATAAAAAACTTAACAGAAACTTCAAATTCTTGCATGCTTTCAACTCTTCACAAAGCTGAAAGTTTCACATGATTATATAATGCACATAAATGCGTACGATACTAAGCAAACAAGCAGACTTGCAACACTTATTTTGTTTATCCTATACGGTATCTCATTCTCACTCCATTTACGTATGTTATTGTTTTCTGCAAAAAAACCTATCGT
>JBGVIW010000010.1:0-6692 GCA_045128995.1 Ruminococcus sp.
CGACGGCTATTCCAAGGGCGGAATCGAAGTCCTCGTCGGAATTGATGAAAGCGGCTCTGTCTGCGGAATCGAGTTCGTAAGCCTCGGCGAGACTCCCGGACTTGGCACTAAAATTCGTGACAATGCTGACTTTCGAGAGCAGTTCATGGGTGCTTCCGGAACTGATTATCAGTTCGACACCATCACCGGAGCTACCTATTCCTCAAAGGGAATGAAAAAAGCAGTCGATACTGCGATAGAGGTCTATAATGAAAACAAGGAGGCGATCCTGAATGGCTGATAAAGAAAAAAAGGGACTCGGACATGAATTCGTCAAGGGTATCATTAAGGAAAATCCTGTACTCGTGATGCTCCTCGGTATGTGTCCTACGCTGGCAGTTACTACTCAGGCTGTAAACGGTATCGGCATGGGACTTGCTACAACATTCGTACTTCTCGGTTCAAATATCGTTGTCTCCCTCCTGAGAAATGTCATACCCGATAAAGTCAGAATACCGTCGTTCATCGTTATCATCGCAAGCTTTGTAACGCTGATAGGCTTCCTGCTTGAGGGATTTGTTCCGTCGCTTTATGACAGCCTCGGAATATACCTCACGCTTATTACTGTAAACTGCATCATCTTTGGCAGAGCTGAAATGTTCGCTAGCAAAAATAAGGTTCTGCCCTCGATACTCGATGCCCTCGGCATGGGCGCAGGCTTTACCCTCGCACTGTTTCTGATGGGCTCTATCCGTGAGATACTCGGCTCGGGTCAGTGGATGGGAATGGCTATCCCCGTTGTAAGCTCAAACCCGATGCTCATATTTATTATGCCTGCCGGCGGATTCTTCGTGCTTGGAGTTATCATTGCGGCTGTCAACAAGATCGCAAACCGAAAGCCTCCGGCTGAGCTTGGCTGCGGCGGCGAAGGCGGCTGCGAGGGATGTCCCAACGCTTCCCAGTGCAGCGGCGGAAAGGATGGTGAGCAGTAATGAAAGAGATGATGATAATCCTCCTCTCAGCTATGCTGACGGATAATTTCGTGCTTTCAAAATTCATGGGAATCTGCCCCTTCCTCGGCGTATCAAAAAAGTTTGACAGTGCATTCGGAATGGGCGCAGCAGTTACATTTGTTATGATCTGCGCTACGCTCGTTACATACCCGATACACCACGGACTGCTTGTACCAAACGGACTTGCATACCTCGATACGGTGGTGTTCATCCTTGTTATCGCTCTGTTCGTACAGCTAGTGGAAATGGTGCTTAAAAAGAGCATTCCGGCACTTTATAAATCACTCGGCGTTTACCTGCCGCTTATCACAACAAACTGTGCAGTTCTCGGATCGGCAGTCCTGAATATCGACAACGATTACAGCTTCATTCAGTCGATCGTAAATTCGATCGGCGCCGGACTCGGCTTCATGCTGGCACTGATAATCTTCTCAGGAGTCCGCAAAAAAATGGAATATGCTGATATCCCTGAGGCTTTTAAAGGCGTACCTGCAACTCTGATAGCGGCGTCCATCGTATCGGTAAGCTTCATGGGCTTTTCCGGACTTTTCAGCTAATTAGGAGGATGATATGATGACCTATCTGATACCAGTTCTGATTTTAGGCGGCTGCGGAGTGCTTGCCGGAGTGCTTCTTACGGCTGCTTCAAAGATTTTTTATGTAAAGGTCGACGAGCGAATCGAAAAGATTGGCTCTTCGCTTCCTCAGGCAAACTGCGGAGCGTGCGGATATGCCGGATGTGCAGACTACGCTGACGCTATTGTAAACAGCGGCGCTCCGACTAATCTCTGCAAGCCCAGTGGCTCTGAAACAGCTGAGATGATCGCTGAGATACTCGGAGTTGCTGCTGCGGAGGTTATTCCTACAGCTGCTGTAGTACGCTGTAACGGAAGCTGCGAGGCAACTGAGGATGCATTCGATTTCGATGGAGTGCAGAGCTGCAAGGCTGTAAAGCGCTTCTATGGCGGAAAAGGAAAATGCCGCTTCGGATGCATCGGTCTTGGCGACTGCGCTGAGGTTTGCGAGCATGACGCTATCGTGATCAGAAACGGACTTGCTTCCATTATTGAATCAAGATGCGGCTCCTGCGGTCAGTGCGTTACAGCCTGCCCGAACTCGCTTATTTCAATCAGACCGATCTCAAATCGCATAGAGGTTCTCTGCTCTTCAAAGGATAACGGCAAGCAGACTAAGCTCAGCTGTAAAAACGGCTGCATCGGCTGTAAGATCTGCGAGAAAAAATGTCCGACCGGAGCTATTACAGTAACCGACTTCCATGCCTCGATCAACTACGATCTCTGCACAAGCTGCGGAGTGTGCATGGCTGCGTGCCCTGTAAAGGCTATCCATAAGCTTTAAGGCTTCACAGGATAAAAAATTCCCCTTCCATGACTATTAAAATCATGGAAGGGGTTTATTATTTTTCGTGGATGTCGGAATCAATCGTTATTATTCGATTTATTCGCACCATGACAGTACACGGCATTGGCACAGTCCTTGCATCCGCAGCCACAGGAGGACTTTCCCTGCTTTTTATCGCTGCGCATTCGGAATACAATGAAAACGATCACAGCCAGTACTGCAAGCGATACGATTATCGTTGCAATATTGTCCATAATAAAGCTTATCATAGGATGACCTCCTTTATACTGATTCTATTATTTTATCTTAACATTTCCCTTGAGTGAAGTACTCTCCTTGTAGGGTCTGAAGAGCATGAATAGGATCACTGCTGTGCAGATAATTGCAGCAATAAGTCCGACAACATTCACGCTTCCTGTAAAGAGAAGTCCTGTCTGATAAACGATGAGTGAGATCGCATAAGCGAAAACACACTGATAACCGATCGCAAAGGCAGTCCACTTAGCATTGTTCATCTCTCTCTTGATAGCTCCCATCGCTGCAAAGCACGGCGCACAGAGAAGATTGAAGATCATGAATGAGAAACCTGCAAGCTTGCTTCCGCCGAAGATATTGATACCGATCTCCTGCATAAGCTCAGAACCGCCTTCTTCAACCGCTGCAAAAGCTGCATCAGCATCAGCTCCCATTGTTGCAAGCTCGCCGAATACACCGACAACCTCTTCCTTAGCAACAAGACCAAGGATCGTAGCAACAGCTGCCTCCCATTTTCCGAAGCCGAGGGGCTTAAAGATTACAGCAATAGTTTCGCCGATAATGTTGAGAATCGACTTCTCCTCGCCGTCACCGATATAGTGGAGTCCTCCCTCAAATGTGAGGCTGTTGAGTACCCAGATGATAAGTGAAGCAAGAACGATAACTGTACCAGCTCTCTTGATAAAGCTCCATCCTCTATCCCATGTAGCTCTGAGAACATTTCCGCCGAGCGGTGCATGATAAGCAGGAAGCTCCATTACAAACGGTGCAGGCTCACCTGCAAAGGGCTTAGTTTTCTTGAGCATGATACCTGAGATTACGATCGCAGCTACTCCGATAAAGTAAGCTGAGGTTGCGATCCATGAGCTTCCTCCGAAAACTGCGCCTGCAATAAGTCCGACGATAGGCATCTTAGCTCCGCAGGGGATGAATGTCGTAGTCATGATCGTCATACGGCGGTCACGCTCATTCTCGATCGTACGTGAAGCCATGATTCCGGGAACTCCGCATCCCGTACCGATGAGCATAGGAATGAAGGACTTACCAGAAAGACCGAACTTTCTGAAGATCCTGTCCATGATGAATGCAACTCGTGAGATATATCCGATATCCTCGAGAATTGAAAGCAGAAGGAAGAGTATAAGCATCTGCGGAACAAAGCCAAGTACAGCTCCTACGCCGCTTACAATACCGTCTGCTACAAGGCTCACAAGCCAGCCTGCACAGCCGATATTTTCAAGGAAGGATGTAACTCCCGGAACGATCCATTCGCCGAAGAGCGTATCATTCATAAAGCCTACAGTCCAGTCACCTATAGTACCGATCGAGATCGTGTACACAAGCCACATAATCAACGCAAAGATCGGAAGGGCAAGTATTCTGTTTGTGACTACTCTGTCGATCTTGTCTGAGATAGTCATTCCGCCCTTGTTTTTCTTTTTATAGCAGCTTCTGATGATATTGCCGATATATATGTAACGCTCGCTGGTGATGATACTCTCAGCATCGTCATCCATTTCCTTCTCGGCAGCAGCAATATCCTTTTCGATGTGAGCGATAGTATCAGCCTTGAGGGCGAGCTGCTCGAGAACCTTTTCATCACGCTCAAAGATCTTGATCGCATACCATCTCTGCTGCTCCTCAGGAATGTCATGAAGAACGCATTCTTCTATGTGAGCGATAGCATGCTCTACGCATCCGCAGAAGCTATGCTGAGGAACAGAAGGCTCACTCTGCTTTGCAGCCGCAACAGCAAGACTTGCCGCCTCCTGGATACCAGTTCCTTTGAGCGCAGATATCTCACAAACCTTGCAGCCAAGCTCTCTCGAGAGCTGCTGAGTATTGATCTTATCGCCTCTCTTGACAACGACATCCATCATATTGATAGCAACGACTACCGGAATTCCAAGCTCAACGAGCTGAGTTGTAAGATAGAGGTTTCTCTCAATGTTAGTACCGTCTATGATATTGAGAATAGCGTCAGGACGTTCCTGAATGAGATAATTTCTTGCAACTACCTCCTCAAGGGTATATGGAGAGAGGGAATAAATACCCGGAAGGTCAGTGATAACAATATCCTTGTTGCCTTTAAGCTTTCCCTCCTTCTTTTCGACTGTAACGCCGGGCCAGTTTCCGACATACTGATTTGAACCGGTGAGCGCATTAAAGAGCGTTGTTTTACCGCAGTTCGGGTTACCGGCAAGAGCAATTGTAAGACTCATATAGTTTGTTCCTTTCCGGATTAGCATAGACTAACCCAACTTTAAAAAAATAAATCAAAAATAATCTTATTCTACTTCGACCATTTCAGCGTCTGCCTTACGAAGTGAAAGCTCATATCCACGCACTGTGACCTCGATCGGATCGCCGAGAGGAGCAACCTTTCGAATATAGATCTCCACGCCTTTGGTAATGCCCATATCCATGATCCTGCGCTTTACAGCACCCTCACCGCTGAGCTTTTTCACCCTTACAGTCTCGCCGACCTTTGCATCTTTAAGTGTAGACATACAATTTCCTCCTGTCATTTATGATCAGATTAGTATTCATCCCAAGGATGCCGGATCCGGCAGGCATCAGATCAGACCATAATCTTGCCTGCCATCTCTTTTGATACCGCAACACGAGCGTCCTTGACGTTCACGATGACATTGCCGCCAAGCTCGTTAACAATAACGACCGCACTGCCGGGGACAAATCCAAGATTTTCAAGAAACTTTTTAGTTTCAGTGTTTCCGCCGACCTTTTTGATAATATTTTCCTCGCCTATTTCAGCAAATGTTAATGGCATCATTCAGTTCACCTCGTTAGATAAATATAACATTTTCTGAAATAATATTAGCACGTTCTAACTTAAAAGTCAAGCTTTTTCTACTTCTTCTGGTAATTTTTCTCAATTTACAGTCACTCCGACACCATCCGACAAAATTTTTGTACATTTTTAACAACTGCCATCATTTTCCTTTCTTAACCTCGACTAACATAATTGACATCCGGCTAACGATGTGTTATAATCCTATCACTATATTAAGTATACGGGAGCGATGTTTTATGAAAATCTTCACTAAGATCACTGACCTCATTGGAAATACTCCGCTGATGGAGCTTTGCAATATCGAAAATCAGCTCGGACTTGAGGCTAAGCTCCTCGCTAAGCTTGAGTGCTTTAACCCTGCCGGAAGCGTTAAGGACAGGGTCGCTGCCGCTATGATAGACGATGCTGAGGAAAAGGGGCTTCTTACTCCCGAAAGCGTGATAATAGAGCCTACCAGCGGAAATACCGGAATCGGTCTCTGCGCTGTTGCCGCTTCAAGGGGATATAGGACAATCATCGTAATGCCCGAAACTATGAGCATAGAGCGCCGTAATCTTATGAAGGCGTATGGTGCTGAACTGGTGCTGACCAAAGGCGCAAAGGGCATGACAGGCGCTATAGCTAAGGCTGAGGAGCTTGCTGCTGAGATCCCCGGAAGCTTCATTCCGTCGCAGTTTACTAATCCGGCTAATCCTGCCGCCCATGAGAAAACTACCGGAGCTGAGATCTGGAACGATACCGATGGCAAGGTCGACATTTTTGTTGCCGGCGCTGGTACTGGCGGTACTATAAGCGGAACGGGAAAATATCTGAAATCCCGCAATCAGAATATCAAAATAGTAGCTGTAGAGCCTGCTGGCTCACCGATGCTTTCTGAAGGGCACGCTGGTGCACATAAGATACAGGGAATCGGCGCTGGATTTATCCCTGAGACGCTCGACACCGGAATTTATGACGAAGTGTTTCCTGTTGCTGACGAGGATGCCTTTGCCGCTGGCAGACTTATCGTCCGCAGCGAAGGCGTTCTTGTAGGAATTTCCTCCGGAGCTGCGCTCCATGCTGCGATCGAGCTTGCAAAGCGTACCGAAAACAGGGGAAAAAATATCGTCGTGCTTCTTCCCGATACGGGAGAAAGATACCTCTCGACAGAAATGTTCAGCGATTAACAAAATATCCGCATCCGGAGATATCTCTGGATGCGGATTTATTTTTATGAATGTTCGCTCAAATAGATCGTAACACGGTTCTGCATCATCTCAGCGCACTCC
>JBGVIW010000011.1:0-4675 GCA_045128995.1 Ruminococcus sp.
TCAGTCTCTTACCGCCAAGTGTTGTAAAACCAGTTACTCCACGGATCGTGTTATGAATCTCGCTGACACTTTTTGAAAAATCGAGAGAACTCATTTCCTTTCGGATCATGGGAGAATAGCAGCTCAGCGAATCGTCCTGCTTTTCAGGAGTAACGGTTCCCTGCTCGAGTGCATCGATCGTCTCAGCAAGTATTTCGCCGCCTATAACAGCTAACCTGTCGTAAAGCTCCTGATATGTCTCATTTTCGCCGATCTCAGTCTCTTTTTTAATAAGCATATCACCCGTATCAAGTCCCTCTGCCATCTGCATCGAAGTCACTCCGGTCTTTGCTTCTCCATTCAGAATACACCAGTTGATCGGCGCAGCTCCACGGTATTTTGGAAGCAGGGACGCATGAATATTTACACAACCGTATTTCGGCAGTTCAAGTATCTCCTTCGGCAAGATCTGACCGTACGCAGTTACTACGATAAGCTCTGGTGCAAGCTCTCTGAGAAGCTTCAGCGCCTCATCAGCATCATCTCCTTTTCTGAGCGAAAGCGGCTGATATACTGGCAGGTCATACTCAAGAGCCGCCTTTTTCACAGGCGTAGGGATCATTTTATAGCCTCTTCCCTTTGGCTTATCGGGCTGGGTGAAAACTGCAGCCAGCTCATGTCTGCTCTCGGCGAGCATTCTAAGACATGGAACTGCGAAATCGGGCGTACCCATAAAAACTATCTTCATTTATTCTAACTCCTCAGGACGCACAAATTCCTCTACGATCTCTGTAAAAACATGGCCGTCGAGGTGATCGTTTTCGTGGCAGGTACACTGCGCTCCAAGCTCAGTGAACTCACGATCGAACCAGTTGCCGTTTCTGTCCTGCGCACGGAGAGTGCACTTCATCGGACGAGTAACATATCCCCATCTGTCAGGGCATGAGAGACATCCCTCGAGCACCTTCTGTTTGCCTTTAAGTTTTATGACCTCAGGATTTATAGCCTCTACAATAACATCGTCAAGGTGCATTATGAAGATCCTGCGGCAGATGCCAATCTGTGGAGCAGCAAGACCGACTCCCTGTGCCTTATCAAGCGTCTCATGCATGTCATCAAGCAGTTCAGCTAGCTTTTCATCGAATTTATCGACTGGCTTACATACCTTATGGAGCATACTGTCCTGATCTGTCAGAATTTTTCTCAGTGCCATAATAATATTCCTTTCAAATACACAGGGCATCAAACACCTGCGTCACCGTTTATATCGGCGTATAATGTAACTTTTTTCAGATCCCTATGCTGCGCAGATTCGATAAGAATACTTTTTATAAAAGTGCGCATTTCGGGAGTATTTTTGCATTTCATGATAATTCTGTAGCGATATTTTCCGTTGATTTTTCCGTATGAACATTTCACTGGGCCAAGCACTCTCACAGGAGTTTTGGGAGAAAGCTCACGGAGTCGGACGTTCATAAGCTGAAGCACGACATCCGAGGCAGTTTTTACCTCCAACTCGTTCACACCAGAAAGTCCAAAAATACACATATCACAAAGCGGTGGAAAAATCATTGCTCGCCGTATGGCAATCTCCTCACGATAAAATCCCTGATAATCCTGCTGAGCGGCGAGATTCATGAGGTAATGCTCGGGCATAAATGTCTGAAGGATAGCCCTGCCGGGAGAATTGCCTCTGCCGCTTCTGCCGATCACCTGAGTTATGAGTGAAAAAGTTCGCTCGTAGCTGCGGAAATCACCTGCATACAGGGATTTGTCGACTGAAAGCACGCCAACAAGCGTTACATTCGGAAAATCAAGTCCTTTGCCAATCATCTGAGTACCGATCATTATGTCATACTCACCATTTCTGAAGGCAGTAAAATTCTTCTCATAAGAATATCTTGAAAAAGTCGTATCAGCGTCCATTCTGAGGATTCTCGCTGTTGGGAAGAACATTGCAAGCTCTTCCTGAAGGCGTTGGGTACCAAATCCCATACTTTTAAGTCGTTTTGAACCACATGACGGACAAGTACTAGCCGGATCGGAAGAATATCCGCAGTAATGACACATCGTTTTTCCGTTGACCTTATGGTAGGTAAGTGGAACCGAGCAATTCGGGCAGTACAGCGGCTGGCAGCAGTCACAGCAGCTGATTATAGTATGGTAACCACGTCTGTTAAGAAGTAATATTGACTGTTCTCCATTACTGAGATTTATATTTATCTCGTCAACCAGCCTGCGGCTAAACTCAGTTTTATTGCCAGACTCTCTTTCTAGATTCATATCTATAATTTCCACGTCAGGTAATTCCGCTGAATGATATCTGCACTTCATCTCCAAAAGTTTGTATACACCTTTTTCAGCAAGATAATAACTTTCCACAGAGGGAGTTGCTGACGCCAGAAGCAATGCTGCTCCATGATAGGCACAGCGCTGCTTAGCAATATCGCTTGTAGTATATCTTGGGGAGCTTTCGGATTTATACGAACGCTCTCCCTCCTCATCCATAATGATGAGACCTATGTTATCGAGTGGTGCAAATACGGCACTTCTTGTACCTATTACTATGCACGCATCCCCTCGTTTTATTCGTTTATATTCATCGAGCCGCTGTCCGAGGGAAAGTCCGCTGTGGATAACGGCTACTTTTGTACCAAAAAGCGATCTGAATCGCTGTAGGATCTGCGGTGTCAGACCGATTTCCGGTATGAGAAGCATGGCTTGTCTGCCGAGCTTCAATGTGTTATAAATTAGTTTTTCAAAAACTGAAGTTTTTCCACTGCCAGTAACTCCATGAAGCAGAAATACTCCAGGTTTTTGCTCAAAAATACGTGAAAAAACTGCGTCGTGAGCTGATTGCTGTTCCTGAGACAGGACAATGTCATCAGGATCTCTTGTATCGACAATATCCTCCGCTGCATATCTGAACACCTCTTGATCATACTCAACAGCAGCACCATTTGCTACAAGTCTTTTGATGACACTAGGAGTGATTCCGCACATATATGCAAGCTCCTTCTCGGATGCAGAACCGCATTCTTCAAGAAAATCAGCCGCAGCTTTCTGCTTAGGCGTGAGTTTGTAATTCTCAGGGATAGCAAGATAATCATCGCTGAGGCGAACCATTTTCACAGATGCGTCGCCAACTGACTGGCGGAAAACGTCATCAGATTCAATCGCACCTGCATCTCGAAGCGCATTAAGCAGATTTCTTTGCCCTGAGTATAACGCATCATCACAGATTTTTTGAAAAGCCTTAGGATTTTCAGCCGAGCGAAGAGAATCCAGCAGCTGAAGTGATTCAGCAGAAAGAAGCTCACAACTTGAAAATTCAGATGTAAGCTTAAATCTTTCTTTTGTTATAACATTCATCGCTGGAGGAAGCATTGCTCTGACCGCTTCATAATACGTGGAAAAGGTATTCTCACGCACATAATGCACCAGCTTGATAAACTCTTCATTAAGGACAGGCTCATTATCGATCTGATCAGACAGATATTTAAACCCAGCAGAATCCGCCTCACGTAGATCCATCACCATTCCTGTACGAAGCTGATTGTTCCTGCCGAACCTCAGAAGCGCCCTACAACCTGGTTTGATTGTAGATTTCATCCAGTCAGGAACCGCATAACTGAAGAGCTTATCAAAGGAATAGGCTGTATTGCTGACAGCCATTTCCGCTATCAAAGGCATTAATTATTCACCCTGGTTTTCGTACACGATCTTCTGTTTGCCGCTTGCAATTTCTTCGACAGCTGTCTTAACAGGCTTTTCTTCGAGCATCATCTCGTTCTCGAAAAGCTCATCAGCGATATCTCTTGCACGCTTTGCAACGGCAATTACGAGAGAATAACAACTCTCATTCTTTGAAATAATCTGGTTTACTGCTGGTCTAAGCATTTTTCATCACCTCATCCAATAATTCATCGGCATACTCAGCTTTAAGCCTCTCTGCCTCTATAACAGCTCTGAAGTCACGGACAGCGTCCTCGAGAGCATCGTTAACAATTACATAGTCATATTTTTTAGCGTATGGTATCTCCTCAGCTGCGGCAGCAACTCTCTTGGCGATCACCTCATCTGTTTCAGTACCTCTTTTTCTGAGGCGGCGTTCAAGCTCTGAAAGAGACGGAGGGATCACGAATACAAAGAGTGCATCGGGACGCTTCTCACGAACCTTCATTGCTCCCTGAACCTCGATCTCGAGGATAACACTTCTACCCTCAGCAAGCTTATCATCAACCTCACTGATAAGAGTTCCATAGTAGTTATCACAATACAGAGCATACTCAAGCATCTTACCGTCTTCAATATTACGCTCGAACTGTTCTTTTGTTATAAAATAGTAGTTAACTCCATCAACATCACCTGGTCTTGGCTGACGAGTTGTAGTAGAAACTGAGCAATAGAAATGCTCATCCTTTAAAATCTCAGCAAGCATCGTGCCTTTTCCGCATCCTGAAGGGGCTGAAAAAACGATCAATCTTCCTTTATTCATTATTATCTGAACCTCCTGAGCCGTTTATTCTATAAGCAAGTGTTTCGGTGATAAGGGAAGAAAGAATCACGTGCCCACTATCCATCATTATGACTGCACGAGTTTTTCTTCCATACGTCGCATCTATAGCACGTCCTTCATCACGTGCTTCCTGCACAAGCCTTTTGATGGGAGCTGATTCAGGGCTGACTACAGCGA
>JBGVIW010000012.1:0-13700 GCA_045128995.1 Ruminococcus sp.
AATATAGTAAATGAGAGATTTTGCTTTTTTACAGTGTGCCCTGTCAGGCAGAAATTTAATACGAAAGTTTTAGGAAAGGAGTTTGAGGAAGAACCCTTTTTCAAAAGGGTTTTCCTCAATAATAACGTAAAAGTTCCCATAAGAATACCACTGCTAATCCGGACGGTTTTATATTATATCATCAGCTCACCGTACAGAGCACCGAAGCTTCCGGTAGCGATATAGAACCTGCCGTAGGCTCTTGGATCGCCGCATATTGAGCGTATCTGACCGAACTGCTGAGTGTCGGTATTGATGCGTATCCAGCCGTCACCGAATGAACGCCAGAAGCCGTATTCGCCGCTGTATGTTCCGCAGAAGAAGATGACGCCGCCTTTTCCATAGCCGCCGCAGAGTGCATGGGAACAAAGCTTTGCCGGGATGACACGTTCAGAGCGGAAGGAACTGCCGCAGAGGTGAAGGCGTAGGATACCGTGATGCTTGAAGCACAGCAGGATCTCACCTCTCACAAACGGCGAGACTCTTATATCCGGAGCGGTATGTCCTTCGATCGAGGAGAAATCATTCGCAGGCAGTTCGCCATCAACATCAGCAAGGGTAAAGCTCTGACCGCAGTCACAGCTCAGGAACACCTCACCATGATTGCCGAAGGCGTAGAAAACTGCCGGATCACATCTGTCAGAGAAGATCTTGACGCAGAGCTGTTCATCGCAGATATCAGCGCCGTCAGGCGCAAGAAAATGTATCTGCTGCCAAGAGGCACCGCAGTCGCCCGTAACAGCGGCACAGTCCGCCGGCAGATTTCTTCCGTCGGCGATCTGGCGTATTATGTTCTTTCCGTCGCATGATACTGTAACCCATCCGGGATTCACGTTGGGCTGAGCGATGCGTTCAAGAAGCCTGTCAGCACGGGGATGCATGCCATAAGGCTCAGACAGCTGATGCCAGTTTATTCCGCCGTCATGCGAAACCGCCGCACCACCCTTTGAAGTCCCGATCCAGTTCCCACGAGGCGAGATTACTGCAACACTGGGCTTGTTCTCTGCAAAGTCAGCGTTGATTGCCGTGATATAGCGGTTATGCTCCTCATCACGGAATGTGAAGCCGCATTCGCTGTTTATGTCCGTAAAGGCAAATCCGCCGAGGTCGCCTACAACGTCGAGTACACGTACCTCTCCGGATGGCGGACTGTAAATTCCGAGATGAACAGTTTCCTCGATGCCGTCGGAGAAGTCCTCCCAGACGGCAGGCTGAGCGAGCGGATTCCTGCATCGGAACACACCCGTTCCGGTATTTACATATACGCAGCCGCTCAGCGGATCGAGTTTCAGATCGCTCATCCAGTGGATAACTGACTGACCGTTGTTGTTTTCGTGCTTCATATACGGTGTGCGGAAGGTTTGGACAGCTCTGTTTGTGTCAGTCAGGATCTCCTCCCAGGAATCACCTCCGTCACGGCTGAGGAAAACATGATCCGGCGAGCCGCACACCGTCGAGCACATAAGCACATCGCCGCCGCCGGTGCAGTCGATGCCTGAAAATCCGACTTTGCGATGAGGAGGAGTGATATCTGCTGAGAAGCCGCAGGAGCAGTTTTCGATCCTGTACCTCAGCACTCTGCCGTCAAAAATCCGGCTTCCATCGCATGCGTAGCTGTACCACATCGATTCTCTGTCGGAGGCTGAGGCACTGTAGGTTATGAATAAATATTCATTGCTGACGGCGCATCTCTGTGAAATAAATGGTATAGCTCCGTCCGTCGGATGCGGCTGATCCGGAAGACGAGAGAAGCTTTTTCCGCAGTCGAAGGAGATGAAAACTCCGCAGCTTTCAGCCGTACCGACGATGATAATATCGCCGCAAGCGTGGACAAAGGTGATATCATCCGCAGCATTGATCTCAAAATGCGGAGCGTCGATGCCTTTGAAAATATAGAGCTTGCTCAGCGGCTGAGCCGGAAGAGTGACTTTCTCCCAGCGGAGCGCAGCCTCGCAAAGATCAGCCTTCAGCAGACCGCTGCCTCGAGTACCGATGAAAATGGTATTTCCAGTCACAGCGATCCTCTCGCCGGTACTTCTTCCGACGCAGTTTCCATGCACGAATGCAGGCACCGGATGAAAGCTAAAGCTGACGCCCTTGTCGTCTGAGATGCCGAGAAAGCTTCCGGAGTGATTGCCGAAAAGCACGTAAAGCCGGCGATCTGTACACGTTATAGCAAGCGGACTGCACAGCCATTCTGTAGTGTGATCAGCGTTATGTGAGAGCGCCGTCCAGCAGTCATGCGGAGGTTGACTTGAGTAGCAGCCGCCGATATCAGTCCGGCAAAAGAGCATCCCGTCCTCGTCAAAAGCAAATCCAGTAACATAACCTCCGCCGCCTATTGGGAGGTGTCTGTAGGAATAGCGTGAGTGATTAGTCACGGGAAGTATCTCGATATCAATCGTCAGCCTGCCGTCAGCAAGCTGTTCTGTACCGAATCCGACGGGAGAGATGAGAAGTCCGTCCGGCGTTGATTCAGCATTGAAAACCCTGCCCCGAAAATTGAGAGAGGTATACGGGATATCAGGGATTAGCCAGCCGTTTTGTACTGTATCAACAGTATTTTTCGCAGAAAGCGCAAAAAGCTGACCGTGAATATTTTCTGCATAGAGGGTGAATTTCATGAATAATTATCCGCCTTGTTCTGTTCTATAATAAATATTGGTTATATTATATCGTACACTGCCCCGATAGTCAAGAGCTTGACACGCAGAAGCCGGAGTGATAAAATGATACTAACAATAAATAAGAAGGGCGAGGATGAAATGGCGAAGGAAATCAAAACAAATGCGATGAGGTTTCTTGACAAGAATAAGATCGAATATAAGATCAATCTCTATGAATGCGATGAGTTTGTGGATGGAGTGACTGTTGCGGCAAAGCTGGATCAGCCGCCCGAGGAGACTTTCAAGACGCTTGTTGCTCAGGGAAAAAGCGGCAGCTATTATTGTTTTCTGCTGCCGGTTGCGCTGGAGCTTGACATGAAAAAGGCTGCACGCAGCGTAGGAGAGAAGTCGGTGGAGCTGCTTCACGTCAAGGACATCACAAAGGTAACTGGCTATGTCCGAGGAGGATGCACTCCGATCGGTATGAAAAAGCAGTTCATGACCGTAGTTCATTCCTCTGCACAGGAGCTTGAGTTGTTTTACATAAGCGGCGGCAGGATAGGTACTCAGATACAGCTCTCACCTCAGGCGCTTGTACAGGCGATAAGGGGAAAGTTTGAGGATATAGTCCTGATATGATCCTCAGCTGAGACTGCAAAAAACACAAAGGCACTTCTGATGAAAACAGAAGTGCCTTTTATTCATATAAATATATTAGTTCATCTCAGCGAGGAGCTTCTCAGCGGAAGCAAGCTTCACGCAGATAACGAACAGTTCCATAGCCTTGGTAAGCTCTTCAACAGTCGGATATGACGGAGAGAGACGGATATTCTTATCCTCGGGATCCTTGCCGTAGGGGAATGTAGCGCCAGCGCCGGTGAGGACAACGCCAGCCTCCTGACAGAGCTGAACGATTCTCTTAGCGCATCCGGGAAGTGAGTTGAAGGATACGAAGTAACCTCCCTCAGGCTTGATCCAGCTGCCGATTCCGAGCGGAGCGATCTGAGCCTCAAGCATATCAGTAACAGCGTTGAATCTGGGAGCGAGAACAGCAGTATGCTTCTTCATATGCTCGAGGAGGTTCTCGAATGTGCCGAAGAATTTAACATGGCGGAGCTGATTCATCTTATCGTAGCTGATGATGCTGATGCCGAGGAATTTCTTGAGAGCGTCGATATTAGCCTTGCTTGCGCCAAGGAAAGCAACGCCTGCGCCCGGGAAAGTGATCTTTGAAGTAGAACCGAACATATAAACGATGTTCTCGTTGCCGCACTTCTTAGCCTCTTCGAGGAGATTGAGGATATACTTAGGGCTGTCTGTGAGGTGGTGGATGCAGTAAGCGTTATCCCAGAAAATTCTGAAGTCCTCAGCCTTAGGCTTAAGTGCAGCGAAGCGCTTAACAGTCTCATCGCTGTAGCTGATTCCATCGGGATTGGAATACTGCGGAACGCACCAGATACCCTTGATAGTCTCGTCCTCAGCAACGAGCTTCTCGATCATATCCATATCAGGGCCAGCAGGGGTCATGGGGACATTGATCATCTCGATGCCGAAGAATTCAGTAACCTTGAAGTGTCTGTCGTAGCCGGGAACGGGACAGAGGAACTTAACCTTATCATACTTGCCCCAGGGCTTTGAGCCGAGAACGCCGTGAGTATAGGCAGTCTGAACAGCCCAGTACATAGCGTTAAGGCTTGAATTTCCGAAAATAATTATCTCATCGGTATTAACGCCGATCATCGGAGCGAAGAGCTTCTTAGCCTCCGGGATGCCGTCGAGAACGCCGTAGTTTCTGTTGTCGAAGCCATTTTCGCTTCTGAAGTTCTGATCATTGATAACATTGAGCATACCCATGCTAAGGTCGAGCTGCTCTGCGGAGGGCTTACCTCTGGACATATCGAGATTAAGACCCTGAGCCTTAAAGCTTTCATATTCAGCTGTCACATCGTTTTTAAAGCTGACGAGCTGATCCTTGTTCATCTGAAATAATTCCATTTTCGGAACCTCACCTTCAAAAATGTTATGCAGAAAACGCACACTAAAATAAAGTATAACACATTTTCCGATGCATTTCAAGTCACAATCTGCCCAATATCGCCCAGAAAAACGGAGTTTTTTTGACATTTTTTTCACAGGCACTTTCTGAGACTTTCAGATTATTTTAAGAATTTGTTGAATTACACATAAACGACATATTTATTTGTTGCATTTTCACTGTTTTCGGGCGATGTTATTGACAAAATCGTGGAAATTGTATATAATTAAAGTAGAAAAATAACGGGGGATGGGAATTGTACAACGATTTTACTTCGAACGGAGGAATTTCTATGAAAAAAATATTCTCATCAATAATATCACTGGCGGCAGCTTCTGTTATGATAATAGGCAACGGAACTCTCGCCGGATATGCTGAAGAACTCACAACTACGACTGGTACTCTTGACTGTGAAAACATCGAATTCACTTTTGAGGATGCCGAAGACCTCAGCCTCTCACTGACCGATACTCCTCAGGTACTCTCAAACTTCAGTGACGAGGCATATTATTATTCTGCCTTTCTCGATGACAACAATCTCGCTGTCTACGATGCATTGTCCGTATGGGTAACGCCTTCGGAGGAAATGGTGACAGTATCGCTTCCGGAGACGATCTCTGTTACATTATCAGCACTTCCCGGTTCAAGCTCATATACCGAGGAGGATGCTGCGGCGTTCAGCGAGGCGATATTCGGCGGATGCAAGTCAGCGATCGACTGCCTGCTTTTTGACTATCCGGAGATATTCTGGCTTGAAACCGCTAACCTCTCGATAGGCGTAGGAAGTGACACGTCATATACTCGGAATTTTTTAAAATCGACCTATACCCTCAACATTAAGTCACTGACGTTTACTCCTGCAATAATTTCATCCTACGGCGACCTCGAAACTGCAATGGAATACAAGGAAAAGCTTGAAACAGCGATCGAGGAGTTCAATGTCGAGGGCGATACTCTCTATGACCAGCTCATGAGCATTCATGATCAGATCGCAGTTTTTACCTATTATGATGAGTCTGCACCATACGCAAGCTCCGCTGTAGGTGCGCTGCTTGAGCCGGGCGTTGTCTGCGAGGGCTATTCAAAGGCGTTCAAGCTCATCTGTGACCGCCTCAATGTGCCGTGCGCACTGATTTTTGGAAATTACGACGTTTCAGCAAATGTTGCTCATATGTGGAACTATGTCCGGATGGAGGATGGAAACTGGTATGCGATCGACCTTACATGGGATGACCTCGACGGCAGTAATGGTGCAGAGATCAAGTATCAGTACTTCCTTAAAGGCTCCGACAGCTTCTTCTCGAACCATACCGAGGTAGCCGAGTTTAATGGTACATCGCTGGAGTATCCGGTTATCCAGTCCGACGATTACGATCCTTATGGTACGATCGGTGAGCTTATAACTACAACAACCACAACAACGACGCTCATCAACACCGAAACTACAACTACTACAACCCATACGTGTACAGTTCCGATCCCTGTAAGCACGACCACAACTACTACAACTCCTGTCCCGACTGAGACGACTACCACTACAACTCCAACATGTACAGAACCTCTCCCGACAACTACTTCTACGACTACAACGACATCTACAACCACTACCACTACCTGCACTGAACCTATACCTACAACTACCACCACAACAACTACTACCGAGTCGGTAGTGACTACCACTACAACTTATGATATCACTCCGCCTCAGACTACATCAAGCGTAACTGAACCGCTCAACGGCGATTATAACAACGACGGCGTAGTGAATGTTGCCGATCTCGTGATATGCGCATCCAACCTCGTCGGCAGAGCTAATGACGTCGAGTGCGATTTCAACGGCGATTCTTCATTCAACGTTTTCGACCTGATCCTGCTGCGCAGATTCATTTTGTATGTGTAGTTTTTTAATGCTTTGGGTAGTATAATTGCAATCTATTGAGGGAGACCCTTTTGAAAAAGGGTCCTCCCTCAAACTCCCTCCCTAAAACTTTCAATTAAAATTCCCCGATAGGGTCTTTATAGACCCTATCGGGGAATTTTGTTTAAAAGTCTTTGGAAAGGGGTCTGGGGAAGAACCTTTCCTCAGAAAGGTTTTCCCCAGTAGGCTGTCAAGCATATTTACCCAAAGCATTAAAAAACTGTCAAAGAAAAAACCAGCGTCCTTGGATGTGGAGGGCGCTGGGCTGAAAGGAAATGTGTTATGACGCCGCCTTGGCGGCTGACCATGCTTCAATTATAGCACAAAAGCGGGAATATGCAATAACAGGGAGTTTTCAATAAAAATACAGATTGGATTACTTTGGATTACAGGTTGGTAAAATTTATTACAGAGAGATAACATACGGCGGCGGAAATTATCGATGTAAGAAATTTCATGTTGCAAAATCGGAAATTCTGCATAAAATAAAGTAAACAGCAGTTTTGTATATCTTTGGTTCCGGAGTGGCAGAGTGCCCGTGAAGAGCTTTGGGATGCTCCGCTTAGGCGGAGCGGATATGCGCAAGTGTTGTTTTCAGATAGATCATGCAAAAGCTCTGCACTTCGGCGGAGCTTTTGTCATTTATAGTAGGCTGCACGCTGCTTTGCAAGCTCACGGTACTTTATCTTCGTTGCCATGCCTCCACGGATGTGGCGTTCCTGCTTATTTATTTCGAGAATGCTTTTGACCTGAGCATAGAGAGATGGATTGATCTTAGGCAGGCGTTCGCTGACGTCTTTATGTACGGTACTTTTTGAAATCCCGAATTTGAGTGCAGCTGCACGTACAGTTGCTTTATTTTCGATGATGTACTGACCGAGTATTTCTGCTCGGTGGTTGGGCTGAGTTTTCACATAATTCACTCCAATACTATAAGTTTCCGGCGGATAGTAAATGTATATGCCGAAAAAACTCAATGAATACATAGAACAGAAATTATTAGCAATAGGGCGAAAAAATGTGAAACAGAGAGGGTGATGGCGATAAATGCCAAAAAATCCAGAATATTGCTTTAGGATGTCATCAAACGGCGTTTGCGGTTCATATGAACCTGTGGTACAATCATATCATCACATGAAAGGAGGCGGTGACTTTGAGCAGGCGAGTGCCCGGAACTGCACTGAAATTCTCAGAACAGGCTAGAGACGAGGCGTTTACACTTGTAGCTCCGGTGATCGAGGCTACCGGCGGACTTACACTTTCCCAGCTGTCAAAGCTCACAGGACTGGAAGGCTCGACCATCCAGAACTGGATAAAGCGTGGATGGGTCTCATCAACTAGCGGAAAGAGATATTCAGAAAAGCAGATCGTGAGAATTCTGCTCATTAATATGCTCAGAGGTTCTATGAAGCTCGATGAGATCGCAGCGCTGATGAACTATGTAAACGGCGATGTTGAGGATACATCGGATGATATTATTGCCGATGTTACTCTTTATAATATCCTTTGCAGGATAATTTTCACTGCTGAGGATGAAGGCGCATTCGATACAGCATCCGTTAAGAAGCTCATACGCAGCGAGCTTGATGAACAGCCCGGAAATGTGCGCTCGGATGTCGAAAAGCTCCGCAAGGCGATGTTTGTCATGATTATGGCATACAGAAGCGCATCCCTCAAGCATGAGATGGAAACAGTCCTGGGAGATATACTTTCAGGCAGCGCCGGCTGATTCCGGCAACGTATTTTTAAGGAGATATATTTGTTATGGCAAAATTTCAGCAGCTTAACCCCGACGGTACAGTCAAAGTGAATCTTAAGTGGGTAAAATGGGTAGTCGCTGGTGCAGCGGCACTTATCGTTGCATTCAATTCATTTACTATCGTTCCTGCCGGAAGTACCGGTGTAGTTATGACGCTCGGAAAGGTATCCGAGGAGTCGCTTCAGGAAGGTCTTAACTTCAAGATCCCGTTTATCCAGACTGTCGAGGTAATGTCAAATAAGATCCAGGTCTATGAGACTCCTGCGTCCGCAGTTTCTAAGGATATGCAGACCGTCAGCAGTACTATTGCTGTAAACTACCGCATCAGTACTGACGCTACACCTGAGATCTATAAAAATGTCGGAACTGATTATAAATCCGTACTCATCACCCCTGTTGTTCAGGAGTGCATGAAGTCCGTTACTGCAAAATATACCGCCGAGCAGCTTATTACTGAAAGAGCACTCGTCGGCGATGAGGTAAAGGCAGCTCTCGATGCTAAGCTCAATGACTATGGTATCTACATAGAAAAGTTTAATATCGTAAACTTCGATTTCTCTGAGGAGTTCAATAATGCTATCGAGGCTAAGCAGGTTGCGGAGCAGAATCTTATCAAGACCCAGACTGAGCAGGAACAGGCTATCGTAATTGCCGAGGCTGAGGCCGAGAAGAAGATCATTTCTGCTGAGGCTGAGGCTGCCGCTATACTTGCCGAGGCTCAGGCTCAGGCTGACGCCAATAAACTCATCGAGGAGTCACTCTCTGAGAAGGTTCTCGTGTATGAGCAGATAACAAAGTGGGACGGCGTGATGCCTAAGGTGACTGACGGAAGCGGAAATCTTCTTCTCGGTATCGATATCGACGACGATGAGTCATCCTCCTCTTCCTCCTCCTCATCATCATACTCTTACACTCCGCCGGCAGTGACTGAGCCAGAGGCTGAGACTGAGGAATCGGCTGAATAATAAAATTACTATCTGATAAATAAGTAAGGGCAGACCCATAAAAAGGTCTGCCCTGATGATAATAAACTAGCTGATGATCATAGATCATACTATTTCGGATCAGACTGTAAAGCCCTGTGCCCGGAAGTCGTCGATAACATCACCGAGTATCTCGGCATTCGTCGCTGAAACAGAGTGCAGGAGGAGGATCTCTCCGCCGTGTGCAGATTCTGTGAGCTTATTAAAGCCTTCGCCGGCTGATGGCTGACTGTCAGTATTCCAGTCCACGTATGCAAAGCTCCAGAACAGGGAGGTGTAACCGCATTCCTGCACTGTATCAAGTGCTGCCTCGGAATATTCCCCGCAGGGAAAGCGGAAATACTGCATCTCATATCCGTACTCGTCAAGCACATAGTTATGGAGAGACATTATTTCTTCCTTTGCTTCTTCATCCGTAAGTGAGGGCAGACTTGCGTGTGTCATACCGTGATTACCTAAAACATGACCTTCATCGATCATACGCTGCACAAGCTGTGATTCCTTTTTGGCATAATCGCCTGTAAGGAAGAATACAGCGCTTACGTTCTTTTCCTTAAGAGTATCGAGTATATCGTCAGTGTAGCCATTCTCATAGCCCTGGTCGAAAGTGATAATAATCCTGTTATCATCATCCGATAGGGCGCAGGCATCATAATCGCCGTATCGGCTGTTGAATCCAGCAGCGTCAACGGGTCGGTTTCTGCTGTCAACGGCAGTACCCTGACCGTAGCCGATCTTGGTATCATCAGCAGCTATTGCTGCTGATTCTGTGATCGCTGCGGCGGTGAGAATTGCCGCTGCTGCCAGAGCTTTTAATTTCATAGATTTCAAATTCCTTTTAATAAGCTGCGGCTTTCTGCCGCAATAGTATTATATCCGGCGCATCGCCGGATATCACTGGAAATTTTTAGGAGAAGATATAATGAAACCCGAAACATTAAAAACTGTAGCTTACTCAGCATTAATGATTATCTCGCTTGTATATTTTATCCTTGCGGTAGTAGTTTTTCAATCGCCGGATGGAGTTCTTGGGTGTGTACTGTGCATCGCCAGCATTGCACTTTTTCTGTTCAGCCTGTTCAAGCTCAGGAGATATACTAAATTCATCCTCGAGATCCTTGAGGAGGTTATAGAAGCAGTTTTTGAGATCTTCTGATAAAAATAAAAAGACGGCATTGTCCATGCCGTCCGTGAAATATATCGTACTATTGTGCATATACTGATCTTTGTGCAGACCGTAAACACATACGCTTATGAATTGAGATAAGACCTTACGAGAACCTGAAGAAGCTCATCTCTGTCGATGTGGCGGATAAGGCTTCTTGCGTTGTTGTAGGTGGTTATGTAGGTCGGATCCTCTGACAGAAAATAACCAACTATCTGATTTATAGGATTATAGCCCTTCTGCGTCAAAGCGTCGTAGATAATAGTAAGATTCTTTTTAAGCTCGGCTTCCTTATCCTCATTAACGGAAAAGGTCATAGTTTTATCGAACATAATAATCAGCCTCCTGTTGGTAATTTGAGTACTTTCAGGTCATCGCCGTCAGATCCGGCGATACCTTTCAATAACAAAACTCAATTATATTATACTCCATAAATAATATTATTTCAAGTGGATTGAGAAATTTTTCATGATTTGACTGTATTCTTATGTTGATTTTAGTTATTTTGCACAATACGTTCTGAGTGAGAATGAAGTTGATTTTTATGTAGCCCGATGCTTGGCATCGGGAAGAAGCGGATTTAGCCGCAGCAGCCTGTACGTCTTACAAATGAGTTGCAGTCAGTACATTCCGGAGCAGTAGGATTTGCCTCATGAGTGCCTACTGAAATGCAGCCGAGTGAGCAGTAGTTTTCAGTTACCATGTTGTACTGGCACTGTGAAACTGTACATTTAATGTTATCATTTCTCTTCTTGTTTTCCATTTTTCATATCTCCTTTATAATTGATCGGATAATACTTCAGCTCCAACGGAACTGTAGTTATTATTGACCGGAGTTATGATATTATTCAGCGAAATTGCCTGCTGAATTACAAAATGTATACAAAATGGCAAAAAAATGAATATTTTGTTGACACCTGCACCGCTGGTGTGGTATCATATAAAACGCAGAAGTAAAAAAATTCTACCTTCAGCCAGAGGGCTGAAATTTGTCAGGGAGGTTACTTAGAATGAATGACAATTTCAATAATAACGATAATAATTTAAACGAGAATAATTTTAATGAGACTGAGCAGGAGCTCCAGCAGGATTATTCTCAGTCTCAGGATTACTACTCTCAGCAGTATGAGCAGTCTGATTATAACAGCGTAAGCGGCGTTGAAAAAGCTCCTAAGAAGAAAAAGGGACTCAAGATCGCCTGCATCAGCGCTGGTGTAGTCGGAGTCGCTGCCGGCGGTGCAGCTATCGCCTATAATACTTCGGATTACGTGGAAAATCAGGTGAAGCTTATGATGCTCGATGCCGATGAGTATTATTCATGGGTAAACGAGGAGGCTGCTGATGAGTTTGCAGCTTCTATCGAGGAATCATACCGTGAGTATCTTTCTCAGAAGGATAAGGGCGTAAGCTCAAATGTTGCATTCAGATACGATATAAGCGCTGACGCTAAGGATATGCTCATTTCAGAAATGGGCGGCGGCGATGATATGCAGGAATTTATCGATATCATCAATAACGCAAATACTATCGAGATCGGTGTGGATGCAAGCGTTAAGCAGAACGATATCATGGAGTCAGTTTATGCTTCACTCAATGACGAGAAGCTTGTTTCTGCTGATATCGCAATGAATATGGAGGATCTCAGCTATTACCTGAGAGTTCCGGAGCTTACCAAGAAGTGGCTTGGAATCAATCTGTCTGAGATTACAGGTACTGCTGAGGGCATGGATCTGATGCTCGGTATCATGAATAACCCCGAGGATTATCTCGCTCCGGCGGATATCTCTTACCTCATTACAACATATACAGACGTGTGGAATTCTTCTATCAAGAATGTGAAGATGGATAAGGATGCTTCCGTTGATGTCGGCGGAATCAAGATGGACTACACTGTCCTTAAGGCTGATATCACTGATGAGGAACTCGCAAAGTTCTTCAAGAACGCACTCAAGAAGGCCGAGAATGATAAGGTTATCAAGAAGCTTCTCGTCGAGACTCTCGGCGTTTGTACTGAAGCTGAGTATGCTGAGATGATCGCTGAGGGCATTGAGGAGATCAGTGCCGATATCGAGGAAGGCGACTTCAGCGATGAAACCCTTGAGATGATAACATACGTTGACGCTGAGGGTACTGTTAGAGGTATGTCATTCGGCTTTGACGAGGTAAATGTAAAGTTCGTTGTCGGCAAGGACGGCGATAATGTTGCTGGTACTCTTCTTGTGGAAGACGGCGGCGAGGATATCCTCGAGGGCAGCCTCAAGGCTAAGGAAAGCGGCGACGCTTATACTGGTGAGCTTACACTCGAACTCAATGACGGCGGCGATAATGTTGCTCTTTCTGCTGAATTCGATAAGCTTAAGATCGTAAACGAGGATAAGGGCTATGTAAGCGGTAATCTCATTCTTGTTGTTCCCGAGATCGATCCCATCGAGCTTGCTCTTGAATCTGACGGAAAGTCACAGAGCATCGCTTATAACATCAACGTTGACGGAACTGACTTTGGTAAGGTTTCACTCGTAATGTCCGAAAAGGATAAGGCTGAGATCGCTGACGTTGAAGCTGATGGAGTAATGATGTTCGACGAGATGACTGACTTCAGCGACTATGCGACTGAGGACGATGTCAACAGCTTCATTACAGAACTTTTCAAAAAGCTCGGCCTCTCTGAGGAGAATTCCAAGATGATCGCTGATGCTGCTGTAAGCGAGATGTTCGGAGGCGAAGAAGTCTACTACGATGATGAGTATTATGGCGACGATTACTACGATGACTACTACGAGGACGACTTCTACGAGGATTATGACTTCGAGGACTATGACTACGACGAGTTCTATGAGGATTACGACTTCGAGGACTACGACTATGACGAGTTCTATGAGGATTACGACTTCGAGGATTACGACTACGATGAGTTCTACGAGGACTTCGACTATGACAGCTACGAGTTCGACGAGTCACTCTTCAGCGAAGATGTAGTAATTTCATAATAATAAAAACAAAGTCTCACGGGATAGCAATAATGCTCCTATAGGAACTTTATATGTAGTTATCGGGGGAAACCTTTCTGAGGAAAGGTTCTCCCCCGAACCCCTTTCCAAAGACTTTTATACTAATTTCAGCCTGACAGGGCGCACTGATTAACTTAGTGAGAAATTTTATTTTTCTCATAGTGCGCCCTGTCAGGCTGAAATTAAA
>JBGVIW010000013.1:0-13473 GCA_045128995.1 Ruminococcus sp.
CGCACATATCGGATGCCGGAGTGTCAACTGTCGCAAAATATGCCGGACGTGCAAAATCAAGAAGGTTCTCATTCTGAAGCTCCGGAGCGATCCAGTAGTTATGGTCAATATTACCCTCACCCACCTGATAACAGAATGCGAGTACATCGCCGTTTTCATCATAATACAGGCACTTCAGGTAATAATCATTCATCCAGTGAAGAATATCCTCGATATGCCACTGAACGCCGGCATCAATGTATGCATCACGGAATTCATAATATCCCCAGCCTACAGTTGATGCAGCGTAGTTTCCGGGAAGGCAGAATTTTACGTGGTCTCCTGCATCATGCATGCCTCCGGCGAGGTCAATGGTACCATTGCCGTCAGGATCAAGGATCTCCTTATTCTCATCGAGGAACTCCTGCGAAAGGTTAGTACCCTTAAAATCCTCGCCCATAGGGATAAGCGGGATCTCGGCATCTTCAACATGACAGTCGCCTCTCCACTCGAGGTTGCCGCCTTCGATTCCATAGCCGCACTTGTTTGCATCGTAGAAATACATCGAAAGCTGGAGTGCCTTTGCGAAGTTGATCTCTGAATCAGTCACTGATTCAGAATAGGTCGGGAGTCTGTCTGTGCCTTCAGTAGTGCCCTCGCTCTCGGCGTAAGCCGGAAATGCTGCGCCTGACACGAGCACAGCTGTACCAAGTCCGGCAGACAGCACCCTTTTCAGTAAGTGTTTTTTTCTCATAGTATACCTCTTTTCTATTTTTCAGCAGTGATAATTCTCCTGCTGTCATGATCTTTAACTTAAACCAAAGCACTTTTAAGCATAAATCATAAAAAATATTAGCACAATATTAATAAAAAGTAAAGAAGCCCCGGAAATTTTCAGAGCAATGCACTAAAACTCCCCTCCTATTTTGTTGATACTGCCCAGATGTTTTTCGTAATGCTTAAATATTTAAGTGCATTATCTCATAAAAAATCCGCCCATCAATATGGGCGGATCTATTGTAAAAATATTAAAGATCGTAGTAGCTTGCAAACTCAGCCGGATGCGGGATCTTGTTGATCATAGCCGCCTCGGCACGCTTTTTCTTCAGCCAGATCTCGATAAGTCTCTCAGGGAATACTCCTCCCTCTGTGAGGTAATCGTGGTCAGCCTCGAGTGCATCGAGTGCCTCATCAAGCGACTTCGGGAGCGACTCGATCTTTGCCTTTTCCTCATCGGAGAGATTGTAAAGATTGAAGTCAAACGGTCCCCAGCCGCACTTTGAAGGATCGATCTTGTTCTTCACTCCGTCGATGCCAGCCATCAGGATAGCGGAGTATGCATAATACGGATTGCAGGTAGCATCAGGGCTGCGAAGCTCAAATCGGCGCTTGTCCGAAGCCTTTGCATAAGCCGGAATACGTACAACTGCACTTCTGTTGGATGTTGCGTAGCCAATAGTCACCGGTGCCTCAAATCCAGGAACGAGACGCTTGAAGGAGTTGGTTGAGGGATTTGTGAATGCACAGAGTGATCCTGCGTGCTTGAGAAGTCCTCCGATGAAGTAAAGCGCTGTTTCTGAAAGCTCTGAGTAGCCGTTCGGATCGTAGAACACAGGCTTGCCGTCCTTGAAGAGAAGCATATGAACGTGCATACCGTTTCCTGCCTCGCTGTAGATCGGCTTAGGCATGAATGTAGCAGTTCTGCCCTCCTGAAGTGCAGCATTTTTTACAACATACTTGATGATCATGGTATTGTCAGCCATTTTTGTCATCTCGCCAAGCTCGACCTCGATCTCAACCTGACCTGAACCGCCAACCTCGTGGTGGTGGTACTTAACCTTGATTCCACGCTCCTCGAGCATGAGACAGATGCGGCTTCTGAGGTCATATGTTATATCATTCGGAAGATCAGCATGATAGCCTCTGTGACCGGGAGTGATATATCCCTTGTTATTATTATCAGCAAAAGCAGAATTCCATGCAGCCTGATGAGTATCAACAGAGAATGACATATCCTCAGGCTTTACGCTGTAGGCTACATCGTCGAAAATATGGAACTCAAACTCAGGTCCGATGATCATCTCGTCGGCAATACCAGTGGATTTAAGGTACTCAACCGCATGCTTTGAAACATTTCTTGGATCCTGATTAAAGCGGTAGTTATTCTCAGCGATAACATAAACATCGCCGATCATCGAAAGTGTAGTCACCTCTGCAAACGGATCAAGTGAAGCACTGGAAAGATCGGGGATAAAGATCATATCGCTCTTTTCTACAGGCGCAAAGCCATAATTTGATCCATCAAAACCGATTCCGGACTCCATAAGCTCCGGAACAAAGCGTGTCTCGGGGATAGCAATATGTCTCCAGCGTCCATCGAGGTCAACCATTTTGAAATCGAGCATTTTTACCTGATGCTCAGCACAGAATTTTTTAGCTTCTTCAAAAGTTTTAAACATACTAATACTCCTTATCGGGTCAAAATTACACTGAACAGAACACCGCATTGCATTCCTCAGCGTACATTATATAATATATAAACATATTAATTTAAGTTTGTCAAGTTTTTTTGTAGAAATAAACGAAATATACATCACATAACGCAAAACCGCCTGTGCTCTGTCAATTTCTGACGCACAGGCGGTTTATTTGTCTTCAAGGTTAATTTCCGTATGGGATCGTTTACGAGAGATCGTTCAGAACTTTTTCAAGCTGGGTAAAGTACTCCGCAAATGTCTTGCGGCAGCACTGAGGATCAAGTATCCGCACGCCCTGTGAACGAAGTCCGGTAAGAGCAAATGACATCGCTACCCTATGGTCATCGTATGTCTCAATAACGCAGGCATCAGGCTCTCCGGGATATATTCTCACTCCATCTTCAAGCTCGTCAGTTCTGATTCCCAGCGAAGCAAGATTCTCAATTATTGCCGCAATGCGGTCGCATTCCTGGAGACGAATATGGCTTATTCCGGTTATTTCAACAGGTGCATCCGCAAAAGGTGCAATAGCCGCAAGAGTTAACGCCTGATCGGAAAATGATGACATATCTACTTCAAACCCTCCGGCAAGATTTCCTCCGACAGGCCCTGTCAGAGCGATCACACCATCTTCAGCAACCTCTCTCCGGCATCCCATCTTTTCCAGCACTCCGATAAACTGAGTATCACCCTGAAGCATTTTCTCAGTAACACCCTTCACACGTATTGTCACGCCAAGTATTGCTGCAAGTGCATAAAAATACGCTGCCGCTGACATATCAGGTTCAATATCATAGTCACGTGCTGTATAGAACTCTTCACCGCTCAGTCTGTAGCCGACCTTACCGTCAAGGATCACCTTTTCAGCACTCACTCCAAAATGTCTCATCATTTCCGCCGTCAGGTCGACATAACTCAGACCGTGAGAGCCAGAAACATGGATCGTGGTATTCTTCCCGAACGTTCCGGCTGCAATCAGCAGCGCACTTAAAAACTGAGAGCTTTTATCGATATTTACAGTAAACTCAGATGGAATAAGCTCCTTTGAGCCGATTCCGGTAATGCGAAGGGGAAAATGTCCCTCCTCTTCAAGGCATTCCACCCCAGCACCAGCGCTGCGAAGTGTATCAATAAGCGGCTGCATAGGACGTTTTTTCATCTGCTCCGATGAGTTTATCGTATAAACTCCATCGCTGAAAGCAAGCATCGCTACAAGAAATCTTGCCGCTGTTCCGGCACTTCCGACATAGATCTCAGCGTTTTTGTTAGGGATACTTCCTCCGAAACCTGTGATCCTTATATTCTTTCCAAGCGCACCGTCATCTTCTTCCTCGACTGGAAATCCAAGTGTTCTGATGCATTCGAGAAAATATGCTGCATCATCGCTTGAAAGGCATCCATTAAGTGTACTCACGCCATCCGCCATAGCTGCAATGAGGAGTGCTCTGTTCGTTATTGACTTAGATCCGGGAACTACTGCTTCGGCACAGGCATTCTCTCTGATCATTCCGGGGACTTTTACTTCATATATATTTCTGCTCATATAGATAAATTCTCCAGTACTAAAAAATTCATTTCAATTATACCACTTACTCCGCCGATTGTCAATTTCCGCCTGACTGCATAAATTTAAAAGCCCTGCTTTCGTTAGAAAACAGGGCAGAGATTTACTTCTTTTTACGGAAAACAACGCCGATAACATCAGTTCCGATATTTGCTGCAACGGCAGCTCCGATCCTGAAATAAGCCTCAGCTTTTCTTCCGCATTTTTTAGAAAGTTCCTTTTCAAGCTCCTTAGCAAGTGCATCTGTCTTTCCGCAGATCATGACATAAGGAGTCTGGGGAACCATGCTCTTTTCGAGTGCCGCAAGCATTTTCGGAATGATATTCTTCTCTCCTCTGATCTTCTCAAGAGTCTGAGTTCCGCCGTCAACAAATTCGATCATCGGCTTAAGTCCGAGCATTTCTCCTGCAAATGCAGCCGCCGCAGATACTCTTCCTGACTTCTTTGCGTACTTGAGCGTCATCGGCACGGCATAGATAACAACGCTGTCAAACCATTCCTGAAAATACGCAACGATCTCCTCAGCTGACGCACCCTTTCTGATCTTCTTAACAGCCTCCATGATCGGATATCCATAAACGCCGTTATAGCATTTTGAATCGAGGTTATATATCCTCATCTTGTCTCTTGCCTCGGGATAAGCCTCATAGAAGCTTTCCTTTGCCATAATAGAGTTATTATAGGTTGCAGAGCCTTTAGCATTGATTCCGACATAGATAACATCGGTATATCCCTGCTCGTAGATCTCCTTATAATTCTCCTCAAACTCAAACGCTGTGATCTGCGAAGTTTTCGGGATATCGGAGAAGTTCTCCATCATTTCGTAAACCTCGAACGCAGACTTTTCAAAAGTCTCCTTGAAGCTTTTGTCACCAAATGTGATCGAAAAAGGTATTACTCTTATGCCAAGCTCCTCGATAGTTGCCTTGTCAAGGTCGCAGGCTGAATCTGTTAAAATAAGAATTTTCTGCATTATTATTGCTCCTTTACCATTCATATTGGGTTAATTTTCCCTCTCGGGAAAGATCTGGATAGTCCCACTGTCTCAACACCTCATAGACGGCGATTGCCGCTGAATTTGAGAGATTAAGACTCCTCAGCTCGTTCCTCATAGGAATTCTCACGCAGCTTTCGGGATTGCTGTGAAGCAGCTCCTCGGGAAGCCCTTTATCCTCTCTTCCGAATATAAGATATGAATTATCCGGATAGCTTATGTCGCTGTGGACGTGACGTCCTTTAGTTGTGAAATAGAAAAAGCTGCCGCCGGAATTTTTCTCAAAAAAGTCGTGCATATCCTCGTAATAGCTTATATCAAGCTTATCCCAGTAATCAAGTCCTGCACGCTTGAGGTGTTTGTCGGAGATCTCGAATCCGAACGGCTTTATAAGATGAAGTCTTGCACCGGTGACCGCACAGGTTCTGGAGATATTTCCGGTATTCTGAGGAATCTGCGGCTCGGCAAGAACTATGTTAAGCCTATACATTATTTTGCCTCTGTATATTATCTGATTTGCGGCAAAAAATATTGTCATGTACAGATGAATTTCTGCAAATCCGGCACGCCGCCAGCCGCAATGACGGCATCCCGTTTCCTGAACGGGACAGGAGGTAATCATGGATGTAAAATCAATGGCAAAGGGCGTTGCTGCTGGAGCAGCCGTAGGCGTTGTATGCTATGCATTTTCCGCTGCCGGCACAAGAAAAAAGTGCAGCATCAAGAGAAATGCAGGAAAGGCTCTCCGTGCAGCCGGCTCAGTGCTTGATGAACTCACATCAGTCATTATGTAGTCTGCCCTGAATTCTTACGATATTCAAGGTAACTTTCAAGAATTATCACAGCTGCAACAGCGTCGACTACTGCCTTACGCTTTTTGCCGCGTGTATTGGTCACGTTTAGTGCATTATGCGCAGAAACTGTCGTGCAGCGCTCATCCCAGAGCTTCACGCTGCAGCCTGTGAGCTTTGCCAGTTCTTCGGAGAAGAGCTGGCATTTTTCTGCCCTCTCGCCTATCGTGCCGTTCATATTTTTTGGATATCCCACCACAATTTCCTCTGCACGATGCTCTTTTGCAAGCTCGGCAGTTTTCTCAATGCAGCGGTTGAAATCCTTTTCGTGGATCACGCATACGGGAGATGCCATCATTTCGCTTTTACCGCAGACAGCGATCCCAGTGCGTGAATCACCGAAATCTACAGACATTATTATCATTTTTTCCTCCGCTTACCAAGGCTTTACTGTTCCGATTATGTCACGGACACTAGAGATACCCTTGCTGTCGAGGAATTCGTTCATTTCGTCGATGATCTTCACCGGAGCATATGGATCAGTGAAGATGGCTGCGCCTACCTGAACAGCAGAAGCTCCAGCCATCATAAGCTCGATCGCATCTCTGCCGCTTGCAACACCGCCCATTCCGATCACAGGGATCTTGACTGCATTTGCAACCTGCCATACCATTCTAACTGCGATCGGGAATACTGCCGGACCAGACATTCCTCCTACGTTATTGCGAAGAATAGGTCTGCCTGTGTTGATATCTATCCTCATGCCGAGGAGAGTATTAATAAGTGACACTGCATCAGCTCCGGCAGCTTCGACTGCCTTGGCGATATCAGCGATACTTGTTACATTCGGCGAAAGCTTTACAACAAGCGGCTTGGATGTTGCCTTACGAACCTGAGATGTAACCTCAGCTGCCATCTCACAGCTTGTACCAAATGCAGCTCCGCCCTGCTTTACATTCGGGCATGAAATATTAAGCTCGAGCATATGGACATCAGTCTTATCGAGCTTCTCAGCTGCTGCAACGCAGTCCTCGACTGTTGATCCGGCAAAATTTGCAAGAATAACCGTATCTTTCGTCATAAGATTAGGAAGCTCTACATTTATAAAGTGGTCGATTCCCGGATTCTGAAGTCCCACTGAATTAAGCATTCCTGAAGGAGTTTCAGCAATTCTGGGTGCAAGATTTCCGTTGCGCTTATGAAGAGTAGTTCCCTTTGTAGCGATTCCGCCAAGCTTTGAAAGCGGGAAAAGCTCCTCATATTCTCTTCCGTATCCGAAAACTCCGGATGCGGGAATGATCGGGTTTTTAAAGTCAACTCCGCAGACATTTACAGATAAATCAGCCATTACCAGAGTACCTCCTCAGCATTAAATACAGGGCCTTCCTTGCAGACGTGTGCAAAGTATTCCTCGTCATTTTTCTTAGTTCTGCACGCACAGCCAAGGCAGGCTCCGATTCCGCACGCCATGCGCTCCTCAAGTGAGATCTCACAGAAGATCCCCTTTTCAGCAGCGATCTTAGCAATATTTTTCAGCATAGGCATCGGTCCGCAGGCATATACTGCGTCGATCTTTTCATTCTCAGCAAGCTCGCTGAACGGCTGAGTTACAAAGCCGTGGATTCCAAGTGTACCGTCGTCGGTGCAGAGGATCACATCTGCTCCGGTATTTTTGAAGTCGTCCTGAAGGATGACTGCGCTTGCACTGCGGAATCCGGTAATTACAGTTGCACCGCTGCCGTAAGCCTTAGCAAGCGGAAGCATCGGAGGCGTACCGATTCCGCCGCCGATAAGCACGACTCTCTTGAAATCCGGATTAACGGTAAAGCCGTGTCCAAGCGGAGCGAGCATATCAATATAGTCACCGTCGCACAGACGTGCAATAGCAGCAGTTCCCTCTCCTCTTATCTCAAATACGATACGGAGAGTTCCCTTTTCCGGATCTATCCCGCAGATAGATACCGGTCGGCGGAGCGTAAATCCGTCTACTCTGATATGTACAAACTGTCCCGGCTGAGCAGCTGCTGCTACCTCCGGACACTCGATTACAAAGCTGTACATCTCCTTTGCGATCGCTGATTTTTTAAGTATTCTGTAGTTTCCCTGTGTATATTTCATTTTTACTCCTTTCGGGGATGATAATCTTTCTTTTTGCGGCAGGTTTTGCAGTAATTTAGGCAATACCGCTCGATTCAAACTCCCTGTTAAATAAAACGAACTAGCTATTATCTTACATATTATATCACATTTCCGCACTATTAGCAAGTAGATTTTATGAATTTTACGCTGGAATTGACTTCACTGCCTGGGTATGGTATAATGATTCAAACCTGAGAGGAGCGTGCAGATGGATTCAGAAAAAAAATGGCTCAAAAACAAGGCTATGATAATAATGCTTGCTGTAATTATAATTGCTGCATCTTTGATACTTCCGGGACTGAATAACGGACTGGTGGTGCGCAATTATACGATCGATCCTCCCGATATCGGAGAGCCTATCAATATAGCTCTCGTGACTGATCTTCATTCCTGCGATTATGGCAATGGACAGCAGGAGCTTATCGCTGAGATCGACAGTCAGAAGCCTGATTTTATTGCTCTTTCGGGCGATATTTTCGATGACGTGCTGGACAACGCAAATACCGAAGCGTTTATCAGCGGCATTGCCGGAAGATACCCCTGCTATTATGTTACTGGTAACCACGAATACTACAATGGAACTGCTGCTTTCCGTAAAAAAATGGGAATTCTTGAAAAGTATGATATCCCTATCCTCTCCGGAAGCTGCGAGACGATTACTATAAATGGTGAGACTCTCAATATCTGCGGAGTTGATGATCCCTATGCCCGTAAATTTGCCGGAGAACTGGGATACACCGGAATGGAAAGTCAGCTTGAAGCAGCCTTATCAGCAGCTGATAACGGGAACTTCACCATCCTTCTTTCACACCGTCCGGAGCTTTTTGATACTTATCAGGAGCATGGATTTGATCTTGTGCTGAGCGGTCATGCCCATGGCGGACAGTGGCGCATTCCGGGAATTCTCAATGGACTTTATGCACCCGATCAGGGTCTGTTTCCTGATTATGCCGGCGGAAAATACTCTGCTGGAGGAACTACCATGATCGTAAGCCGTGGACTTGCAAGGGAATCGACCCGCATCCCCAGAATATATAACCCGCCTGAGCTTGTGATGATCGAAATTATATAAACAGAAAGGACTGCTGTACTCAATGTGCAGCAGTCCTTTTAATTTTATGCCGAAATCAGTTCAGCCTTAAGCAGGCACAGATCCAGCGAATCAAGCTTTCCGTCGGCAGTGAAATCTCCGTTTTCAAAGCTTATCTCAGCGTGCTCAGGCTTGCGAAGAAGCCAGCTCTGGAGTCTTACCAGATCGGCAGTATCAAAAGCTCCGTCAAGATTCACATCACCCATAATCTGCGTCGGCTTCACTTTAATATCGATCTTCGTTACTGTAAGCTCCGTAACAAAAGCTCTCACCATTATCTTGCTCATATCAGTATACGTGAAGCCGTATTCATCCAGTACTGCAAGCAGATCCTTCGCCATAAAGATCGCCTTAGAACCATTGTAATATGACGGCTGTACCGCCTCCCACATATTATCTTCCGAGCTTTTCCAGCGATGCAGTACTACTACTGGAGGTCTTTCTCCTTTATAGTCTATCTCAATCGCATAGGTATCGCCCAGCGCAGTAAGCTTCTCGGGATCAAGCAGAAGTGCAGTTCCCCAGCCATCCCAGTCATTTGCTCCAACTATCTCACCTGTGTAGAAATTTTCAGAGAAAACATAATCCCTTGCAAGATTCTCCTGTACCTCATTGTAGCACATATCATGCACCGGAGTTTCTCCCTTGCGTTCAAAAAGCTCCGTAAGCGTAACGAATTCATACCCCTGAGCCTGAAGCTCCGGAAGGATCGTTTCTAGCGCCTCTACAGTCTTATCATTGCCATAAAAATCGTGCATGAGTATGATCGCTCCGTCCTTTGCCTGAGAAAGAACATTCTCGGCACGCTGCTCAGCAGTTACTGTTGAATCAGAATCCTTACTGCTGTATCCGCAGATAAAGGGGATATCAATAGTATCATACATCGTCTGGCTGACGTTAAGGTAAGGAGGACGGAAAAACTTTGGATATTCGCCGATTATCGAATAAACATAGTCATCGACATACTTCATCTCAGCCTCAATTTCCTCAGCCGTCATGACTGACATATCAGGATGAGTTTTCGAGTGGCTGTTTATCTCGCATCCCATCGCATAAGCACGCTTTACTACCTCGGCAGATTCGTCATTTATTTTATCTCCGATCAGAAAAAAAGAAGCGTGTGCATCGTACTGTTCGAGAAGATCGAGGATCTTGGGAGTGGTATATGTATTAGGGCCGTCATCGAATGTAAGTGCAATCAGTTTTTCATCAGGAATATCCGTCTCCGCAGACGTAAAGCTGACTGAACCTGCAAAGGAGATCACTGCCGCTGCAATCACTGAAAATAAGTGTTTGAATCTCATGATCTGTACCTCCGTTTTTCTTTTATTATATCACAAAAGCAACGGTATTTCAAGTCTTACTTCATGTTGAAACAAGCGGATCAAGCAGCGGAGTTACACTCACAAGCGGATCGAATCCGATGTACACCATAAACTCTGCGCCAAGCAGATATATGATGATCGGAAGGACAAAAACTGCGAAATTTATGAGTATAGCTGACGTTGAATTCCTGCATCGTGAGGATATCCAGAGCATTACCCATGCCGCAGCAGCGCAGAAAATAACTCTCAGAGCACAAATCAGGATAACGTACTGTCCGACAGTAATATCGATCGGGGAATTTATGAAATCGGTAATACTGCGGAGTGGTGCGTCAAGTCCTGCACTGCCGTAGTAAGTATTGATCGAGCTGGCGTATGGGATTATCCACATCAGTGAAGCAAATATCCCATAAGCTGATGCAGTGAGGAAATTTCTGCGGAGATAGCTTTGTTTTCCAGATGTCGTGGAGCTGATGACATAGCTCATCCTGTAGCGGTTATCGCCCGAAATCAACGGTGATACAAGGAAAATGCAGAGCAATACCATCATTAGGGCGTACTTCATATCATCGTCATAGCCATTCCTGCCAAAAGCTCGCTTGTAGCCGGTATCGTAGAAAACCTGTGCGCAGTCTATTTCTTTGATTTGTGAAACCCTCTCAGAAAAAGGAATAAACCCCATCTGAGGAGCAGCATCCTTCTGAAGCTGATTCAGCTCGGATGAAAACGGATTAGTCTGCGAAAGCTCATCGATGCGTTTGTTGATCTCATCAAAGCGTGCGGTCTCGCTCTCAATGAAATCAAGCGTTTCCTGCGTAATCTCACCCTCAAGCAGCTCGCAGTAGTACTGGTAATATGCATCAACTGGGTCATATTTTTTGACAAAGCCCATGCTCATAAAGCCTGCAAGAGCAATGAAGATCACGATAAAAACTGCGCCCTTCTGCATGATCAGAGACTTGTAAAGCGTGTAGTAAAGGCGGGAATGGATCTTCTCCGACTTTCCGAAACTCAGCCTGATCCCGATTTTTTTTGTACTCGAGATTGCGCTTGGCTGAATACATCCATGACGCCAGAATAACGCAAATAAGGGAAATTATAACGATCGCACCGATTGAGGTCGGAATCAGAGGAATGGGATATCCCCAGAAATTGATGTTCTTGAAATTGCAGAAAATATCATTTCCACGAGTGAAAGCGATAAGGTTTATATATCTGAAAATGCTGTACGTCGAGAGCGGATGTATCAGCGAGTATGTCAGTCCCTCGACAGCAACGATAATCGCCGATATACCGTAAAATGATACGGTATTTTTAGTGTTGACTGCTATGAGTGAAAGAACCGCTCCGATGGCGAAAACTGCTGCAAATTTGAAGAAAATATACAGGAAAAGATACACAAAAACACTGATTTTCAGATTGCATCCGATGAATCCGCCGAGCGACTGAATCGGACGGAACAGATCGCCCAATCCGAATATCTGTCCGCTTATTATCAGATTTTCACCATACATGAGCAATATTGTTATAAAAACAGTGACAGCAAGCGCTCCAAGCTTCGTCAGGAGAAGATATCCACGTCCTCTTTTCAGCGGGAAAAGCAATCCTGAGAGTCCCTGCTCACGGTCAGAGATCATGAGTGAAAGCACTGCAAATAGAACAATAAATCCAATCAGAATATCTGTAAAATTATTGTCCGTTGCAAGAGTTATTCCCTTGGATACGTCAAAAACCGGCTCGACGTCTCTCATATCCTCATACGCCGGAGGAGTTTTCATGATGCTTCGGTAGTTAAATGTGTCGGGCTTTGCGAAAATCGAGATGCTCGACATTGATTTCGCCTGAGAATCTATGCTGTCGAGGTAATCCTGATAACCGACGACCTGACCGCATTCCTCACGAAGTTCGTAAAGAATATTCCAGTCATAGTGATGCTGACCGGAGAATTCATTGCATCTGGCATCAAGCCACTCCAGCTTTTCTGCATCACTCAACGCCTCTAATTCGGAGTATATTGCTCTGTATTCCTCCGGTGTGGATTCTGACGAGTTCGCCGTCCTAACAATAAGATATGCATTCAGCACAAGCGCCACGGCTGCAATCAGCAGAAAAATTCGTCCGCTGAGCAGTTTTTTTAGTTCAGTTCTGAAGATCTTCATATCTGCATCTCCCCGTAATACTGCATATACAGGTTTTCAAGTGTCTTTTCCTCGCATTCAACTTTTTCAAGAAGCTCCGGAATCGTTCCGCTGTCGATGAGGTGTCCCTCCTTGATGAAGAGGATCTCCTTTGCTATATTTTCGATATCTGAAACGATGTGAGTCGAAATTATAACGATCTTGCTCTCAGAAAGCGCCGACACCATATTGCGGATTATTACTCTCTGTTTCGGATCAAGTCCTGCCGTCGGCTCGTCGAGAATTATGAGGTCGGGGTTGCCGAGAAGTGCCGACGCAATGAGAACTCGCTGCTTCATTCCGCCTGAAAATCCACCCATTTTCTTGTCAAGACTGTCAGAAAGCTCCACACGCTCCACTATTTCGGGGATTTCCTTTTCGGCTGTCCTTTTGTCAAGGCATTTCAGCGCAGCAATATAGTTCAAAAACGTGCGTGCGGTCATGCTCTCGTATAGATTCTGCTGCTGGGGCATGAAGCCCATGCGGCTTCGAAATTTGTCCTTCAGCACCTTTGTTTCCTCGCCGTTCCACAGGATTTTTCCTCCATCCTTGTCCGGAAGAAGATTATCCGTGATCATATTCATCAGCGTGGACTTTCCTGCTCCATTAGGACCGAGAAGTCCATAAATTCCGTTTGTAAATTCGAAGCTGAAATCACACAGTGCGTGGTTCTTTTTGCCATAGTGCTTGTTGATTTTCTGAAGTTCAAGTTTGTTCATTTCCTTTTCCTCCTTTATTCAAGTGCCAGAAGCTCTTCTTCGGTGAGTTTTGCAGTTCTTCCGCCTTTGGCTAAAATGTAGCAGCCGTCATAATATCCTAGAACATCGTATCCATCATACTTGCCCATAGAGTGCTTTGAGCCGTCGGAAAGATCGTACCATTCACTACCGACACTATAGTAGTAAATAAAGAGCTTGCCATTGAATTCGCTCATCTG
>JBGVIW010000014.1:0-10554 GCA_045128995.1 Ruminococcus sp.
AACGGAGCAGGCATTTAAGATACAGCCTCAGACTGATGGATTCTATTATTTTGAGCAGATGAAATTTTTCCATGCGGCGCTGACATCCTTGGGAGTGAATGCAGACGTGATATCTTGCGGTGCGAATCTCTCGGGATATAAGCTGGTGATCGTGCCCTCGCTCTATCTTGCGGATAAAACTGCGGAGGATAATATCCGCCGTTTCGTAAACAATGGAGGAACGCTTATAATGACGTGCCGCAGTGCAGTCAAGGATGAGAATAATAACTGCATAATGGATTCGCTTCCAGCGTCGTTCAAGGATATCATCGGAGCTGAGGTGACTGAATATGATCCAATAGGCTGGTCAGCACAGAATATCAGGACTGCTTCGGGAAAGAGCTATAAATGCCGTGAATGGTGTGATATTCTTCGCCTTGGCACAGCTCAGAGCTATGCAGTGTACGATGACAGCTTTTATAAGGAACATCCCTCGGTCACGGTAAACAGCTTCGGAAAGGGCAGGGCATATTATATCGGAACTGTCAGCACGATGGAGTTTTACAGGGATATCATTGCTGAAGCTCTTGACGGACTTGGTATCGAATTCAGTCAGCTTCCGCATGGCGTTGAGGTTACTGTAAGGGAAAATGAAAAGTATGAATACAGATTAGTTTTCAACAATTCAGCGAAAAATGTTGAAATCTTCCTCCCCGAAGAACAATATGACCTGCTTGACGGTGTGGAAAAATCCAGAGTCGAGCTTGAGCCGTTCGGGATGGCTGTCATGAGAAAGAATCGCTGATTTATATAAATAATAGCCCTTCGCTAATGAACGGAGGGCTAAAATTGTGTAAAATCAGAATTCGATGCCTTTTCTAGCGGCACAGCCGTTTTCATACGGATGGCGTACCGACTGGATCTCGCTGATATAATCAGCCTGACTGAAATATTCCGGAGAAGGCTTTCTGCCAGTGATGATAAGCTCAACGCAATCATAATGCCTGAGAGCAACGCTGTCGGCAAGCTTTTTATCAAGCAATCCTAGCTCATAGGCATCGGTAAATTCATCGAGAATCAGCATATCGATTTCACTTCGGGAAATCAGCTCTTTGGCATTTCTGAGCATCTCGTCATGGCGTTGAGCCGTTTCGAGCTTTTGCTGGTCATTCATCATGAAGGCGAAGCCGCGATCCTTTTCAAGACGCTCGACAGTGATTCCCGGAACAGAGGCGAGAGCGTTAAGCTCAGATGAAGCGGAAGCCTTCAGGAACTGGATGATATGCACTCTCATTCCAGCACCGGCAGCTCTCACAGCAAGTCCGACCGCAGCAGTAGTCTTACCCTTGCCGTTTCCGCAGTAAATATGATTCATACCCATAAGATCAATCCTTTCATGAACAGAATTATACCACATTCTGATCATAATTACAAGAAATAAACCGGAGGTAAAAATGAATAGAAAAGCTATATTTTTTGATGTAGACGGAACATTACTTACAGAGGGAGAGAATTCCTATATCCCCGATAGTACAGCCCGTGCGATCGCTCAGGCTCGCCGCAACGGACATCTTACATTTATAAATACCGGAAGAACGATATTTAATCTGAGCGAAGAGCTGCGCAGTCTTGGATTTGACGGATATCTTTGCGGCTGCGGAACGTATATCGAATATAACGGAGAGGTTCTTCTTTACAATAAGCTGGAGCAGCATTATTGCCGCAGGCTTGCTGAAAAGCTCATCGAATACGGAGCGATACCGGTTTATGAGCGAAGCGACTGTATTTTTTTTGACAGGAGAACAGCGGACGCTCCTGAGCTGAAATATTTCAAGGAGGTGTTTCTTGAGCAGGGGATATGTACTGACCATGACGTGACGGATGAGGATTTCAGCTTTGATAAATTCGTGTTCTGGACAAATGATAAGACTGATACTGAAGAAATAATCCGGCTCATAGAGAATGATTTTATGGTGATTGACCGAGGTGATGGATTCTATGAGAATGTCCCGAAGGGCTTCAGCAAGGCAACAGCGATAGAACTGATCCTTGAGAAGCTCGGTATACCGATGGAAAATGCATTTGCAGTCGGTGACAGTATGAATGACCTGCCGATGCTTGAGGCAGTACCAAACAGTATCGCAATGGGTGGAGCTGAGGTGATATATCCTTATGTCAGCTTCGTTACAAAGCCGATCGAGGAGGATGGCATAGAATATGCACTTGCTCATTTTGGAATAATATGATTTAGAGATTGAGCAATATAATCCTATTTTTTGGCAACTATTTACATAAATTGAGCATATTCACCAAGAATCCACAAGGAAAATGATGGTATTTGTATGCTGAATTTGATTGTAAGTACTGAAAATTAATGTTATAATAAAAATATGCCGGCTTTCGGCAAAAAAATGAGAGGGAAAGCAGTCGGGCAATATTGTACGTATATCAGCACTATACACAAGGCTGCCGGCTGTAAAAATGAAATTATGAATATAGCAGTTGCACAGTCAGGAGGACCTACCTGCGCCATAAATGCGTCTCTGGCAGGCGTATTCAGGGCTGGTGTCAAATCACAGAAAATCGGAAAGATCTATGGTTCATTCAACGGTATTGAGGGTATCATCAGCGATAATCTCACAGACTTGTCTGAACATCTGAGCAGTGACGAGAGCATAGAACTTCTGCTCAGAACACCATCGGCTGCACTCGGTTCATGCCGCCGCAAGCTTCCGGATTTTGAAAAGGATCCCGAGATCTATAAGGTGATCACTGACTGTTTTATAAGACATGACATCGGAATATTCCTGTATATCGGCGGAAACGACTCTATGGATACAGTTGCGAAGCTTTCACGCTATTACAAGGAAAATTCAATTGAAATAAAGGTTGTCGGAGTTCCGAAAACTATCGATAATGACCTCTGCGGAACAGACCACTGCCCAGGCTTTGGTTCAGCGGCAAAATACGTTTCGGCTACAGTTCAGGAGATCACCCGTGACAGCAATGTCTACAGCGTACCGTCAGTGACTATCGTCGAGACAATGGGACGCCATGCCGGATGGCTGACAGCAGCTGCCGGTTGTATGCGCCTTAACGGCGAGAGCGCTCCGCATCTTATTTATCTCCCTGAGCACGTTTTCTGCGGAGAGAAGTTCATCAGCGATGTCAAGGAAATGATGAAGAAACACAAGGCGGTGATCTGCGCAGTTTCTGAGGGAGTGCGTACTGCCGAGGGAAAATTTGCGGCTGAGGACTATCAGTCCTGCAAGACCGATGCGTTTGGTCATGCATATTTATCGGGAATCGGCAAGTATCTTGAAAATCTCGTTTCTGAGAGAATCGGGTGTAAGGTTCGCTCGATCGAGCTGAATGTAATGCAGCGATGCAGCTCTCATTTCGCTTCGCTTACTGATATCGAGGAGGCTCAGGCTATCGGTTCTGCGGCTGTAGAGGCTGCTGTCAGCGGCGAAACAGGCGTAATGATGGGATTTAAAAGAATTTCAGATGCTCCGTATAAGTACGAGATCGTCAGCGTTCCGGCATCAGAAGCGGCTAACAGTGAGCGTTTCTTCCCGTCAGAGTGGATCACTCCAGAGGGTAATGATGTCACAAATGATGCCCTCGAGTACCTCATGCCCCTCATCCAGGGCGAGCTTCCTCCCGTCATGAAGAATGGTATGCCCCAGCATTTTCAGTTCAGATAGAATCGATTTTGATTGAAATAACACTTGACAACTACTCTGAAATCCGCTATAATATACACATATCGCAAAAGCTGAGAAGGGAAGGAGTACGCTGGAGTCCGAAGCGAAGAGAGCCGTCGGTCGGTGCAAGACGGAGTGAGGAGTCAGCTGAAGTAGTCCCGGAGCTTCATGGGTGAAACAGCAGTAGTCCATGACGTGCCCTCACGTTACAGAGGAAGAGGTTAAGCGACCTCGCAGAGTGCGGAGCGTTAGCTCCGAATTCAGGTGGTAACACGGACTTATAGTTCGCCCTGAACCGTATGGTTCGGGGCGATTTTTATTGCACACGAACCAAAAAACATAAAGGAGAATAAAAAATGGCAAAGGAACTTGCAAAGTCCTATAATCCAAGAGAATTTGAGGACAGAATCTATAAGGCATGGAACGACGGAGGATGCTTCCGTGCAGAGGTTGACGAGAAGAAAACTCCCTATACTATCGTAATTCCCCCTCCGAACATCACAGGACAGCTCCACATGGGTCATGCACTTGACGAGACTCTTCAGGATATCCTCATCCGCTGGAAGAGAATGAGCGGCTATTCAGCACTCTGGCTTCCCGGAACTGACCATGCGGCAATCGCAACTGAGGCGAAGATCGTTGAAGCAATGCGCAAGGAAGGCGTTACTAAGGAAGATCTCGGCAGAGATGGCTTCATGAAGCGTGCTTGGGAATGGAAAAAGCAGTACGGCGGACGTATTGTTGAACAGCTCAAGAAGCTCGGCTCATCCTGCGACTGGTCAAGAGAGCGTTTCACAATGGACGAGGGCTGCTCAAAGGCAGTTAAGGAGGTTTTCGTAAAGTACTACGAAAAAGGACTTATCTACAGAGGCGAGAGGATCATCAACTGGTGTCCGCATTGTAAGACATCCCTCTCAGATGCAGAGGTAAATTATGAGGATCAGGCTGGTCACTTCTGGCATATCCGCTATAAGATCAAGGACAGCGACGGCTATCTTGAGCTTGCAACAACACGTCCGGAGACTCTTCTCGGTGATACTGCTGTAGCAGTAAATCCCAACGATGAGCGTTATAAGGATCTCGTCGGCAAGACAGTTATCCTTCCTATCGTTCACAGAGAGATCCCGATCGTTGCCGATGATTACGTAGAAATGGACTTCGGTACAGGCGTAGTTAAGATCACTCCTGCTCACGACCCGAATGACTTTGAGGTAGGACTCCGCCACAATCTTCCGATCATCAATGTTATGACTGACGATGCAAAGATCACTGAGGATTACCCGAAGTACGCAGGCATGGACAGATTCGAGGCTCGTAAGGCTATCGTTGCTGATCTCGAGGCTGAGGGCGCACTCGTTGAGATCGAGGACTACAGCCATAATGTAGGTACCTGCTATCGCTGCGGAACAACAGTAGAACCGAGAGTTTCCACTCAGTGGTTCGTAAAGATGAAGCCCCTTGCTCAGCCGGCAATCGACGCTGTAAAGAACGGTGCAACAAAGTTCGTTCCTGAGCGTTTTGATAAGATCTACTTCCACTGGCTTGAAAATATTAAGGACTGGTGTATCTCCCGTCAGATCTGGTGGGGACATCAGATTCCGGCATTCTACTGCGACGACTGCGGAGAAATGATCGTAACAAAGGATGATTCAGCTTGCTGTCCTAAGTGCGGAAAGGCAATGCGTCAGGATCCCGATACTCTTGATACATGGTTCAGCTCTGCTCTCTGGCCTTTCTCAACACTCGGCTGGCCTGATAAGGACGCAGAGGATCTTAAATACTTCTACCCGACAAATACACTCGTAACAGGTTATGATATCATCTTCTTCTGGGTAATCAGAATGATGTTCAGCGGTCTCGAGAACATGGGTCAGGTTCCCTTCGATACAGTTCTCATTCACGGTCTTGTACGTGATTCACAGGGACGCAAGATGTCAAAGTCGCTCGGCAACGGAATCGATCCTCTCGAGGTTATTGATGAGTATGGCGCAGACGCCCTCAGATTTATGCTCGCTACAGGTAACTCTCCCGGAAATGATATGCGTTATATCGACGAGAAGGTAAAGGCTGCACGTAACTTTGCAAACAAGCTCTGGAATGCTTCCAGATTTATCATGATGAACCTCCCCGAGAATTTCGAGTTCAAGGGACTTCCCGAGAACCTTACACTCGAGGATAAGTGGCTCGTGAATAAGTTCAATAAGCTTGCCAAGGAAGTAAATGACAACCTCGACAAGTTTGAGCTTGGTGTTGCTTCAACAAAGATATATGATTTTATCTGGGATGTATACTGCGACTGGTATATCGAGCTTACAAAGCCGAGAATCCAGGCTGGCGGCGAGACAATGGAGACTGCTCAGGCAGTTCTTATCTGGGCAATGCAGGGAATGCTCAAGCTCCTCCATCCGTTCATGCCGTTCATCACAGAGGAGATCTGGCAGGTTCTCACAAACGGCGAGAGCATGATCATGCTCGAGAGCTATCCCGTATATGACGAATCCATCAGCTTCGATGAGGATGAAAAGTCATTTGAAAAGATCATTTCAGCTATCAAGGCTGTAAGAAATACAAGAACAGAAATGAATGTTCCGCCGTCAGTAAAGGCTAAGCTCTTCATCGAGACTGCCGACGCAGAGCTGTTCAGCTCATGCGCACTTTTCTTTGAGAAGCTCGCTTCAGCTTCTGAGGTCGAGACTGGTGCAAAGTTCGAGATCGCCGATTGCGCAAGTGCAGTAACTGACTCCGCAAGAATCTTTATCCCGATGGATGAACTCGTTGATAAGGAGAAGGAGATCGCTCGTCTCGAAAAGGAAAAGGCTAAGGTGCAGAAGGATATCGACTTCCTCAGCGGAAAGCTCAATAATCCCGGATTCGTTGCAAAGGCTCCTGAGAAGCTCATCGAAGCCGAAAAGGCGAAGCTCGCTAAGGCTGAGGAGAAAATGGCTAAAATCAATCAGTCTATCGAATCATTCCGTAAGTAATGGGTAGTGTTTTCTGGAGCCTGTTGAGGGAGACCCTTTTGAAAAAGGGTCCTCCCCAGCAAGCTTCGGAAATACTCCAATTAATACAGAAGATGCGGTAGGTGAATGGAGGTAAAATATGATCAGACATATAGTAATGTTCAAGCTCAGTGAAGCGAATGGCAAGAGTGAGTATGAGAATGCGGTTGAAGCTAAGGAGCGTTTTGATGACGTGATCGCTAATGTAAGCGAGCTTAAAGCAGGCGAGGTAGTGATCAACTCAAAGGATGCGCCGCAGGATAACTATACCATTTCGCTTATCTGCGACTTTGACAGCATTGATGACCTTAATGCGTATCAGGTTCATCCTGCACACAAGAAATTCGGAGCTTTTATTGCCGAAATTAAAACGGCAAGAGCTTGCATCGATTACGAATATTAATTATGCGGGCGGATAATATCCGCCCCTGCTTTTTGGAGGATATATGAATTTTCAGGAATGCATGGAATTTATCGGCTCATACAGCCGTCTCGGCGGAAAGGTAACAGATCTTTCCCGTGCGCAGGAGCTGATGGAACGCATCGGTAATCCCGAGAAGAAGCTCAAATTTGTTCACATCGCTGGAACTAACGGTAAAGGCTCTACGCTGGAATATATTGCGAATGCGCTCATGTATTCCGGATATAAAACAGGAAAGTTCACCTCTCCCTATGTTACGCATTATACCGATAGGATCCGGATAAATGAGCGTGAGATCGACGAGGAATCGCTTGGTGAGATATGTGCATACGTGGCGGAAAATGTTGCCGACAGGAAATATTCCCAGTTTGAGATAACGATGGCGATAGCGATGCTGTGGTATGAGCGAGAAAAGTGCGATATAGTGGTGCTGGAAACTGGGATCGGCGGACTGCTTGACTCTACAAATGTGATACCGCCGCCGCTTTTATCGGTTATAACTTCAGTTTCCCTTGACCACACAGATATACTGGGAGATACGGTTGAAAAAATTGCAGTGCAGAAGGCTGGGATAATCAAAGAAAAATCCGCTGTAATTCTTTCAAAGGACAACTCGCAAAGCGTTAAAAAAATCATAAGTGAAGCTGCTTATTCTAAAAATTCTGAATTCATCACGCCTGAACATTCCGATATCGAATCATATCCGATGGAGCATGACGGCTGTCGTTTCAAGTATAAAGGTAAGAATTATAAGACTGCAATGCTTGGATTTCATCAGATCGCAAACGCTGTTACGGCAATTGAAGTGTGCAGATATCTGAGAGGAAAAGGTTTTGGGATTGCAGAGGAGTCTATTAATAAAGCAGTGGAAACATCAAGAGTTCAGGCGAGAGTACAGTACATTGACAGTGTTCCACCTGTCATTGTTGACGGAGGACATAATCCAAGCGGTATAAATGCTCTTTCAAATGCATTGGATTATTATAATCTTCATAAAAAAACTATATATACAATTATGGGTATGGTGGATTCCAAGGACTACATTCACAGCGTTGAGACGATCGCAAGGAATTCGGATAAAATGTTCACAGTCGATGGCTTTGCACAGAACTGTGTTCCGGCGGAAAAACTCGCTGAAATAGCCGGAAAATATACCTCGGCAGTACCGAGTACTCTTGCTGAGGCTATAGAAAAAGCGTCTGCATTAGCACTGGAGCATAACGGAATAGTTGTTATCTGCGGTTCACTCTACCTCGCTAGTGAGTATCTGAATATGCGTGAAAATAACTGAAATGATGCTGGGTATAAAGCCTGAAAATCGGCAGTATCACCAAAAAGCTGCTTTGCGGTTTATTACTTTCAAATTTCAGTTGCAAAAGATGAGAAATAGTGATATAATTTTTATAGCTGCATAGGCAGAAATTTACTTAAGGAGGTTTTTTAACAATGGCGTTAAAAAATCAGTATTTAATCGACTTAATGGAAACAGTAAAGAAGAGAAATCAGGGCGAGCCGGAGTTCATCCAGGCAGTTACTGAGGTTCTCGAAACACTCGAGCCTGTTGTAGAAAAGAGACCTGACCTCGTTGAGGCTGGCGTTCTTGAGAGAATCGTTGAGCCTGAGAGACAGATCATGTTCCGTGTACCGTGGGTTGACGATAACGGTAAGGTACAGGTTAACAGAGGCTTCAGAGTACAGTTTAACTCTGCTATCGGACCCTACAAGGGCGGTATCAGACTCCACCCTTCAGTTTATCTCGGAATTATCAAGTTCCTCGGCTTTGAGCAGGTATTCAAGAACAGCCTTACTACACTCCCTATGGGCGGCGGTAAGGGCGGCTCTGACTTTGATCCTAAGGGTAAGAGCGACGGAGAGGTTATGCGCTTCTGCCAGAGCTTTATGACAGAGCTTTCCAAGCACATCGGTGCTGACTGCGACGTTCCTGCTGGAGATATCGGTACAGGCGCAAGAGAAGTTGGATATATGTTCGGTCAGTACAAGAGACTCAGAAATGAGTTCACAGGCGTTCTTACAGGTAAGGGACTCACATACGGCGGCTCACTTGCAAGAACTGAGGCTACTGGCTATGGTCTCTGCTACTTCACAAAGGAGATGCTTCAGGCTAACGGCAAGTCATTCGACGGCAAGACTGTTGTAATTTCAGGTTCTGGTAACGTTGCTATCTACGCTACTCAGAAGGCTCAGAGCTACGGCGCTAAGGTTGTTGCACTCTCTGACTCCAACGGCTACATCTACGACGCTGAGGGAATCAAGCTCGACGTTGTTAAGGAGATCAAGGAAGTTAGAAGAGGCAGAATCAAGGAGTACATCGACGCAGTTCCTACTGCTGAGTACCACGAGGGCTGCAAGAATATCTGGACAATTCCCTGCGATATCGCACTTCCCTGCGCTACACAGAACGAGATCGACGGCGAGAGCGCTGCTATCCTCGTAAAGAATGGCTGCTGGTGTGTATCTGAGGGTGCTAATATGCCTTCAACTCCTGAGGCTATTGAGACATACCTCAGCAACGGTCTCCTCTATGGCCCTGCTAAGGCTGCAAACGCAGGCGGCGTTGCTACATCTGGTCTTGAGATGAGCCAGAACAGCGAGAGACTCTCATGGTCATTTGAAGAGGTTGACGCTAAGCTCCAGGGCATCATGAAGAGCATCTTCAAGGCTTGCGATGACGCTGCTAAGGAGTATGGCATGGAAGGCAACTACATGGCTGGTGCAAACATTGCTGGCTTCCTCAAGGTTGCTGAGGCAATGAAGGCTCAGGGCTGCGTATAATCCGAAAATCAATAATTGTAATAATAAAGGCTGTACAGAATAACTGTACAGCCTTTTTATGTGTGTTAAAATCAGTCCTCAGGGTTTCGTGCAAGAAATTCGTTGAAAACATCAAGCAGAAGTGCTTCGTCATCAACAGTGATGTAATCAGGATCCTCCGAATCAGCATCAAGAACCTCAAGAATTACCACCTCGTCGTCGAGATCTTCAAACGGGATGAGGACGATATATGTCTTGTCTCTGAACGGGAAAAGATCGAGTATCTCAAAATGGATGTCATTTCCGTCATCATCAGTAAGGACGATGATCTCGCCGTGATCAGAAGCTTCGTCGTCATTTTCAAGATTAATTTCATTAAAATCGCTCATAAAAAGTACCTCCGAAAAATATTATACGAATATTGTAACATATAATTAAGAAAAAATCAATATAGCATGAAAATTTTCGGTATGGCGCAAATAAGATCATAAAAGTTTGGCGTATAAACAAAGTGATTGAGGTGATAATAAATCCGGAGGAGATATGAAATGAAAAACTATAATGACGACATATACCCGTTTCCTGAGGATGGCACTATTAATCCAGTGGGGATGAGGTATTACTTTCCGTCTTTTCGTCACAAAAAAGGCGATGAGCCGCTGATCTACGAGGTGAT
>JBGVIW010000015.1:0-5201 GCA_045128995.1 Ruminococcus sp.
ATACTCTTGAAAAGCTCCACAGTGAGGAAAAGGAACGTGTGGAAAAGGTGATCGCTGAGCTTGATGAGGCTGATATTATCGTGGATGGGGTTTTTGGAACCGGCTTCCACGGCACTCTCGATGATGAGATAGCTGGCTTTCTGTGCGCCGGAGGTGATGCTTACAGGATCGCAGTTGATGTCCCGAGCGGCGGTAACTGTGCAACCGGTGAGATTTCCAGCGGAACGTTCTGCGCTGACGAGACGATAGCCTTTGGTGCTCTGAAGATAGGGATGACTCAGTATCCGCTGAAGGAATACTGCGGCGTGATCAGTGTTGCGGATATCGGTATACCTGACGGAGCTTATGATATACGAGAAGGCGAGCGGAGCTATACGCTTCTTGACAGCCGTGAGATGAATGGTTTTCCGAAAGTGAGAAGACCGGATACGCATAAGAATAACTTCGGACGTTTGCTTTGTATCTGTGGAAGTGCAGGAATGCGTGGAGCAGCAGCTTTCTCGGTGATCGGTGCGCTCAGAAGCGGTGCAGGGCTGGTTGTTCTGGCATCGGGAAGATCATGCATAGGCACTGTTTCGGCACTAGCGCCGGAGGCTATGTACACTGAGCTTGAAAGCGATGATTATGGCTGTACGCTTTATGACATCAACCTGTCGCTCATTAAAGCTGAACTCGAAAAGGCTGACGCAGTTCTTATAGGCTGCGGACTTGGAGTTACTCCCGATACTGCAGAGCTGACACGTTTCGTCATCGAAAATGCAGATAGTCCCATAATTATTGACGCTGATGGAATAAACTGCATAGCGTCGGACATAGATATTTTACTAAAGAAAAAGACAGACATCATTCTCACTCCTCATCCGGGAGAGATGTCGAGGCTGGCAGGATGCGGTTCTGGAGAAGTGAATCTTGACCGTTTTTCTGCGGCGGCAGATTTTGCAGAGAAGTACGGTGTTACTGTAGTTCTCAAAGGTGCAGGTACGGTCGTGGCAGATTCTCAGCAGACATCCGTCTGCCCGCTTGGAAATCCTGGAATGAGCAAGGGCGGCAGCGGAGATGTGCTTGCAGGAATTACTGCATCGATTGCGGCACAGGGCTACAGTGCATACGACAGCGCTCGCTATGCCGTGTACATTCACAGCCTTGCTGGAGATATTGCTGCCGAAAAGCTCGGTCAGGAGTTCATGCTCCCCAGAGACATTATTGATGCACTGTCGGATTCATACAGGATCCTTAAACAGAACAGAAGCTGAAAACGGACGCAGCGTCCGGATGTGAAAAGTCAAATACTCAAAATACTACAGACAGGAGAATGAAGTATTATGAAAAGACTGATTACATTTGCGGCAGCGCTGCTTATGGCTGCGTGTCTGGCAGCATGCTCTGCGGCTGGCGGAGCCAAAACTAATAAGCCGAACGGGCTTGACAGCTCGTTTCAGGCGGCTGTAGGCGTGATTCTTGAGGATCTCAATGCCGAGGGTACGATCAAACGCTTCGGTAACGGAATGTGGGAGGTAGAGTTCACCTCGCCGAATTCACTCAGCGGAGTGAAGCTCTCGTTCAGTGAGGGAAACGTTACGGCATCTTATAAGGGACTGAACTTCTCTGTTCCGCAGTCTGCACTGCCGGTGAAGGCTATGATGCTTAACCTTATAAGTGCAGTCGATGAGCTTGCCGGAAAGGAACAGCTCAGCGGAGAGGAAAAGGATGGTATGCTCGAAATAAGCGGAACTCTCGACGGCGGAGAATATACCCTGACAGTCGACGGGGATGGTAACATCTCATCTTTCAGTATGCCAGGCAGCAAGCTTACTGTAACATTCAGCGATATACTCCCGATCGCTCAGGAAACAACATCTCAAGCTTCTTCAGAAAGTGTAACTAGTACAGGAGACCAAGCTGAGGGAACAACTCCGGCTGAAACCTCTGCTGCGGAGACATCTTCGGCACAATAATTTTAACTATTATCCCCTAAAAGATCTGTACATGATCCGAAAGGGGATAAAATTTTTTCTGGATATTTTGCTTCAGGCGTTGAAATCTGGTGGGAAATGTGGTATAATATTATGATTAGTTTTTAGGAGAGTGAATTAATGCCTGATAATATAAAAAAATGGGTCGGCGTGTGGGGAAATGCGATATCAATTTCTGAACGCCGTCCGGAGAATTATGCTAAGAATCTTACGCTGAGATATCCGGTAAGAATGATGCTTGACGGCGATATGCTGAGGATCACCATTGACAATTACTGCGGAAGCGAGGAGATCACTGTTACAGCCGCCTCAGTGGCACGCTCGCTTGGTGATGACAGGATAGCTGCCGATACTGCTGTACCGATCACCTTCGGCGGCAGAGAGAGCGTAACTGTTCCAAAGGGAGACAGACTTAAGAGTGACCCTGTAAACTTCACTGTAAAATCCGGAGAGGATATAACGGTGAGCCTCTACTTCGGAGATTTTACCGAAATGCGCTCCGGAGTTCTTATAACCGGCCCGCTTTCAAAGGGATATTTTGCTGTCGGGAATCAGATAAATGCCCCTGAGCTTGGACGTGATACTTCAAAGAAAACCAACTGGTTCTACTTCCTTAGCGATATCGAAGTGAGGGCAACTCAGGAAAAGCGTACTGTTATCTGCTACGGTGACTCGATTACTGCGCAGGCATGGCCTGACTATCTAATCCAGCGCACGCTTGATAATGGATGCGGAACAACTGCCGTAATTCGCAAGGCTGCAAGCGGTACACGTATCCTCCGTCAGTACGATAATATCACCTATGATTCCTACGGCCTTAAAGGCGAGTTTCGCTTTCCGAGGGAGATCATGGTTCCGGGAGCTGATACGGTGATAATCCAGCATGGTATCAACGATATCATCCATCCCGTCGGGGTTGAGGTGAATAAATTCCGTCCGTGGAGCGATCTTCCGACTGCTCAGGAGATGATCGATGGTCTGAGGTACTATATTTCCGAGGCAAGAAGGTACGGAATGAAGGTTTATCTCGGAACACTTCTGCCGATCGAGGGATGGCGTACCTACGAGAAGTTCCGTGACGAGCTTCGGTGTGAGGTAAATGACTGGATGAGAACTACAGGTGAGGCTGATGGCTGTATCGACTTTGACAGAGCGGTCTGTGATCCGGATAATCCTGCTGCATTTGCTTCCGGCTATGACAGCGGCGATCACCTCCATCCAAGTCAGGCGGCGTATAAACGCATGGCGGATGAAGTTCCGGAGGAGCTTCTTAAATAAATCCAAATAATGAAAGGAACAGATTATGGATATCATCGAAATTTTAAAAGCTGTTATCCTCGGCATCGTCGAGGGTATTACAGAGTGGCTGCCGGTCAGCAGTACCGGTCATATGATACTCGTGGATGAATTCCTGAAGCTCGACGTGAGCAAGGAATTCAACGATATGTTCACAGTTGTGGTTCAGCTCGGAGCTATAATGGCGGTAGTTGTGCTTTATTGGAAGAATATTTTCCCATTTGGCAAAAAGAATAATATGCATCCGCTGAGCGAAAAAGGTGCGGGAGCATACATTAAAACTGATGTTTTTCAGATGTGGTTCAAGACGCTTGTTGCCTGCATTCCGGCAGCAGTGATCGGACTCCTTTTTGATGACTGGCTCGAGGAGCATCTCCTTAATCCATGGGTCGTAGCGGTTGCACTTATCGTTTTTGGTATTGCATTCATCGTGATCGAAAACTGGAACAAAGGCAGGTTTGCGAGGATTAATTCTATCGCCGATCTTACATATAAAGCAGCACTGATCATAGGATTATTCCAGCTTATCGCCGCTGTTTTTCCTGGAACATCACGCTCGGGAGCTACGATCGTCGGAGCGCTTCTCATTGGCATTTCTCGTACCGTTGCGGCAGAGTTCACCTTCTACCTTGCTATTCCGGTCATGTTCGGAGCAAGCCTGCTGAAGCTGGTAAAGTTCGGAATGGATTTCACAGCGATGGAGGTAACGATCCTCCTTACTGGTATGGCAGTGGCTTTTGCAGTATCGATAGTGGTGATAAGATTCCTCATGGATTATATCAGAAAGCACGATTTCAAGATTTTTGGCTGGTACAGAATAGTCCTCGGAGCACTTGTTCTGGGTTATTTTGCGCTCACAATGTAGGAGGCGGCTATGGAAACAATAGAGCAGGTGCGTGAATTTTTCACGAATGACAGATTTGCAACTGAAAATAACGCTGTGATCGATGAGATCGGCGATGGATATGCACGATGCAGCATGGATATTATGGATAAGCACAAGAATGCAATGGGAACGGTCATGGGCGGAGCAACATTTACTCTGGCAGATTTTGCATTTGCTGTTGCAGCAAACTGGAAAAAGGTTGGAACAGTTGCGATAAACTCAAATGTTGCCTTTCTCGGAACAGCCAAGGGTACACGCCTTGTGGCTGAAGCGGTGATCGTCAAGAATGGCAGATCGACGTGCTATTGTAATGTTAATGTTGATGATGACCTCGGAAATAAGGTCGCAGCAGTTACCATTACCGGATTTCATAAAAACTGAATATAGATTGATAAAAACCTGAGCATTTTACTTGTGACTCAGGTTTTTATATTTGCATAAAAGTATGAAAACGATTTAAAACTGCTTAAAATGCATTATCCATAATATGGAAACTTGTTCAAATTGTACAAAATGTGAGCAGAATAATTGGCAGTGTTTTTTTCTTTTTTCGTTGCAAGAGATTTTATAGTGTGATATAATAAGTGTATGTAAAATGCCGATTCTATGATGTGCACAAACATCAGGAATGATCCGGCGTTTAATTTTAAGGAAAGGAAGAGTATAATGAAAAAAACTTTGGGAAAAAGACTTCTCAGCGGTATTACTTCTGCACTGCTGACGCTGTCTTACCTAACACCATCCCTGCCATTTGTTAGTACAAATGCAGCGGATATTCCCAACAAGTCGGATTCAAGTGTGACGATCTCGGATGCCGAGCTTCTGGCTGGTAAAAACAGTCCGCTCAGAGGTACCGGTGATGACGATACGATGCAGACTGTTATTGATAATGCGAATGATACATACGCTCTTGGTATTGCTTCGCAGTTCTGTGTGTTCGTTGAGACGGATTTTATACCGCATGATTCCGACGTCGAAGGCCGAATGGCTATTGGAGGCAACTTTGATGCCTCAAAAATGGGAAGCAAGGAGTATGAGGTCGGCAA
>JBGVIW010000016.1:0-2137 GCA_045128995.1 Ruminococcus sp.
GAGCATTGCTGAGATCGCCGTGACAGATTCTGCACATACAACTGCCCACCAGATACCGTCGCCTCCAAATATGGCTGGAAGCACGAGAAGAAATACTCCGCTTGCGGCAATGCCTCGCATTACGGATATGACAGTTGCCGCAGTTGCTTTCATTACTGACTGGAAATAAAGTGTGAAGTATACTGCCGCCGCCATCGGAATAAATGACAACGAGTAAATAAATGTTACCTCTCCGGCAGCAGCTACTATCTCGGGAGTAACCTTCATGAAGATCATGTTGATCTCGACCGGAAATGATATGCAAAGAAGCGTGAAAAGTGCACTGCATATTATAGCTGTGATCAGTCCGAGACGATAGACTCTGCTGCATCGTTCAGTTTGTCCTGCTCCGTAATTTGTGGATGCGATCGGCTGAACAGCCTGTCCTATGCCGGTAAAGATATTTGAAAACAGCGAGGAAAGTACTATCAGCACGCCATATACCGCAAGCTCCGGTTCACCGGCATAGCGCATGATCTGATTGTTGATAATAAACGTAGTTACGATCATCGCTAGCAGTGAAAAACTCGCTCCGAATCCGTTTATGCAGATATTTCTCACTGCCGGTATGATCCTGTGAGGTCTTTCAAGCTTCATCGTGCATTTTTTCGTAAAAAAGTGCGACGCCATTATGATCACCTGAACAAAAGCTCCGAGAGCTGTTGCAAGGGCTGCTCCAAAAATACCCATTCCTAGCGGAAATACAAAATACCAGTCCCCGAATATGTTTATAACCGCACCAGCAAGCGTCGCAGTCATTACCAGTCCCGGATTATTATCATTTCTCAGCATACATGAAAGATACGGAAGCAGTGCGTACAATGGAAAAACTGCAATCGTAAGATCGCCGTAATCCTTGACATACGGAAGCAGTATGTCACTCGCTCCAAGTATACGATACACTGGATCTCTGAAAAGTAACAACAACACCCAGACAGCTGTAACTATCACACCTGTGAAAAAGAGCGAGGCTGTATAATATGCATTGGCTTTTTCCGTTTTTCCGGCACCTTTTGCACGGCTCATTAGGACTGAAGTTCCTATTCCGCATAAGATGCCAAGAAAATTTGCCATTGAGAAAATACGCACAATAACTGCATTTGCCGCAGATCCATTAGGGCCTGCACTCTGACCCATTGCTATCGTATCGACAAATCCATAAAGCGCAACTACTATAGTTCCACAGATTGACGGTATCAGAAATTTGAAAAAAAGCCGTTGTATATCATCATTAAGTAAATTCACTTTTTACACCCCATGGACATTATTTTTCACTTATTATTTTATCTTCTGATATGCATTTTGTCAAGGATGTCACCTTTATCTCAGCTTCGGATTTGTTATACACTATTACTATAGTTTATGACGGAAAATCAAAAAAATAATTTGCAAAAATCTCCATTTTCATGTATAATTATAGTGTAAATAACAAGCAGGAGGATGAATATGATAAAGCACCTTTCCGGCGATTACGAGACTGTCGAGTACGACCGTACCCGATTCGTTATGCTCTATGACAATACTGATAACGAGACTTATCCCGTGCATTGGCATAATGCACCAGAAATTATTATGCCGCTTGAGAATAATTATACTGTCATCACTGGCGGTCAGACCTATGTCCTGAATGAAAATGATATTATAATAATTCCCTCAGGTGAGCTTCATCTTCTGCCTGCCGCCAAGGGAAGAAGGCTCATCTTTCAGTGCGATGACAATGTTCTCGGAAAAAATCTTGCTCTCCACGCTGTAACTCCCGCTGTTTCAGGTGTTATGCTTATTACTCCGGAGTCTGAGATACATCAGGCTGCACATGAATATATGCTTGAGATTTATCATGACTATTTTTCCGACGATCCGCTGGCTGACACAAAGCTGTACAGGCGTCTTATTGATATGCTCATCACTATCCGTGAACATCAGCTTTCGGTGAACTCAACCGTTATTCCACAAGCCGATGAAAATCCTGCTGAATTTGAGGAGAAATTTAATAAGGTCATAAAATTCATCAACCTCAATTACATGAACGAGATAACCCTCGACACTCTTGCTGATATCGCAGGCTACAGCAAGTACCATTTTTCACGAATTTTTAAAC
>JBGVIW010000017.1:0-3506 GCA_045128995.1 Ruminococcus sp.
TAGGCTGTGCATTGAAAATGCTGGAATGTTCAGTACCTTCGTTCTGATTCTTAGTCTTATTATTGAGCTGGATGACGTTCTTGACAAGAAGGATCGTCATCATCATGAACTCATACACGATGCGGATAAGAACCGGACCGAGGATCATAACGAGAAGTCCCTCTAAAGCAACACTGTGGAAGTCGCTTCCGCCATAGTAGGAATATGTTTCGTATCCTGAGAAGAGCATGAAGAAGCCAGTTAAGATTGTGAAGAGAGTGGAGAATATGTACAGGAACTTCAGAATCTTTTCAAGAATGAGGAACTTGAAGTTGAAAACATCATGTACAAACTGGAAAAACTTCGGAAGAACGGCTCTTCTCTTTTCGGGAGTGATCAGGATCACTGATACGATAGTACCAGCGAGAGCGAGGATCAGACCCAGAATGTAAGCTACATTGATTGGCATGGTATAAAACCTCCTAATAAAATAAATATCACTTTGAAACTGGATGATTTCATATAAATTCTACCACTTTTGACATCATATGTCAATATTTTCACGAAAAAATCCCGCCTTAATCGGCGGGATGAGGGATATGGGTCAGACCGCTTCAGTGAGACGGTCGTGGCGTCTGTTGATGAAGTATACGATCACGTTTAAGGAAACGATTGCGAGATTTATAAGATAAACAGCGAGGACGAAATTCACCTGACCGGACATGATCTTAGCGGTAATTCCGGCGATGTAGCCGACGATGATCAGCAGAGTGAACGGAAGGCTCATCGAGCGTGCAGTTCTGGCACGGATGTTCTTGATCACGGACATCGGCCATGAAAGTCCGAAGCAGATAAGCATAAACATTTCAAAAATTTCTGACATAGTAAAAACTCCTTTTTAGCATTGCAGCTGTTTGATTTGTTTCTATGTTTCTATTATATCATTGACAAACGATAATGTCTAATATATAATAATTATAGAAATCATAACCGTATGGTTATCGATAGGAGGCAGAAATGGATTTTTTACAGATCAGATATTTTCTTGAGGTGGCTGAAAGCCAGCACGTCACTAACAGCGCAAAGAAACTGCACATTGCGCAGCCGGCACTTACAAGGTCGATCCACAGGTTTGAGGAGGAGCTTGGAGTACCACTGTTTACGCAGAAGGGGAGAAATATAATCCTTACTGAGTACGGAAAATTTCTGCGTGAAAAGCTTGTGCCCGTTATGGAGGAGCTTGAGTCGATTCCTGAGCAGCTTAATACGAAGGTTCAGCTTGAAAATGAGACGATACATCTGAACGTATTGGCGGCGTCAACTCTCATCACAGAGGCTATAATTGAGTACAAAAATACTCATTCAAACATAAATTTCCAGTTTTTGCAGAATGCAGAAAGTGAGCTTTATGATATCGGCATAACAACGAAAATGTTCGCACGCTCCTCAAAATCTGGAGTGCGGGATCGTTTTGTGAGGACAGAGAGGATATATCTAGCTGTTCCGGATAAAGGAAAATATCACGGAAGAACCTCGATAAGCCTTGAGGAAGTCAGGGACGAGGGGTTCATAAGCCTGCTTGGCTCAAAACAGCTGAGGTGGATCTGCGATAAATTCTGCCAGCAGGTAGGATTTCAGCCCCATATCATATTTGAAAGTGACAACCCTGCGGCGGTAAAGAACATGATCTCTGCCAGCATCGGTATAGGCTTCTGGCCGGAGCATACGTGGGGAACGCTTGAACGTGGAAATGTACTTCTGCTGGAGATAACCGATCCGGTATGCCAGCGTGATATACTATTTACGTGTAATCATAATAAGGCTGACAACAGTAATGTTGAGGATTTTTTTGCGTTTTTGCGGGAATATACATGGAATATACTGAAGGCAAAGCCGCAAGCTGAGTGATTGATATTGCTTTAAGAAAAAAAGAAAACCGTCTCCATAAGGGAGGCGGTTTTGCATATTATTCAGCAGTATTTTTCTGGGGATTTGCATCACGGAATTCAGAAGGTGACATATTCTCAGCCGTGCGGAACTGGCGAACGAAGTAGTTATAGGTAGAATAGCCGCATTCCGCAGCGATGCTGCTCACCGTGTGGTTGGTGTTTAAGAGCATATACTTAGCCTTATCAAGCCTGAAGGAGATAAGCTCCTCGATAATACTTTTATTGAAATATGTCTTATATATTTTCTGGAGATAACTCTTACTGATGTACATTGATTCAGCGATTTCGCTGATATTCCATGCATACTCAGGGTTTTTCATCATCTTGTTTCTCAGCTCGCAGAGCTTCTCGAACTGCGGATTCGCATTTGATTCGCCTCTGGAATGGGTATAAATAACGTTCATCGATGCCTGATAGATCGATTCCCAGATATCAGTGTCTGGTGATAATGTCATAGACTGAGTACCGATGGAGAACATAGTGCTGATATTTGAATCCGGCATAGAAACTCCCGAAAGTCTTGCCTTGAGCAGAGCGATAAGATTATCTGTTCGTTCGTTATCGAAGCTGATAACAAGAAATGCTCCCGGAGCGATAGTACCGCAGAGGTCGTCTGCGGTGGTACATTCTTTAATAGCTTCAGAAAACTCTTTGAGGATTGACTTTGTTTTATTGGGACTATTCTTCATATAAAAATTTTTCAACTCGGGGATTTCGATATAGAAGAAAGAAGCGGTCTTCTGTTTAGCAGAGAGAGCTTTGAGACGGGATGAAAAATAGGTATGAAGTCCATTTTTGCTGAGTATTCCAGTAACGTCGTCATAAACAGCAAGAGAATCGAGCTTATTCAGGGCGATATTCATCATCGACTGCATGCGGATCTTTTCGATAGCGACATTCAGATTGCTGACCCATTGGAGGTAAAGTCTGCTGTAGGTGATGGGATGTTTTCCGAAGGTGACGGCGATGAAGCCGAAGGAATTTTCGTTGTAGTGCAGGGAAGAGAGGTAGAATGCCGAAGGGTGGCTGCGAGAGTTGCGGAATAGGTTGACCGCCTCGCTTGCAGAAGGGCACATTCCCGGAGCTGGATTCCTGCATACAGCAGATTTATCATAGGCAATATTGACAGGACGAGAGATATCAAAATCAAGCATATCCTCGCTTTTTCCAGCAATAACGTTTTCAAATTTGTCAGTGAAGCAGATGTACATCTGTGCCATTTTATAGATAAGATATGTATAATGGTCAACTCTGTCGATAACATCCTCCAGAGTTGACGTCTGGGCGATATCGATGAGCATATCGCTTGAGAGAAGTTTATCCTGGAAGCGTTCAGATGTTCTCAGCGTCCGTCGGATCTTTCGCTTAAGCTCGAGGTTTTCAGGGCATCCGCAGCTTTTCCCGAGACGTATTTCGATAGGTTCATCCGGAACCTTGCTGCATATCCTTCCGGTAATTATCCTGTAAAGGCGTCTGAAAGCTTCAGCGCCGAGCTGGTAGTTCTGGCGCTTGCAGCTTGTAATAGAGAGCGGCAGATTATATGATTCGATCGTAGCATCAAACCCGACGACAGCAATA
>JBGVIW010000018.1:0-3132 GCA_045128995.1 Ruminococcus sp.
ATGAACCTGCTGCAACCGAACCTCCTGTAACTGAAGCGCCTGAGACTGAACCTCCGGCTACAGAACCGGATAACTCTGCATGGCGAACTGAATACAAGAATATTCTTGCTAGCTTTGATTATCCGGATATAGCGTTTGATCTGGTTTTTATCGATGATGATAATATACCTGAGCTTGTTGTTTCGGAAGGTCTTGCACACGTTGCCGGATGCAATATTTATACTATGTATAACGGCAGCTGCGTTGAGCTTGGAAATTATGGCGTTTATGGTGAGATCGGTTACGTTAAATACGACGGTGATATCATGGTTGCAGACGTTAATCAGGGATATTCAACTTATTTTGTCGCTGAGATCAAAGATGGTGCGATTCAGACTGTCATGACTGCATTTGATAATACCGGTGCTGTTATGAGTGAAGCTGAATATGAGTTTAAAGTGAATGACAATATCGTAACTCAAAATGATTTCCAATCCAAGGTATCACCGTATTTCGGAGATCCAGAATTGAGATGGGCAGGAAGACGTTATTCAATGAATCCGGATGTTATAAATGCAGCGCTTAATGCCGAGCCTCCGGCATCATACGTAGAGCCAGAAGCAGAAGCTCCCACTCAGGCACCGGCAGCTTATCCTGTTACGGGACGTGTAATAACACAGGATGATGATCTCAATGTACGCTCGGGACCGTCAGTTGACTTTGAAAAGATCGGCACAGTTGCTAAGGGCAGTACCGTTGTGATTCTGGGTGAGCAGAATGGATGGTACATAATCGAGTTCCCCGGTGGAACGGGATACGTTTCAGCGGAATATATATCAGTACAAAGTACTGCTCATGTTTCTTGAAACCGAAGATTCATAGTTTGAAATCAGACAGGCAGCATTCTTTTAAGGATGCTGCCTTTTTGTATTTGAGGTTGAATTTTTTGTCCTGAGTTTACCGAATCAACGAATCGTTGTTTTATGCAAAATTAAGATTGCTTGAAAACAACGAAGAATTGTGCTAAAATAAGGATAACAGAGGAAAATCCGGAATCCTCTCTCCGCAATACAATCACTTGTTGATTTTTGAGGTGTAGTAAATATGGAATTGCAATTCAGTCAGAATCTTACAAAATTCAGAAAACGCTGCGGAATGACTCAGGGACAGCTTGCTAAAAAGCTCAATGTCACTCCACAGGCAGTTTCAAAATGGGAAAACGGCAGTCTCCCTGATTCGGAATTTCTACCAAGGCTTGCTCAGATCCTTGGAGTATCGATCGACGTGCTGTTCGGACTCGTACAAGAAAAGCCCGAGCCTGATCTTGAACAGCTTATTGCCGATAAGATCCGTCAGACACCCGTGAAAGAACGTGCTGATTTAGTCATGAAGCTTTTTTATGCCGCTCTTACGGCGTATCATGATTATAAACTCTCAAAACAGACCTATCCTGAAAACCTTGAGCTTGAGACTTATGCTGAACTCAGATCAGATTATGAATGTGCTATAGCCCGTCTTAATGAAGATCTGAAGTATTTCTGCTTTCTGAAGATACCAGAAAATGGCGTTAACGCCTATACGAGGGCTTCGGATGGAATGGTTCATCTTTTTGAGACGCTTGCAGATAAGGAGGCGATCACAATAATCCATTATCTCGGAAGCGGATACCGCAACAGAATGCAGTCTGCTGAGTATATGGCTAAGCAGCTTTCTCTTCCAATAGAAAAGGTTCAGAAGGTTATGGACGGACTTGATCGACTAGGTTTCGTATGGAGAGTAACAGCCGATATATCTGACGATCCGCCTATTATATATGGATATGGCAACAGCACACCGCTAACGTGTCTGCTTGCGCTTGCAGAATCGCTGACACGCTATATCCAGTTTCATGACCTGTATGTTGATACATGGCAGAGAGGCGCATTTCGTGTACCTGAAACAAATAACACAAGACCAGTTCCGCAGGCATCCTTCTGGGATGAACCAGCGGTCGTTAATGAAAAATTATCTGAAGAGGAGTAATCTGAAATGAAAAGAGTAAAACCTCTGCTTGCAGCCTTAACAGTTATGGCTGCGGCAGTATCCGGACCCTTCGGCAGCGTTAATGCTGAGGCAAGTTATGATATGAATATCAATATCGATCTCGGAGCTGAGACAAAGGCGATCAGCCCCTATATCTACGGAATCAACCAGTACGGAAATCAGAGCAATTATACACAGGTAAAAGTAAATGCTGTGCGTCAGGGCGGAAACAGAATGACTGCATATAACTGGGAGAATAATGCGTCAAATGCCGGATCTGACTGGAAATACAGCTCGGATAATAACCTTTCAAATTCTGAGGATCCAGCTGACTGCGCTCAGGTGCTTTCAAAGGAAGCTCAGACCTATGGCTTTGATTATAAGCTGACCACACTTCAGCTTGCCGGATATGTTGCCGCTGATAAGAATGGTACTGTTACCGAGGAGGAGGCAGCTCCCTCAGACCGCTGGAATGAAGTAGTTCTTACAAAGGGCAGTGATTTTGCTGAGACTCCTGATCTTGATGATGGAAAGGTGTACATGGATGAATATGTAAATTACATCATCAACAAGCTTGGAGACTCCACCTCAGCTACCGGAATTCAGGGCTACAGCCTTGATAACGAGCCTGTTCTCTGGGGCAATACCCATAGCCGTATCCATCCAGGCTCTACAACGATTGCTGAGCTTCGAGATAAATCAGTCGAAATGGCTAAGGCAGTAAAGAAGCTCGATCCGAATGCTGAGATATTCGGCCCTGCACTTTATGGCTATACAGCATACGATCATCTTGATGATGATGAAAACAGCAATGAGTGGGAGACGATAAAGGCTGAAAACGGCTATCACTGGTATCTCGACTGCTATCTTGATCAGATGAAAAAAGCTTCCGACGAGGCAGGAGTAAGACTGCTGGATGTACTTGATATTCACTACTATTCAGAATCCTCAAGAGTCGGTGTTGAGGACAGACTTCAGTCGGTGCGTACACTTTATGAGGAAGGCTTTGTTGAAAACAGCTGGATAGGTCAGTGGTGTCAGGAGAATATCCCGATCCTTCCGACGATCCAGAAGTCAATTGATAAGTACTACCCTGGCACAAAGCTTGGAATCACTGAGTATAACTTCGGC
>JBGVIW010000019.1:0-20630 GCA_045128995.1 Ruminococcus sp.
GCTTCAAAAATCTATGAGAGCAGCTATAAATGGAACGATAAGAAATGGTTTGAGGATAAAAAGAAAAAAGTAGTCTACAAAAGTCCTGTGAACGTCTATGAGGTTCATCTTGGTTCATGGAAAAAGCGTGAGAACGATGACTTTATCGACTACGTTTCTTTTGCAGAGGAGATCATCCCTTACCTTAAGAAGATGTCTTATACTCATGTCGAGTTTATGCCGCTTACGGAGTATCCTTTCGACGGCTCATGGGGATATCAGGTGTCCGGATACTTCGCTCCGACCTCACGATACGGTACTCCGGATGACTTCAAAAAGATGATAGATATGTTCCATGAAGCCGGAATCGGCGTGATCCTTGACTGGGTGCCGGCTCACTTCCCGAAGGATGCATCTGGACTTTATCAGTTCGACGGTACATGGTGCTATGAATACACTGACGAGCGCAAGCGTGAACATAAGGCTTGGGGAACTCATGTATTTGACTACGGAAAAGCTGAGGTATGCTCATTCCTGATCTCCAGTGCCTGCTACTGGTTCGATGAGTTCCATGTTGATGGACTTCGTGTTGATGCAGTTGCGTCCATGCTCTATCTCGATTACGACCGCCGTGACGGCGAGTGGTGCGCTAATATATACGGCGGAAACGAGAACCTCGAGGCAGTTCAGTTCCTCAAGAACCTCAATGAGGCTGTTTTCTCAAAGCATCCTGATGCCCTCATGATCGCTGAGGAGTCAACTGCATGGCCGCTCGTTACAAAGCCTACCGATATCGGCGGACTCGGATTTAACTTCAAGTGGAATATGGGCTGGATGAACGATATGCTCTCATATATGTCACTCGACCCGATCTACCGTGCATTCAATCACGATAAGCTGACGTTCTCATTCTTCTACTGCTTCTCCGAGAACTACGTTCTCCCTATCTCACACGATGAGGTCGTTCACGGAAAATGCTCGATGATCAATAAAATGCCCGGTACGTATGAGCAGAAATTCAGTTCATACCGTGCTTTTCTTGCGTATATGGCTGCTCACCCCGGAAAGAAGCTTCTCTTTATGGGACAGGAGTTTGCTCAGATGAACGAGTGGAATTACCAGACCCAGCTCGATTGGAACCTCATGGATTTCGATTCTCACAGACAGATGCTCAAATTCTCCGAAAAGCTCAATAAGTTCTACCTCGAGAATTCACCGATGTGGGAGAATGACGACTCGTGGAATGGCTTTAGCTGGATCTCGAATGACGACTATAAGCAGAGCGTTATCGCCTTCAGACGTATCGACGATAACGGCGACGAGATCATCGCTGTGTGCAACTTTGTGCCGGTAGAGCGTCAGGATTACAGGATCGGTGTGCCCCAGAAGGGTAGATATAAGCTCGTGTTCAATACGGATGCTGAGGAGTTCGGCGGTACTGGAGTTACTGAAAAATCCTTCCGTACAAAGCGCTATGCAATGCATGGATTCGATGACAGTATCTCAATGACGCTCGCTCCGCTGTCAGTGATCTACCTTAAGTTTGCTCCGATCAAGAAGAGAACGCCTAAGGAAGATGCTCCGGCTGAGCCAAAAAAGACTCCGGCAAAGAAAACTGCTTCAAAAAAGAAGACTGATAAGTGATCGGATAATATTTTTTACTATCATATATACCAAACTTTATAGGAGGAATAATATGTTTATAAAAAAGAAATGCGTTGCAATGCTCCTTGCAGGCGGTCAGGGCAGCAGACTTTATGCATTGACAAAAAATGTCGCAAAGCCAGCAGTGCCCTACGGCGGAAAGTACAGACTTATCGATTTTCCCCTCTCTAACTGCACAAACTCAGGAATCGATACAGTCGGAGTTCTGACCCAGTATCAGCCGCTCGTGCTCAATGAGTATATCGGCAACGGCGAGCCTTGGGATCTCGATAAAATGAACGGCGGAGTTCATGTTCTCCCGCCTTACGAGACTCAGTCAGGTGCTTCTTGGTACGAGGGAACAGCTAACGCTATCTATCAGAATATGCGGTTCATCGAAAGATATGACCCTGAGTATGTCGTTGTTCTCGGCGGCGACCATATCTATAAGATGGACTACTCAAAGATGGTCGATTTCCATATTGCTAATAACGCTGACTGCACAATCTCTGTAATCGACGTTCCTAAGGCTGAGGCGTCACGCTTCGGTATCATGATCTGTGATGAGAATAATAAGGTTATCGACTTCGTTGAAAAGCCAAAGGAGCCTAAGTCTACTCTCGCTTCAATGGGTATCTATGTGTTCAGCTGGGATAAGCTCCGCAAGTACCTCATCGAGAATGAGAATGACGCTAATGCTAAGCGTGAAAGAGGCGAAAGCTGGTCAAAGGACTTCGGTAAGGATATCATTACTTCTATGCTTCGTGACGATCAGCGTCTGTTTGCTTATGAGTTCGAGGGCTACTGGAAGGATGTTGGTACTCTCGATTCACTCTGGGAGGCTAATCTCGACCTTCTCAGCCCAAGCGTACCGCTTGATCTCTATGATCCTAGCTGGAAGATCTATGCAAGAAATGAAAATATGCCTCCGCAGTATATCGGCGATAACGCTAATATCGAGAACTCGATGATCTCTGAGGGAAGCAGTGTTGACGGTACTGTTGACTTCTCAATCGTATTCTCCGGCGTAACTATCGAGCCGGGTGCAACTGTTAATTACAGCATCATTATGCCCGGTACCGTTATCAAGTCAGGCGCAGTCGTAGAGTATGCCATCGTTGGCGAGGACTGCGTGATCGAAAGCGGCGCTAAGATCGGCACAAGTCCCGTTAATATCTCCGACAGAGACAATTGGGGAATCGCTGTTGTAGGCCATAACGTTACAGTTTCTGAAAATAAGGTTGTAGAGCCGAAGCAGATCATCGCTGATAATATCTAAGGAGGGCTACATATAATGAGTATAAATTACAGTGTTTTAGGTTTGATTTTTGCTAGTATGCACGACGATTCAGTTGCCGAGCTTACTAAGCACAGAACAATGGGTTCGATCCTCTACGGCGGACGTTATCGTCTTATCGATTTTCCGCTTTCAAATATGGTGAATTCCGGTATCACTGAGGTCGGAGTTATCACAAAGTCAAATTATGGCTCGCTCCTCGATCACCTCGGCTCAGGCAGAGAGTGGGATCTCGCACGTAAAAAGGGCGGACTCCATCTTCTTCCGCCTTACAGCCAGACAGGCGGAATCTATAAGGGCAGACTCGATGCTCTCAGCAATGTGTGGAGCTTCGTAGGCCATTCCTCAGCAGAATATGTCGTTCTCTCAGACTGCGATATCGTTACCTCTATCAATTTTGAGCAGGTTATCGAAAAGCATATCGCTTCTGAAGCTGACATCACCTGCGTATACGGTAAGGGGCTTTATGACTGCGAAAAGAACAAGCGCACTACTATCCTCGAGCTTGACGGAGACAGAGTTAAGGACGTTCTCTATGATCCGCAGATCTCCGGCGAATGCAATATCTGCCTGAATATGTTCATCATGAGCACAGAATTCCTCAAGAAGATCGTTTCTGACGCAAGAAGCCGTAACCTCTACAGTCTCACAAGAGACGTTCTTCAGGCTAAGAAGGATGAGTATAAGATCGTGGGCTATGAGCACGATGGATTCTTTACTAAGATCGACAGCGTTCAGAGCTACTATCAGGCAAATATGATGCTCCTTGACAGCGAAAAGAGAAATGCCCTCTTTACTAAGGATATGCCTATCTATACAAAGGTTGGTGACAATGGTCCTGTAAAGTACGGTCTTGAGTCAAATATCAAGAACTCACTTATCGCTGATGGATGCGTTATCGAGGGTACAGTTGAAAATTCTATCCTCTTCAGAGGCGTAAAGGTTGGTAAGGATTCAGTTGTAAAGAACTGCGTTCTCCTTCAGAAAACTGAGGTTGGAAGCAAGTGCAGCGTGACCTCAGTTATTACAGATAAAAATGTTGAGATAAGCAACGAAAAGGTGCTGACAGGTTCAGAGTCATATCCGCTGTATATTGGCAAAAACGGCAAAATTTAAATTCAGCGGAGGTAGCTTATGAATATTCTATTTGCGGCAAGCGAAGCGCTTCCGTATGCGGCTACAGGCGGACTTGCCGATGTGGTAGGCTCACTCCCGAAGGCAATCAGCAGCAAGGGTCATGACTGCCGCATTGTTATGCCGCTTTATAAGGCGATCAGTGAGGAGCTGAGAGCTGAAATGACCTTCGTCACGAATATTACAGTCGATGTCTCATGGCGTAAGCAGTATTGCGGAATCTTTACCGCTGAGAAAAATGGTATCGTGTACTATTTCATCGATAACGAGTACTATTTCGCCCGTGACGGACTTTATGGCTTCTATGACGACTGCGAAAGATTTGTGTTTTTCTCAAGAGCAGTGCTGGAGATGCTGAGATATATCGACTTTAAGCCAGATGTCATCAACGCAAATGACTGGCAGACTGCGCTTATTCCGGTGTATTATAACGTCTATTACAAGTACCAGCAGGGCTATGATCAGATAAAAAATGTATTCACCATCCACAATATCGAGTACCAGGGACGCTATGGCAGAGAGGTACTGAATGAGCTGATGGGAATTCCGCTGTATCACGGCAATCTGCTTGAATACGACGGCTACATCAATATGATGAAGGGTGCGTTCGAGACTGCTGACATGATCACAACCGTAAGTCCTAGCTATGCTTGGGAGATACTTGATCCATGGTATGCGCATGGGCTTGACAGGATACTTGTAACAAAACAATACAAACTCAGAGGAATCCTCAACGGAATCGATGTCGAAACCCTCGATCCGGCAACTGATACGCTCATTGCTTCAAACTTCACTGCGAAGAAGCTCTCGGGTAAGACAGCTTGTAAAAAAGCCCTCATGCAGGAGCTTGGACTCGAGAACGACGGTTCACCGCTCATCGGTATCGTTACCCGATTTGTCGGTCATAAGGGAATCGACCTCATCCGCTGTGTGTTCGAGGAAATGGTCGGCATGGGTATTAAATTTGCAGTTCTAGGAAGCGGAGAACGTATCTACGAGGACTTCTTCCGTGAAATGGCAGCAAGATATCCCGGAAAGGTTTCGGTTACACTCGGCTTTGTGCCTGAGCTTTCAAGAAAAATCTATGCCGGAGCTGATATGTTCCTTATGCCGTCACAGAGTGAGCCTTGCGGACTCGCACAGATGATCTCAATGCGCTATGGAACAGCTCCGATCGTGCGTGAAACAGGCGGACTCCGTGACTCAGTTCGTGACAACGGCGGCGAAAACGGCAACGGTTTCACTTTCAAAACATATAACGCAAATGATATGCTCGATGCAGTAAAACGTGCAAAGGCTGTCTATGAGGATAATGCCGAGTGGAAAAAGCTTGTTAAGCGTGCAATGGAGTGCGACTACAGCTGGTCGGCATCGGCAGACCTCTATATCGAGATGTACAATGAGCTGACAGCTCAGTAAATCATTAAAATTATAAGGCAGGGGTGACCCTGCCTTTGTTTTTGGGCTTATTCCTTTACAAGAGGATGGAAATGTGGTATACTATACTAAAAGAAAAACAAGTGCGGGTGAAATTTGTGAAAAATAAATATACAGCGGATATTGCGATCATCGGCGGAGGTGCGTCAGGTCTGGCTGCTGCAATCAGTGCTCTGGAGTGCGATGCGTCGCTCAGAATAATCATTGCTGAACGCCTGCAAAGGACTGGCAAAAAAATTCTTGCAACAGGAAACGGAAGATGCAACCTCGGCAACAGGAAGATTACCCGAGAGAATTATAGAAGCTCAGTTGCGAATTTTCTGGATATAATCCGACACACTCCCTCGGCAGAGGAGTTTTTTGGCGGACTGGAGGTGCTTTGTACGTCAGATGAGCAGGGGAGAGTGTATCCCTACAGCAATAGCGCCGCTACAGTTCTGAATGCCCTCAGGCTGCGGCTGAAAATGCTCGGAGGCGAGGAGCTTTGCGGATTTGATGTGAAATCGGTAGACAAAAACGGCGAGCGGTTTTTGGTGCGCTCGGATGATGGCATGATCGAGTGCCGGAGAGTTATAATTGCAGCCGGAGGCTATGCTGCGCCATCGTTCGGAACGGACGGCAGCATTATGCGGATGCTTCGTGAAAAAGGTTATAAAACGTCAAAAATCTGCCCTGCAGTAGCTCCGCTGAGGGTTAAGGCTGACAGCATAAAGGGACTGAAGGGAGTCCGTGTGAAGGGCAGGATAGCCGCAGCTTCAGGCGGAAAAATCCTACGTGAGGAGTGCGGCGAGATCCAGTTTACAGAGAACACCATATCGGGAATATGTGTGTTCAATCTGGCGTATCTTCTCAGCGAGTACGAGGGATGTCTGACGCTCAGAGCTGATCTTGCGCCGGAATTCAGCGTGAAAAAGCTCGAGGAGTACCTCTTCGGAGTGCAGGCAATGCGCTATGAGCTGCCGCTGGAGGAGCTTCTTACTGGAATGTTTTCAAAAAATCTTGCGGTATATCTCGTGAAAAGAGCACTGGGGCGTCCGCTTACGGATGCAATTTCGACACTGAAATACGGTGAGATATGCAGGCTGGCGCAGACTATAAAATCCCTTGAATTCGAGGTTTCCGGCGCATCATCGTGGCAGAATGCACAGGTCACAGCTGGCGGTATACACGGAAGCTGCGTGGATGTTTGCTTGGAGTCAAAGATAGATAAGGGATTATATATCGCCGGAGAAATACTTGATATTGATGGTGACTGCGGTGGATATAATCTTGAATGGGCGTGGTCATCTGGTATTGCAGCAGGCAGAAATTGTGCAGCATCACTAAAAAAGGGAGCTAAAAATGGTTAGGATCAACAATATAAAAGTACCGCTGAATTTCGATTTTACTGAACTGAAATCCTTTTGTGCCGGAAAATTCAGGCTAAGCGAGCGCAGCATCCGCAGTGTACGTCTGGCGAAAAAATCAGTCGACGCACGTAGGAAAAGTGATGTTCATTTTATAATTTCGCTTGATGTTGAAGCTGATGGCGAGGGAAAGCTCCTGAAAAGTGTGAAGGGTGCGGTCAGGGTCGAGGATCAGCCTTACAGGATAAGCCGGATCCGGACTCCTCAGGAGCGTCCGGTGATCGTGGGCTTCGGGCCTGCGGGAATGTTTGCGGGACTGGTTCTTGCCGAGAGCGGAGCAAAGCCCATTATCCTCGAGCGAGGCGGCGACGTGGATTCACGATGCAGGGCAGTCGAGCAGTTCCAGAACAGCGGCGTGCTTGATACGGAGTGCAACATCCAGTTCGGTGAGGGCGGTGCTGGTACTTTTTCCGACGGAAAGCTCACTACTGGAATCAAGGATCATCGTCTGGGATTCGTTTTCCAGCAGCTCGTCAGATTTGGTGCGCCGGAGGAAATTCTATACCTTGCGAAGCCTCACATCGGAACTGATATACTGAGAGATGTCGTAAAAAACCTGCGTGAGCATATTATATCACTTGGCGGAGAGGTAAGGTTCAATAGTCGTTTCTGCGGATATACCGAGGAAAATGGCTGCATTACAGGTGTCAAATACCTCTCCGGCGGTATCGAGCATGACATAAAAACCAGCAGCGTTATCCTTGCAACTGGTCACAGCGCAAGGGATGTTTTTGAGCTTCTGCACGAGAAACAGCTTGAGCTTTCACAGAAAAATTTCTCAGTCGGCGTGCGTATAGAGCATCTTCGCACTGACATAGATAAGGCTATGTACGGCGATTTTGCCGGTCACAGGGCACTAAAAGCGGCAGACTACAAGCTGGCGGTGCATCTTGAAAACGGGCGCACGCTCTATACCTTCTGTATGTGTCCGGGAGGGTACGTTGTGGCAGCTTCATCGGAGGAAAATCGCCTTGCTGTAAATGGAATGAGCTGTTTTGCCCGTGATGCGGATAATTCCAACAGTGCGCTCCTTGTCGGGATAAATACTGACGACTACGGAAGCAGTCATCCGCTCGCTGGAATGTACTTCCAGCGTGAGCTGGAAGAGCGGGCTTTTTCTGCCGGAGGAGGGGATTACTGCGCTCCGGCGATGACTGTCGGGGAATTTCTCGGAGATACGAACGGAAGAGATTTCGGAAAGGTCGTGCCGTCATACCGTCCGGGAGTGAAAAAAGCTTCGCCGGAGGAATATCTTCCGGATTATGTGTGCCAGTCGCTGAGGCTTGGGCTGCGTGAAATGGGAAAGAAGATAAGAGGCTTTGACTCGCCCGATGCAGTCCTCACCGGAATCGAGAGCCGAAGTTCCTCTCCGGTGCGCATCAACAGGCGAGAGGATCTTCAGTCGGTATCTCTCGGCGGACTTTTCCCATGCGGCGAGGGTGCAGGATATGCCGGAGGAATCGTATCTGCGGCAGTAGACGGAATAAAATGCGCAGAAGCTGTTCTGCGTGAAATAGAGAAATCTGAAGTATAAGGAGAAATTGTATGGATGCAAAAAAATTAGGCTTTGGTCTTATGAGACTGCCGCTGCTTGATGCTAACGATCCCACAAGTATTGACATCGAGCAGACTAAAAAAATGGTGGATATCTTCCTCGAGCGTGGATTCACCTACTTTGACACAGCATGGATGTACTGCGGCTTCAGGAGCGAAAATGCAACAAAAGAGGTTCTTGTTGACCGTTATCCCAGAGACAGCTATACGCTTGCTACAAAGCTTCACGTCGGATTTGTGAAGTCACTCGAGGATCGTGACAGGATCTTCAATGAACAGCTCGAGAAAACTGGTGCGGGATTTTTTGACTATTATCTCCTGCATGATATCGGTGCGGAGCATTATGAGCTTTACAAGAAATACGACTGCTTCAGCTGGATCCAAGAGAAAAAACGTCAGGGACTTGTGAGGAAGGCAGGCTTCTCGTTCCACGATACTGCGGAGGTGCTTGATAAAGTTCTGACTGAGCATCCGGAGATGGAATTCGTGCAGCTTCAGATAAACTACCTCGACTGGGAAAACGAAGGCATCCAGTCTCGAAAATGCTGGGAGACGGCTGTAAAGCACGGCAAGCAGGTAATCATCATGGAGCCTGTAAAGGGTGGAACTCTTGCGCAGGTGCCTCAGGCAGTGGAGAAGCTTTTCAAATCATATCAGCCCGAGATGTCCGTACCGTCATGGGCAATAAGATTTGCCGCAGGACTCGACAATGTGTTTATGGTTCTCAGCGGAATGAGCAATATGGAACAGCTCCTCGACAACACCAGCTACATGGCAGATTTTGTTCCGCTGACTCAGAAGGAGACTGACACAGTAATGCGTGCGGCAGAGATGATAAATTCCAATATAGCCGTGCCCTGCACAGGCTGCTCGTACTGTACAGAGGGCTGTCCGATGAATATCCAGATCCCGAAGTATTTCTCGCTTTACAACGCTGATATGCAGGAAATTAAGGAGAAGGGCTGGACGCCTCAGGCTACATATTACGACAATCTCACAAAAACCTTCGGAAAAGCAAGCGAATGCGTGGAGTGCGGTCAGTGCGAGGAGGTCTGTCCTCAGCATCTTCCGATTATCGACCAGCTCAGGCTCGTAGCTCAGCATTTTGAACAGCAGTAAATTATCCAAGCTCCCGGTTCGCCGGGAGTTTTTGCTTATGTATGGCACAGCCAGAGGTGCCAAAAAGTATTTTTTGTATTGCCCATTGCTTTGAAAATGCACAAATTGCACATTTTCATGCGCTAATAGTAGGGGAAATTTTTGAGGTAAATTGGAAAAAGCTGTTGCATGGGGATGAAGAATTTGTTATAATAAATAGTGTGTATGATTTTTCAGATTCTTTCTTACGCAGATCACAAACATCTAATACGGCTGCCGCCGCCGTTAAGACGGCAAATTGATTGGAGATGACTATGAACAGAAAATTCAAAGCCCTGCTCTGCTCTGTTATCGCTTCAGTAGAGATGATCAGTGCAGGCTCATTCGCAACACTGGCTTCCTATGCTGCCGAAAGCAGCGATGCGGAGACAAGCTATGAGACAGTTTTTACAGAGACAGATATTGATATTGACACAGACCAGCCCGAGGCTGTTGCTGCAACCACAACTACAACTACAACTACAGTTACGAGTGCTGAACCTGTAACGTCTACTACGACAACGGCAGCGGATGATGCTGCTGCAGTTACAACGACAACCACACCTGTGACTTATGCTGACCTCAGAACATCTACAACAACTACTACGACAGCATCCACTGCTCCCGAGCCGACAACTACTACGACAACCGATCAGAGCCTGATCACCGGCTGGGTGACTGATGAGAAAGGCAGGATCTATTATTACAGCGAGAACGGTACTCCGGTTACAGGAATATGCGAGGTTGAAGGTCAGAAATATGTCTTTGCTCCGAACGGAGTCCTCAAAACTGGCTGGCGTACTATCGACGGCAAGCGTTACTACTTCGATCCCGAAACAGGAAAGGCTCAGTACGGCTGGGTAGAGTATAACGGCAATAATTACTACGTTTCTCAGTCCGAGGGAAAGCGTACAGGTTATTTTGCTGATTCCGACGGCAGCTGCTATATCTTCGATGAGTACGGTCTTATGTACAAGGGCAACGTTTTCATCGAGCTTGACGACAGATTCTACTGCGCAGGCGAGGATGGAAAGCTCATAAATAAGCCTGCCGAGATCGACGGAGTACCGTATGTTTTCGCTTCAAACGGCGTGCTCAAGACCGGCTGGAGAACCTATAACGGCAAGCGTTATTACTACGATCCCGCAACAGGCGAGATGGTTACAGGAATTATCGAATACTCCGGAAAACTCTACTACGCAACCGAAGAGGACGGAAAATGTACTGGTATTATCGCAATCGACGGCGTGGAGTATATTTTCAATGAAGTCTATGGCTACATGATGACCGGCTGGCAGAATTTCAACGGCGGAAAGCATTACTACTTTGACGACGGAACTGCTGCGGTAGGACTTGTGAATATCAGCGGCGGCAAGTATTATTTTAATGCCAAGGGCGTTATGCAGACAGGCTGGGTCGAGGTCGACGGAGCTACATACTACTTCGGAACTGACGGAAAAATGGCATCCGGCTGGCAGGAGATCGATGGTCTTAAATATTACTTCATCTCCGGCGGACAGCTCGCAAAGGGACTTATCGTGATCGACGGCAAGACCTATGCCTTTGGCGAGGATGGCTCAATGCTCACAGGCTGGTACGCCAGCGGAAGCTTTACATATTACTTCAGTCCCGACGGCGCAGCCGTAACAGGCTGGCAGCAGAATGTAAACGGCGGAAAATATTTCTTCGATTCAGAGGGAAGAATGTTAACCGGATGGCAGACGATCGAAGGTGCGAATTACTATTTCTATCCCGAATCAGGACTTATGGCGTTTGACACTGAGGTCGACGGCTATCAGATCGGCCCTGACGGCGTTGCTGTGAAGCTCTCAGCTGTAGAGAAAAGAGCCGACGAAATCATCGCTTCCATCGGCACAAGTGCTCAGAATATCTTCAATTATGTCAGAAGTCATAACAAGTATAAGTATATAGAGGAAACTAAGACGCTCGAGGAGATCGAGTCGGTTGGCTGGAGTTACTTTGCTGACTATGCAATGGATAACCGCTTTGTAGTGTGCTACTATTTTGCAGCTGTAACTGACGTAATTTTCCGTCAGGCTGGATACGAGACAAGAGTTGTCTACGGTACAGGGCGAGGCGATGGCGATCACTACTGGAACCAGATACTTGTTGACGGAGTGTGGACAAACTACGATACCTGCAACGGATATGCCGATGTTACAGATGATTATCTCAAGTCTCAGAATTATACATGGAAAATGTATGTTTATCCTGAGTATAAGTGATGAAAAGAATAACTAATTTGAAAAGCAAATCTATTACAGCACTCCTCATAGCTGCAATGTGTACAGTTTCAGTTGCTTCATGCGGTAATGTTAAGCTATCTGAAGGAAGCTCAGCTGTAGAAAAAAGAGCCGACGAGATCATCGCTTCCATCGGCACAAGTGCTCAGGATATATTCAATTACGTAAGAAGCAATAATAAGTACAAGTATATCGAGGAGACTAAGACGCTCGAGGAGATCGAGTCGGTCGGCTGGAGCTACTTTGCTGACTACGCAATGGATAACCGATTTGTAGAGTGCTACTATTTTGCAGCCGTGACTGACGTGCTTTTCCGTCAGGCTGGATATGAGACAAGAGTTGTCTACGGTACAGGGCGAAGTGATGGTGATCACTACTGGAACCAGATACTTGTTGACGGAGTGTGGACAAACTACGATACCTGCAACGGATATGCTGATGTAACAGATGATTATCTCGAATCTCAGAATTACACATGGAAAATGTATTTATACCCTGAATATAAATAACGAAAGGAAATGACTAAAATGAAAAATAAAATTATTACAGCACTTCTCCTTGCTGCAATGTGTGCAGCATCAGTAACTTCATGCGGAACTGTTGAGTCTCTTGATGAGAACTCCGCTGGAACTACCGAGGTTTCGACTGAGGCTGTCACAACTACTGAGGAGACTACTGAAGCTGTCACTACAACTGAAGCTGCCACAACTGAAGCTCCTACAACAGATGAAGCTACAGAGGAGGAGACTACCGAAGCTGAGGTGGAGGAAGAAGAACCTGAAACTGACGCTCCGGCAGCTGAACCTGAAACCGCAGCTCCCGAAACAGCGGCGCCTACTGAAGCTCCTACAGAAGCTCCCGCAGCCGTAGGTTCATTCTCAGGAAATGACCTTACTTTCTCATACGGCGGAGGAAATGGTACGCTTTTCTACGATGCGGCAGGTCTTATTTCTGCACTCGGTGCGCCCTCAAGTGTTGAGGAAGCACAGGGATGCCTCAGCAATGGTGCAGATATGAAGGTATATCATTACGGCGGTATTGCTGTAAGCGTATATATTGAGGGCGGAAGTGAGATCCTCTATGATATTACGATTACAAGCGGTTCTTATCCCACAAGCAGAGGTCTTGCTGTAGGCATGAGCTACGCTGACTGCGTTGCAATATACGGTGAGGGAACTGACTGCGGCGGCGGATTATACTGCTATGGCTCAGGTTCTGCATATCTCTACATCCAGACCTCAGGCGGAACTGTTACATCGATTAATTATTACGGCGAAGTATAATTAAGGAGGAACTGTTTTGGTATTCAGCAGTCCTGTATTCTTATTTATATTCCTTACTGCGGTATATATCCTATACCGCATCATTCCCGGTATTACGGCAAAAAATGTCCTGCTTCTCGTGTTCAGCGTCTTTTTCTACACCTTCGGCGAGCCGAAGACAGTCGTCCTGATGCTCATTTCGATAATCATGAACTACCTGTTCGGACTTGCAATGAAGCCGGAAAATAGGTGCAGAAAGGCTGTCCTTGCAGTAAGCGTAGCGGCAAATCTGCTGATGCTGGGAGTGTTCAAATACGCCGGCTTTGCGGCTGACATGATAAACCTCATCCCTGGTGTCGATATGCCCGTTCCGCAGATCGCACTGCCGATCGGAATCTCTTTCTACACTTTCCAGGCGATGTCTTATGTCATCGATGCCTACAAGGATCCGAAATATATCCAGCGCAATCTTTACAAAGTTGCGCTATACATAACCTTCTTCCCGCAGCTTGTCGCCGGGCCGATCGTTAAATATTACGATTTCGCCGATCAGATCGATCACCGCCGGACTACTCCTGAGATGACAGCTCATGGAATCCGCAGGTTTATTACCGGACTTTCAAAAAAGCTGCTCATCGCAAATACAATGGCAGTTGCTGCGGATTATGTCTACGGACTGGACAGCTCGCAGCTCTCAATGCCGCTTGCATGGCTGGGAGCGCTGGCGTATCTTTTCCAGATATACTTTGATTTCAGCGGCTACAGCGACATGGCGATAGGACTCGGCAAAATGTTCGGTTTTGAATTCAAGGAGAATTTCAACTATCCATACACTGCCGACAGTATGCAGGATTTCTGGCGCAGATGGCATATCTCGGTGTCGACATGGTTCAAGGAGTATCTCTACATTCCTCTCGGCGGCAACCGCAAGGGAAAGCTGCGCACTGCGCTAAATAAGCTGGCGGTGTTCTTCTGCACCGGACTCTGGCACGGCGCAAGTCTTAACTTCATCGTCTGGGGACTGCTTCACGGCGGATTCATGATGCTCGAGTCATATAAGATCATCAACACCGACAAGCTCTTCAAGCCGCTGCGGCATATTTATACAATGCTGGTCGTGACGGTAGCATTCGTGTTCTTCAGAGCAGAGACGCTGGCGGATGCGTGTGCCTTCATCGGAAATATGTTCAACCCGATGTCCGGCTCAGGCGACTCGACCGCCCTGTTCCTCCAGCAGCTTACTCCGATGTTCATTTTAATGCTCTGCTTCGCAGTAGTTTTCTCCATGCCAGTATGGCAGAAGCTCCGCAGCAGTATAAGATCCAAAGAGCTTCTTATGTACGGCGAGGCAGGCTCATACGTGATATCACTGGTGCTTCTGGTACTATGCGTGGTAACACTTTCGTCAGCTTCATATAATCCGTTCATTTATTTCAGATTCTAAGGAGGACGGATATGAAAAACGACAGAAAGAAGAATATTCTCTACACAGCTTACGCCGCAGCTTTTATCGGAATTTGCCTTATTCCATTGGCTGGACTGCCATTCCAGAAGACTGGCTCTACGCTCGAGAACAGGGCGCTTGCAGAGATGCCGAAGGTAAAAAATGAGGACGGAAAGCTCAATTTTGAGTTTTTCTCAGAGTTCGAGACATACTTCTCTGAGCATTTTGCCTTTCGTCAGGATCTTGTAACGCTCGACGGAAAGCTCAGAGCAGAAGTGGCGGGCAGCTCCTCGAATGAGGATGTTATCGTCGGAAAGGACGGCTGGCTGTATTATACCCCTACTGCGGACGATTTTATGAATACTAATACGCTCAGCGACAGGGCTGTCAGCAATATCAACCACAATCTTGCGCTCCTGAGCGATTACTGCAATAAGCAGGGCGCTGAGTTTATTTTCACTGTTGCTCCGAATAAAAACACAATCTATCCGGAGTATATGCCGTACAATTATATACAGACCGGCAGCAATGGCAACCTCGAAAAACTGGAAATGAAGCAGGCTGCGTCTCAGAAATATCTCTACACAAGCCTTAAGGACGTGCTTCTTGAGGAAAAATCCCGCACAGGTGATCAGCTCTATCACAAGACCGATACCCACTGGAATAATATCGGTGCGCTGGCAGCAAGAAATGCGCTGGTCGGCACTGAACTGCCGTCCCAGTGGACAAAAAAGATCGACTGGTCGGGCGATCTTGCAGAGATGATCTATCCTGCCGATGTGCCGATGGATGCGCAGTATTACACCGACTATGCTTTCACCTACAACTACGTCGGACGCTTCCGCAGCTTCGATGAGATCAGCATCAGAACTACTAATGCAAATGCAGAGGGAAGCCTTCTGATGTATCGTGATTCGTTCGGCGAGGCGATAATTCCTTTCATGGCTGAAAGCTTTGCTCAGGCAGAGTTTTCCCGTGCGGTTCCATACAGTACGGCAACCATCACCGACGGTATGACGGTAATCCTCGAGATAGTTGAACGAAATCTCGGAAATCTCCAGAAATATGCTCCGGTGATGCCGGCACCTGTTTATGAGGGCGAGCTTCCTCAGGGAAAAACAGGGGCTGAGGTGAGCTTCATAAGCGAAGCGAGCGGATCATATATCCACATCTGCGGAGAGCTTCCGGAGGAGTTTTTCTCCGGTGCAGACACGACGATAATCGTTACCGCCGATGGAGTCTCCTATGAGGCATTCAACTGCTTCGAGGACAAAAAGCTCGGACGTGAGGGCGAGGTAAGTGATAATGGATTTTCGCTCTATATCCCGAAATCAGACGAACAGCAGACAAGTATTGATGTTATAACAGTCACCGCTGTTTCTTCAGACGGTACGGCAGTAACTTCAATCACAAATAATAAAGAGAGGTAGATATTATGAAATTCAGCAGAATTACTGCGGCAGTTATCACTGCTGCGCTTTCAGTTTCATCTTTTACAGCAATCAATGCTTCAGCAGACGGCTCATACGAACAGGCTAAGCCTGTTTTTACTGAGTACAACGACCTTGATATGAACGGAGCAGTTATCATTGAGATCCCCGAGAATATCACAGCTGACGTTGATATCACTGTAAGCACTCCTGAGATCCCTAAGACAGCTTACTATGACGGCACATACGATGCCTCGACTATCTTCATGCTCGAGGGTAACGATGACAGAAGCTATTCCCTCAGCTTTTCAGTAACTGATACTGAGCTTGAGCTTGGTTCATCCTCCTATACTGAGAATATTACCATTCCCGATCTCGACTATGAGCCTGATTCATGGACTGGCTATCGCTATGTTGTAAACGTTGAGCAGAAGGATGCCGACGAGGCTTATGACCTCACAAGCCGCTCAGAAGAAGCTATCGAAGGCGGAAAGATGGTCGTTACCGAGATCACCTTCTATATCGCTGAGACATTTGTGAAGGGTGACGTTGACGAGGATGGAAATATCAATGCGCTTGACGCATCGATGGTACTCACAGAGTATGCGGCAATTGCAACTCAGAAGCCGTCTACACTCACTGATAATCAGAAGAAGGCAGCTGATGTAAATGAGGACGGAGTAATCGACGCTCTCGACGCATCGCTTATTCTCACCTACTACTCTGACCTCGCAACAGGAAAGACTCCCTCATGGGATTGATCTGACTGAAATAATGCAAAAACCCGGAAGAGAACGATTCTTCCGGGTTTTTTAATTACAAAAAATCCGCTTCAGAATAATTCAGAAGCGGATAATTTTTATTCATTTATAGCCAACATCAGGCAGAAGATCTTATCTCTCAAGGATCTGGCTTCTGTCAGGGCCGATACCTACCATCTTTACAGGACAGCCAACAAGCTCCTCAAGGCGCTTGATGTACTTGCGGCAGTTCTCAGGAAGCTCATCGAAGCTAGCGCACTTTGAGATATCTTCACCAAAGCCCTCGAACTCCTCATAAACAGGCTCACAGCCATCGAGAGCCTCAAGAGTAGGCGGGAAGTTCTCGATAACGCTTCCGTCGGGCATCTTATAAGCAACACAGATCTTGAGTGTGCCGATACCGGAGAGAGTATCGAGCTTGTTGATAGCAAGGCTGTCGAGTCCATTTACTCTTACAGAGTGACGAACGATAACAGCATCGAACCAGCCGGTTCTTCTTGGTCTGCCAGTAGTTGTACCGAACTCGCCGCCGAGATTTCTGATCTGATCGCCGATCTCGTCATCAAGCTCAGTCGGGAAAGGCCCCTTTCCGACACGGGTTGTATAAGCCTTAGCAACACCGATAATATTTGTAATAACCTTCGGGCCAACGCCTGTACCAACGCAAACGCCAGCAGAAAGCGGATGTGAAGAAGTTACATAGGGATATGTACCGAAGTCGATATCAAGGAGAGTAGCTTGAGCGCCCTCGAACATGATATTCTTTCCAGCCTTTGAAGCCTCAAAGGTGAGGACAGAAACATCGTCCATATACTTGGCAATTCTCTTACCGTAAGCAGTATACTCTTCGATCACCTTTTCGAGATCGAAAGCTTCTCCGCCGTAAACTTCAGTAATGATTTTATTCTTAAGATTTCCGGTTGATCTGATCTTCTGAGCGAGAACATCGGGGTTCACGAGATCGAACATTCTGATACCGCAGCGCTCATACTTATCCATATAAGTAGGGCCGATACCTCTCTTAGTTGTACCGATATCGCTGTTGCCTCTGAATTCTTCAGAAAGACCGTCGAGAGCGATATGCCAAGGCATAACGATATGAGCACGAGGATCGATCTTGAGGTTAGCGGTAGAGATACCTCTTGCCTCGAGGCTGTCAAGCTCACCGATAAAATCCTTAGGATCGAGAACAACTCCGGCACCGATAAGGCAGAGAGTCTCCGGATAAAGGATACCGGAAGGGATGAGGTGGAGCTTATAGACTTCACCATTGTTTACAACAGTATGACCGGCATTATTACCGCCCTGTGAACGAACGACTACATCAGCACGGGAAGCAAGGATGTCAATAATTTTACCTTTACCTTCGTCTCCCCACTGAGTACCGACAACAATATTAGCAGGCATTACAGTTCCTCTTTTCATAAATGATAGGCAGCGCCGCCGCAAACTAAGCATCGGGACTGCCGCAGGTGTGCATAATAACACAATTACAATTAATTATAGCAGATAACTCCGCTGATTGCAAGGGGTAAAGCAAAAAAAATCGGAAAATATATCATATTTTCCCGAAAAAGCCGTCAGAAAAGGTTAAAATAAAAAAATATTTATTAGCTTCGTCTTTTTAGCCGTCTCATGACACTAGTTAATAGAAGGTTTGGTCTGAAGTTTCATAGCTTAATTATAAATCAAAAGGAGGAAACAGAAATGAAAGGAAATCTCAAAAGGCATATGACGTTCTGGTCAGCAATGATATTTGCAGCAGCATCGGTTTCGTGCAGCAGAAAATCTGATGAAGCTGGCGGCTCTCAGCCGGAAAAAATTGCACTGTCAGCAGTGACTCAGACAATGTACAAGGAGGAGCGTATAAGGCTTCCGGAGGACTTCGGAACAGCAGTGAAAACCGGCTGGAATTCCGAAGCCGGTGAGCTGATGCTGATCTATCAGGGTGAAGGCGGCGAGGTAAAGCTCTCGAAGCTTGACGCTGATTTTAACATGGGCGAGGCGACTGTTCTTATAAAGGATGAGAATCTCCACACTGCCTGTGCCTATATCAAGCCGGATGGAACGATTCTCCTGCTGACGCTGTCGGTGGAGTACGACAAGCCGGAAATCATTGACTTTGATGACTACGCTGAAAATTCCGTCAAGACCTTTGAGGTGCGCAGCTACACCTCAGCCGGTGAGCTTACAGATACGATAACGATCGAGGGAATGGATGAGTATTATTCACTTCAGTCCTCGCACGTCGATCAGTTTATCACCTACGGTGAGGATGGCTATATGCTGGACTTTTTTGACGGATGGGTGCATATCGGTGCAGACGGAAGTATCATCGAGGCTGTAGAGGATGATGGGGATCTTCTGTTCTTTGGAAACGATACAGCAGGCAATACTATCTGCACAGGCATAAACGACTATGGCTGGATGGACGGCACTACGCTTACGCTTCCGATCGAAAAAACGGCATTTGAGGAGTATTCCACCTGTTTTACAGCCCCGTTCCCGGGAAGTGAGGGGTATATTGCCTATTTCCGTTTCTCAACGCATCTTTCGGGACTTACTGAGGATGGGGAGATGGTTAAGATACTTGATTTTTCTGACTCAAACATAATCTCCAGCGAGATCTATCACATCTCTCCGGCAGGAAAAGGCAAGTTCCTGATGCTCGGATCCGACAACGACGGGCAGTATATGTCAAAACTTACTGTTCGTCCGGATGATTATGTTGAAGACAAGAAGACCGTTGTTATAGCGTCTAATTCAGTGGACGATGGCTTCCGTGACGACGTTACAAAATTCACACGCTTCAACGATGAATACAAGGGCGAGGTCAGGGCATACGACTTCAATGACAACGACTCACTCGTGCAGGATATCCTTTCGGGAGACGCTCCGGATGTATACGCCTACAGCGAGATCGGCTATATGCACGACCTCACAAATATGGGAGCGCTAGCCGATATGAACGAGCTTTCGGCGCAGTACGGCGGCTTTTCGAAGGATGATATTCTGGATAATGTTATCGAAGCAATGGAGTACAAGGGTGGTCTTTACGGCATAATTCCCAATTTCTATCTCGAATGCTTTTACGCCAACAGGGAAGTTGTCGGCGAGGAGTATACATTCTGGAACTATGACGAATTTTTCAGCATTGCCGAGAATATGCCTGAGGATATGGTTCTTGGAAATTACTGGGGCTTCCAGACAAGGGAAGAGGTATTTACATTTATGTGCCGGAACAGTCTGAACTCATGGATAGACTATGAGAATGCTTCATGCCATTTTGATTCGGATGAATTCATTCGTGTTCTGGAGTTCTGCCGTGATGTAAATATTCTAGGAGAGCGTCCGGAGTACCTTACCGAAGAGGATCGGACGATTGCAGATACCGAGGATATGCTCAGAGTTAAAAATAAGCAGGCTCTTATGATGCCGCTCATGAGCGTTTCCTGTCCCAGCGATATTGTAAGATTCGCTGCCGCTACAGGTCTTGGACAGGATGGGGTAACTCTTCTTGCTCCGCCGTCTGAGGATGAATCAGGAATGTTAGGAGTCTGGGGCGGTGAGCTGTATTCAGTCATCAACAGCGGAAACTGCACCGAAGGCGGCTGGGCGTTCGTGAACTACATCATGAGCTACGACCGACAGATAAAACAGCATAACTTCTGCACCCGCAAGGACGCTTTTGAGGATCACATCAAGGCTGATCAGGAGCAGATGGAAGGTGCATGGAATGGAGAAGTGAGTGCAGGTTTTGGTAATTACAGTGTTACTTATGATCCGACAGTTTCAGATGAGATGCTTGATTATGTCAGAGACTACGTTTCAAAATGCACGATTGCGAAGACCATGGATACTGCGGTAAATGAAATTCTCGA
>JBGVIW010000020.1:0-31852 GCA_045128995.1 Ruminococcus sp.
AAGTCTTTGGAAAGGGGTCTGGGGAAGAACCTTTCCTCAGAAAGGTTTTCCCCAGTAAACTACCTGAACCTCACCGCTTCATTGTTCCACGTGGAACAATGGTTGTCATAATTGTCCTGATGGTGGCATATTCTTTAGAGAAAGAACAAGAAAGGGTGATTGAATGGGACTCACAGAGCGGGAGGCATCAGAGAGGCTGAAGGCTGAGGGAGAAAACGTGCTGACTCAGGGGAAAAAGTCGAGTGCGGCGGGGATATTTATAGGTCAGTTCAAGGATGTAATGGTGATGATCCTGCTTGCGGCGACGGGAATATCGGTGCTGCTCGGGGAGATAACGGATGCGGTGACGATAATCCTTATCGTGCTTTTGAACGCAATACTGGGATTTATTCAGGAATTCCGCACGGAGCATACGCTTGAAACGCTGCGGAACATGACTGCGCCGACGGCGAAATGTTACCGTGATGGACGGCTGAGGGAGATTCCGGCGTCGCAGCTTGTGAGGGATGACATCATTGAGATCGAGGCTGGGGACAGGATTCCGGCGGATGGAGCAGTGCTGAGTGCGGCAGGGTTTTACTGCGATGAAGCGATGCTCACGGGCGAGTCGATGGCAGTCCAGAAGCTCAGCGGCAGCGAGGATGACGCTGACAACAGCCTGAACAAGCCGAATATCGTCTATTGCGGCGCATCGGCTACGAAGGGAACTTGTCGGGCAAAGGTCATTGCAGTGGGAAAAAATACTCAGATGGGAAAGATCTCGGAGATGCTTGCCGACATTGAAAAGGAGCTTACTCCGCTCCAGAAGCGGCTTGCAGAGCTTGGAAAAATCGTTGCGGTGATCTGCATTGCCGTGTGCGCCGCAGTTTTTGCTGCCGGAGTTCTGCGTGGCGAGGACACTTTTTCGATGCTCATGACGGGGATAACTATTGCGATTGCGGCGATTCCCGAGGGACTTCCGGCGACGGTGACGATCGCCCTTGCGCTTGCCGTGAACCGGATGCTCCGCCAGAAAGCGCTCGTTAACAAGCTCCACAGCGTCGAGACGCTGGGCTGCACGTCGGTGATATGCTCCGACAAAACCGGAACTATTACCGAGAACAAAATGACTGTGACGGAGATTTTTTCCGGCGGCGAGGAATATTTCCTCAGCGGAACTGGGTATAAGATCAGCGGAGGGATCGCTAAGGGCGAGGAAAAAATCGCCGTGAATGCACCGAATGAGAAGTCGCTGACGGCAATGCTCAGGTGCGCAGCTCTCTGCACGACGGCGGCGATCCACTCAAAACGGCAGGTGAAATCACGCAGCCGAGGTGAGATCACCGGCAAGGGTGACTGGGAAGTTACGGGCGATCCGACTGAAATCGCACTGCTGATAGCCGCCGCCAAGGCTGGCATCACGAGGGAGTCGCTTGGGTCGGTATATAACAAGCTCGACGAATATCCATTCGACAGCGAGAACCGCTTCATGGCAGTGCTGGTCTGTTCGAGCATGGAGAAGCTTATCTGCTTCAAGGGGGCTGAGGAGGTGATCCTCCCGAGGTGCGCATATTATCTCGATTCCCGAGGAGAGGAGCGTCCGATGACGAGTGAAATGCGCCGGAATATCGCAAAAAAGGCGTCGGAAATGGCTGACCGTGCGCTGAGGGTTCTGGCGATGGCGCAGTGCAGCTCCGACAGTCTTGATCCGCAGAAGGGAAACCTCGTTTTCCTCGGGCTTGCCGGCATGATCGATCCTCCTCGTGAGGAGGCTAAGGCGGCGATTCGTCGGTGTGCAAACGCCTCCGTGCGTACAGTCATGATCACCGGAGATCACAAAAATACTGCCGTTGCCGTCGCAAAAAAGGCAGGTCTGCTTCGTGGCGGAAGGGCGATCACTGGTGCGGAGCTTGACAAGATGAGCGACGAGCAGCTTGACCGTGAGATCGGAAAATATACGGTTTTTGCCCGTGTAGAGCCGGTTCATAAGCTCAGGATCGTCCGCAGCTTCAAGCGCAGGGGAGAGATCGTGACCATGACCGGCGACGGAGTGAACGATGCTCCAGCGATAAAGGAGGCGGATGTCGGCGTTGCAATGGGTGTTACGGGAACTGATGTGACAAAGCAGGCGGCGGATGTAATCCTCCTCGACGACAACCTTGCAACACTCGTCAGCGCAGTTGAACAGGGGCGCTGTGTCTATGCAAATATAAGAAAATTTGTTCGATATCTTCTCTCGTGCAACATCGGCGAGGTCATCACGATGTTCGTGGGGATACTTATGGGAATGCCTGTGGTACTGCTTCCGGTGCAGCTTCTGCTGGTGAACCTCGTGACAGATGGACTTCCGGCGGTTGCACTCGGACTCGAGCCGCCGGAGGACGACATAATGACAAGACCGCCCAGAAGATCCACTGAGGGATTTTTCGCAGGCGGTCTGATGACAAAAATTATTTTCAGAGGAATCCTCATCGGGATCTCCACGCTGGCTTCATTCTCGACAGTACTGCGCCTCGGCGGAACGCTTGAAGCCGGACGCACAGCGGCACTTGTAACGCTCGTGGTATCGCAGCTCATCCACGTTTTCGAGTGCAAATCCGAGCGTAAATCGCTCCTAAGAATAAAGCTCATGTCGAATGTGAAGCTGATACTTGCGGTGGCAGTATCGCTTGCCGTTCTTGCAGGAGCAGTGATGCTGCCGCAGCTTCAGGCGGTATTCCAGACAACGCTCCTCAGCTCAGATCAGCTCCTTGCAGCACTCGGCTTCAGCGCAGCAGTTCCGCTGATAAGCACTCTTACAGCTCCAATCCGAAGCTTATCGAAAGAGCGGTATTGACCCGGTTCATCGCTCCGAGATCAAGCTCACCCATTTTATCTTTAAGGCGTTTTTTATCAATAGTGCGGATTTGCTCGAGGAGCACGATGCTGTCTCTTGCAAGTCCGCATTTGTCTGCCTGCACCTCAATATGAGTCGGCAGCTTTGTTTTATCACGCTGACTGGTAATAGCGGCAGCGATAACAGTCGGACTGTGTCTGTTTCCAACGTCGTTCTGAACAATAAGTACAGGTCTGATGCCGCCTTGCTCTGAGCCTACCACTGGGCTGAGATCAGCGTAATAAATTTCTCCCCTTTTTACTGACATAATAATTACTCCTAAATCTGAATTTCCGGATCCGTTCACAGCTTTCGGCTGCATTTATATTATGACCGCTGCGTCCCGAATTAATACCGGCCGAGGAAAAAATATTGCAGCCTGTTTATTATATGAAGATTTTGAAAATGATGTTAAAGGCAAAAGTCTTTGGCGCCGCTTTTCTCTCAGAAAAGCGGTCGAGAGTACGAGGCGAGAAGCCTCGTAAGCATTGCATAAGCAATGCTTGCGCCAGCTCAAAGCAGTCAGGCGAGTGCCTGCAAGCGCAATGCCTGACGGACGGTTTTCTTCTGCTGCCCTAAGCCGCATTTTGCAATCGTTACTGTTTTGATTTTTTGTATATGTTGTGTTTATTGAGGGAGACCCTTTTGAAAAAGGGTCATCCCTCAAACTCCCTCCCTAAAACTTTCGTATTAAATTTCAGCCTGACAGGGCACACTGTAGAAAATAGAAAATTTATCTTTTACTCAAATTTGTGTGCCCTGTCAGGCTGAAATTTGTATAAAAGTCTTTGGAAAGGGGTCTGGGGAAGAACCTTTCCTCAGAAAGGTTTTCCCCAGTAGGCAGTATATACAAAAAAATCAAAACAGAAACGGTGCATAATTTTAATATTGCAGCAAATCATAATAAAAAACAAAGGAGAAAAAGGATGCCAGAGAGGATAGCAAGGGGGATTTACCGGACGGTGAATTCTCCCAGAATAGAGAGCTTCGCCGCTGTTGCAGGCGGAAAAGAGGGAAAAGGCCCGATCGGGGACTGCTTTGACATGATCGTCGAGGACAGCCACTTCGGCAAGGATACGTGGGAACAGGCTGAGAGCCGCTTTCAGCTCGAGGCTGTAAGCCGTGCCGTCACCAAGGCTGACCTGACAAAAGAGGACATAGATGTGATTTTTTCGGGAGATCTTATAAATCAGTGCATCGGCTCGGCGTATGGACTGCGAGAGCTGGAGATACCGTTTCTCGGGCTATACGGCGCATGCTCGACAATGGCAGAGGGACTGCTTCTTGCGACGATAATGACCGACAGCGGAGCTGCATCCCGTGCGGCGGCAGTAACATCCTCGCACTTTTCTACAGCAGAACGACAGTTCCGTTATCCGCTCTCATACGGCGGACAGCGCACTCCGACCTCGCAGTGGACGTGTACAGCCTCGGGCGCAGCAATTATTTCCACGGAAAAGGGAAGTGTTGAGATCGCCGGAGGCTGCGTAGGAAAAATTACCGACATGGGAATCACCGACATCAACAACATGGGCAGTGCAATGGCGCCGGCTGCGGCTGGTACGATAATGCGCTACCTCTCCGAAACTGCGACCCGACCGGAGGATTATGACTTGATAATAACCGGAGATCTGGGAATCGTTGGAAGCCGCCTGTTGGTGGAGTTTATGATGAAATACGGCATAGATATCAGCCGCCAGCATCGTGACTGCGGCGTGATGATATTTGATCCCGAGACTCAGGATACGCACTGTGGAGGTTCAGGCTGCGGATGCAGTTCAAGTGTGCTGTGCGGATATTTCCTGCCGAAGCTGAAATCAGGCGAGATAAAAAACGTCCTGTTTGCCGCCACAGGTGCGCTCATGTCGCCGATGTCGCTCCAGCAGGGCGAGTCGATCCCCTCGATCTCGCACCTTGTCCACCTGCGGCACGTCAATGAAGAGGGAGGCGATGAAAAATGATTCTCGATATAATTAAAGCATTCCTCGTCGGCGGAGCAATATGCGCCGTTGGACAGGTTCTGATCGACTTTACAAAGCTTACTCCGGCAAGGATACTCACGGGCTTTGTTATAGCCGGAGTTGCGCTGTCGGCGGTAGGACTGTACAAGCCGCTCGTTGAGTTTGCCGGCGGTGGAGCGACTGTTCCACTGACTGGATTCGGACATCTTCTCGCCGAGGGAATCAGAAAATCCATTTCCGAGGACGGCTTTCTCGGCATCTTCACCGGCGGACTTTCGGCTGCCTCCGGAGGTATTACTGCCGCAGTTCTATTTGGTTTGATTGCAGCTCTGATTTTCAAGCAAAAGGATAAAAATTAATCACAAATGCACAACAATATATTTTGTATCAGCAGTAAAATTGTGCAAAAAACAGAATAAAAATTTCTCGCCAAAAAATCCTTGACTTTTTCTGATTTGTAGTGTATAATAATTAAGTCGTAGATGGTGCTTATGTTTACGGCTTAATATGGCGGCATAGCTCAGTTGGCTAGAGTACTCGGTTCATACCCGATTGGTCGTTGGTTCGAATCCTACTGCCGCTACCATCCGGCCCGTTGGTCAAGAGGTTAAGACATCACCCTTTCACGGCGGAATCATGGGTTCAATTCCCGTACGGGTCACCAAGCTTAAACGAAGTAGAACACTCAGATTTCTGAGTGTTCTCTTTTTTTATATCCAGTTTTACATCATCAATGCGAATACACTTTTCACCATCTTTATAATTGAACAGCACCACAATTCTATCATCATAAACGTGTACGCTGTTTACAAAAATATCAATAAGCCGTTGCTTCTGCTCCTGACTTTTAAGGTCGGTTTTTGCAAAGTTCATAATCCACGCTTCGATATGTTCCCTCGGAATAATCGGGCGGACTATCTGTTCCTTTGCGATTTCAATTTCGATACGTTCTTGCTCTTCTTCAAGGCGTTCAAGCTCTGCCTTTGTGGATTTCGTCACAAGCCCAGCCTTGACAGCTTTCATAATGTTGTCGATTTCTTTCTTGTTCTGTTTGAGTTGCTTTTTAAGTGCAGGGAGCTGTGTGCTTTCTGTATTCTGCATTTCGTAGCAAGTATCACAGATACGCTTGATAAGCGACTTGTTATTAAACATCTGCATTGTCAGCGTAAGCACGGCTCTTTCAAGAATATCCTTTGTGATAGTTTTCTTTGCGCAACGTTTACGCTTAGAGTTCATACATTGATAATAGCGGTATGTATTGTTCGTTCTTCCTCTACCGCTGATACCCGACATTGTATCGCCACAGTATCCACAAAACACCTTACCCGTCAGCAGATATTTCTCCTCTACTTTACGGAAAGAAGCGGATTTATGCTTGTTAGCTGATAATCTTTTCTGACATTTTTCAAAGATTTCATCTGTTACAAGTGGCGGTATAGCTTCGGTATTAACTACATCTCTGAATGTATACTCCCCGAGATAACGCCTGTTCTTCAAGAGCCAGTTAATGAAATGGTATGTGAATTTCTTGCCGTTGTTTGTAATTCCTTTGCCGTTCAGCTCGTCAACAATGCTACGGACAGGCTCGCCATCAGCGTAACGCTCGAAAATATCCGTTACAATGGGTGCTGTAACAGGGTCTTTCTTAAAACGCTTTTCTTTATCAATGGCATATCCGAAAGTTACATTACCGCCGTTGAATGTACCCTTGATTGCGTTTTCCGTCATACCTCTGCTTGTTTTCAATTCAAGGTCTTTTACATAGTATTCTGAAAAGCCTTCAAATATCGATTCCATCAACTTACCCTCGGGGCTGTTGTCGATAGGCTCTGTAGCTGAAATAACCGATACGCCGTTCTTGTTGAGCTTGGATTTATAGATAACGCTGTCGTATTTATCACGGGAAAATCTATCAATTTTCCAAACGATAATTACATCAAATTCGCCCCTTGCGCTGTCTGTAATCATCTGCTGAAATTCAGGGCGGTTGTCTGCTCTCTTGCCCGAAATCGCCCTGTCAGCGTATGATTTAATTACTGTATATCCTTTACGCTCAGCAAATGCCATACATTCTCTGAGCTGTCCCTCGATTGATTCCTCACGTTGATTGTCTGAGGAATAACGTGCATAAATCACAGCTTTCATAAAATTCACTTCCTTATTTTTGAGTTAAATTATTTTGATTTTAGCATACAAATTTCGTAACGTCTATTCGCAAACTATATAACGTCGAATTTTAGCTCGCTAAAGCATTTTGTGTGCTACAAACAAAAAACGCAGACTACTTTTGTGCTTGTTAAACAAACGCAAAAATAAATCTGCTCATATATGAATTGATTATTTTTTGTGCAAAAAGGCAACTTGTTATTTGCTGTTGCACAAATTTTTTCAGTTCCAAGGTACACTGTCATTTCTTAGCTCCTCAAAATCCGTATAACCAAGCCACTCAGCGATAATGTCCTCATCAAACCACATAAGGTCGTTCAGTTGCGTTTCGTCAATTCCTTCGGGGTAGATATCCGACAGAATTTCTTCAATCGTATCAAGCTGTTCGTAGGTCAGACAGTTGGCGTTATCCGCACCGCCAGCCCAGAATTGAAAGTCTCGCAGACTTGTTTCAGAGTGAATAAGCATAAAATCTTCCTTTCTACATTAGATTTTTTGTTTCATTTAGAGGATTTATTTCCCCTAATAGATCAATTGAACCTGCCTGTGGCAGGTTTTATTTTTTAAACAATGTCGACAAATATTGCTTTTTCACCTTTTTTGTAGTATAATATATATTGGTGGATTATATCGAAATGGAGACGTATTAAATGAATATAATTAGCTTATTTTCGGGTTGCGGTGGTCTTGACTTAGGCTTTGAACGTGCAGGATTTGACATTCCAATTGCAAACGAATATGACAAAACTATATGGGACACTTTTAAATTCAATCATCCAAAAACGCATTTAATAGAGGGTGATATCAGAAAGGTAAACGAATCTGATTTTCCCTCCGACGTTGATGGAATTATTGGAGGACCGCCCTGCCAATCATGGTCGGAAGCAGGGGCATTACGAGGCATTGATGATGAACGTGGTCAGCTTTTCTTTGATTATATTAGAATACTCCGCAGAGTTCAGCCTAAGTTTTTTCTTGCCGAAAATGTCAGTGGTATGCTTGCGAATAGACATAACGAAGCGGTACAGAACATCATTAAGTTGTTTGAAGAAAGCGGATATGATGTTACGCTTACGCTTGTGAACGCCAAGGACTACGGTGTTGCAGAGGAACGTAAAAGAGTATTCTATATCGGCTTCCGCAAGGATTTAGGAATAGACTTCAAGTTCCCTGTTGGTTCAACGGTTGATGATAAGAAGAAACTTACACTTAGAGATGTTATATGGGATTTGCAGGATACCGCCGTTCCTTCCGCAGAAAGAAATCATAGAAATCCTAAAGCTATCAATAATAACGAGTATTTTACTGGCGAATATTCTCCTATCTTCATGAGTCGTAACAGGGTGAAATCTTGGGACGAACAAGCATTTACGGTTCAAGCATCGGGCAGACAGTGTCAACTTCACCCACAAGCTCCCAAAATGGTTAAGGTAGGAAAGAATGATTGTCGCTTTGTAGAAGGTAAGGAACATCTCTATCGCCGTATGACGGTCAGAGAGGTAGCAAGAGTGCAAGGATTCCCCGATGATTTCAAGTTCATTTATGACAGCGTGAATGATGGTTACAAGATGATCGGTAATGCTGTACCCGTTAATCTTGCGTATGAAATAGCAACAGCAATAAGAAAAGAATTGGAGGCAGTGCAATGAGTTCTAAGAGCAACGATCAGGGCAGAGCGTTTGAATATGCTTGCATTATAGAGCTAAAGGACAGAATTGAGGACAAGCGTCCTGTTACAGTTGATGAAGAATCGGTTATGGCAGCTCACAGAGCATGGGAAACACAGAGCGAAGTAGAACAGAAGACATATCTTCGTGCTGCTGATGCTTTTATTGATACTTTATTTTCAGCAGAACCTCTTATTCTTGAATGTGACGGAGACGATGATATAGTTGTCCTCTCTATTAATAAGGATTCTGATGCCGAGGGCGGAGATGTTCGTGATATAGTAATTACAAGAAATACTATTCGATGGGATGTCGGTCTTTCTATGAAGCACAATCATTTTGCCGCAAAGCATTCTCGTCTCAGTGCAAAGATTGATTTTGGCAAGAAATGGTACAATCTTCCTTGTGATGATAGCTATTGGAATGCCATTAGACCTATATTTGCAAGACTACAATTACTCAAAGAAGGAAAAACAGCATGGCGTGATATGAGCGATAAAGAAGATTCTGTATATTTTCCCATAGTTGATGCATTCATAAATGAAATGAACAGAGCATACAAAGCAGACAGCACAATTCCTGCAAGGCTGATTTCCTACCTTCTCGGCATTCGCGACTTTTATAAAGTTGTAGCCATCGACAAAAAGCAACTCACAGAGTTTCAGTCGTTCAATTTACGAGGAGAACTGAATAAGGATGGCAAAAAGGTCAAGGCTACACTTATTATCCCGAAAGCTGATCTACCAACTGAGATTATTTCTCTGCGATTCAAGCCTGAATCAAAGAGTACAGCGGAACTGTATCTGAACAACGGATGGTCACTGTCCTTCAGAATACATAATGCTTCGACTATTGTTGAACCTTCGCTGAAATTTGATATTCAATTCTTGGGCGTGCCTGCTAATATTATTACGATTAATTGTATGTGGAGGTAAAAAACTATTATGAAGATAGAGAAATTTAATTATGAAACATTTCCTGAAAACGAAAAGAAACAAAACCCTGAAAGTAATACTACATTAATTAATGAGAAATATATGAGAGGTGATACTCGACTTGTCACTGAGCAAGCTCGATATCCACTTCCGACTTTAAAGGAGTTATTTAGCAAAGGAAGTACTTATGAGTTGCAACCTGACTTTCAAAGAAGAAAGGGCAGATGGTCTAATGAAAAAAAATCCAAGCTTATTGAATCATTTATAATTAATGTCCCTGTTCCTCCTGTCTTCTTATACGAAGTAAGTTATGCTAACTATGAAGTAATGGACGGATTACAAAGAATATCTACTATAATCGATTATTATAATGATGGATTTGAACTTTCAGGATTGGTTCAATGGGCAGAGTTAAATGGAATGAAATATAGCGAATTACCTGAAAAAATAAAAGAAGGTATTGATAGAAGATATTTATCGTCTATCATATTGCTGAATGAATCTGCCTCTAATCCCGAGAAGGCCATGCAGATGAAACAACTTGTTTTTGAAAGACTCAATACAGGTGGAGAAACACTTTCAGGTCAAGAAATAAGAAATGCAATATATAATGGAAAGATGAACGAACGTTGTATTAAACTATCTGGTAACACAACTTTTAAAAAACTATGGGGATTGAAAGAAGATAATGCAACAGCCGTTGAAAAAGATCCTCTTTATAGAAATATGGGAGATGTTGAATTAGTTCTTCGATTCTTTGCAATGCGTTTCGTTGATAAATTCACTGGAAAGCTCGACGCCTTTTTAGATGAATATCTCAAAAATGCTAATTCATATCCTGATGAAACACTTGATATGTTGGAAAATCAGTTTTTAAGGAATATATCAGTTGCTTTTGAACTGCTCGATGATAAGGCTTTTAAAATATACAAATATCGCTATACGTCTTTAGATTGGAGTTCAGAGGCTCAACGAACAATTTATGATCCTATGATGCTTGCACTTACACAATTGCAACTAACAGATGATGAAATAATGAAAGTCGATAAAGCAAATCTTCAGCATGAATTCCAAGAATTTTATACAAAACATAAAGATGATTTTGATGGAAAAAAACAATCAAAATCTGACATACAACATAGAAGCGAATTGATTTACGATTTTTTCACAAGCTATTTCAATAGAGAGGTAGAAAATGCTTAACACATTTAAAATACCTCTTGAGCAATTAAAAACTCAATTATGTGAAATATCATGTTTCATTGATAGTATAAGTTCGTCTGAGATTTCACGTTCGACAGTATCTTACAACGCAGTAGTTATTAGTTTGTATGGTTGTTATGAAAACTATGTAAATTCTCTTGTAGAAGAGTTGGTTCGTCAAATATCTGATAATTCATGTAATTATGAAGAAATTCCTACAGATATGAAAATCAGCAATATACACTTATCTTCTGATTATCTAAATTCTAAACAACGTTATAAGAATTTTAATTTGAAAGATGAAGATGTAATAAATAATATTTACTCAGGCAAAATGACTAATAAATTGTTATTAAAACATGGCGGCAATCTTTCCATAGCTGTGCTATCAGACTATTTGAAAAGTTTAGGCATAAAAAACGTTGCGCAGTCAATCAAAAATAGCGATGATTTTTATCGGTATTATTCTGAACTCAAAATGATTTCAATAGAAGATGCAAAAACGTATCTAAATAAAATAGATATTGATACCGCTTTTATTATATTAGGTGATATTATATTACAGAGAAACGCTATTGCTCATTCGTGGAAATCTGATGACAAGGTTGATTATGCAATAATTAAAGAAGAGTGGATTAAATTCATTCAAGTATTTTGCAAATGTTTGCATAATATAGTTGTACTGTTTTATTCAGAATGGCTTGTTAAACATAATAAATTATATAGTCCCAAAAAATTTCAGATATACAGTTCTTCTGTTGTAGGTTTTTTTGATGTTATACCACATTATACTGATCATAATGAACCAATAATAATAAAATCAAAAGATAAAATTTATTTTGGCAAGATTTTGGATGTAAAAATACATAAAGAACATCAAGCATCTATCGAAATTGAAGGATATAAACTTAAAAAAGAAAAACATAAAGATTATTCATTCTATTTTGATAAGAATTTTTTAAATGAACACGCTACTGATGGCGAAAGTTTCAAAGAACTTCCAAACGCTTTGAAAGTACAAATGACTACGCAAGAGGATACAGCCGTCCAAATTCAAACATAAAACATACACTCAAATATTGCTTCTTTAACCATACTGAAAAAACTGAGCCATAATTGTGACGGCTCAGTTTTTTGTTTATTTTTCACAAGATTTAGGCCAGAAATTTTACACTTTCAAAAATCTGCTCATATAGGAGCAATTTTTAAATGTTAATATAATATGAACAAAAATTCAACATTGAACATCATTTGAAGGTGTGATACTATGTACTAAAGAGCTCTTTAATACACATTGAAAGGAGTGAGAATGTATGGCTAAGAAAGGTGGCAAGATTTGTCCGCCTGTGGTGAGTGATAATGTGTTCGTTATAAAAGTCCCTGCGGATTCAAAGACCATCATTGTGGTTTCGCCCAAGGTGACCACACCACACATCAAGTGTGAAAAAGTAGCTGAATCAAATAGTACTACCGAAAAGAACAGCAAAGAGTTAAAGGCTGACGAGCTTATATCGAACATTAATTTTAACACTGATTCTGATGACGGCGACGATGATTTCGCTTTTGGCAGATAAACTGTCAGGACACAAGAGGTCATTTCTCCCTATATAATAATATATAAGGGAGAGTGACACGCCGTAGGCGTATGCCTCGCAGAGCCCCGTACTTGTGATAGCTCTGCTGTCACAAGTACTATGGGGTTACCTATGGCATAGCCGTAGGTAAAAAATACAGCGAAAGGGAAAGGAGTATGTGATGTCAGCTAAAACATTATCGTTCTGTCAAGGCAAAGGTAGTTTGTCACACAACAACAGAACATTCAAGCCCAAAAACGTGGATAGTGCTAAAACAAAAGAGAACATAACTTTTGTGAAAATCCCGATAGCAGAAGCTTACGAAAACTGCTTCTCCGAAGCAGTAGAACGCTACAACGCAAAGCAGAAAAGAGCAGACCGCCGTATCAAGAACGGATATTACGATTATGCGTTTTCGCATGAGCCTTGTAATAATGTTATTACAGCATCCGACAAACGTAAAAGCTTTTATGAGGACATAGTTCAGGTAGGCTGTAAAGATGATACAGGCACAGACTCGCCCGATGCTAAAATTGCCGTCGAATGTCTTACTGAATATATGGAAAGTTTTCAGAAACGCAATCCGAATTTCTATGTGTTTAATGCTGTCTTGCATAATGATGAGGCGACACCTCATCTGCATATTGATTACATTCCCATAGGACATTACAAACGTGGGGTTGATACGCAGAATGGGCTTGCCCAAGCTTTGAAAGAAATGGGTTATGGCGAGGGTGAGAACGCCATTAACCGTTGGAGAATTGCAGAACTTAATGTACTTACGGAAATTTGTACTCAACACGGCATTGAAATTTCAGCTCCGCAGAAAAGTCGTGGATATTCTTTTAAGGTAGATGAGTACAAACAGCACAAGGACACCATTAACACTCTTAAAGAACATAAAGGCGCATTAATGGACGATTGCTATAATTTAGAGTGTAAACGCAGAGCTACAAACAGAACTTTAAATGAGGCAAAATCCGAAGCTGAAAAATTGAAAAAAGAGTCAGCAAAAGCGAAAGCTGAGGCTGAAAAGGTTAGGCGTGAAGCCTTAAAAATGCAAGAAGAAGCTACACTCAGGATGAGAGTAGCAAATCTTAACAGCAGTATGATTCGCCAAATGGCAAAAATTAACGCTGATATAAATACAGCGGAAAAGGAGAAGCTGAAATTTGAATATGAGTATTTCACGCAAATGAAAGGAAAGTTCAGAGAGTACGCTCAGAAATACATATCCAATATCAAGGACGAACAGCTTCGTGCTACACGTAAATCGGAGTTGAACAAGCAGTTGAACTCTTTCGGTGATAATGAAAGTCTTGACGAATATGTAGCGAGAATTACAAAAAACAGCAAATCAAAACAGAAAGGTATGTCATTATAAAGGAGTTGGTGCAATATGTCCGAATCAGACCCAGATTTGAAAAATACAAACGAAATCCCCAATCACGTTATAGTTTCTTTAGCGAGATTATTTCTGCCCGAAATACAGGCGTTTTATAACAGCGACGAGGGCAAGGCATTCTTCGCTCAACAAGAAAATTAAAAAAACTAAGGTCAAGCCGTAAGGCTTGACCTTTTTACATAGAATACATTATACATTTTCTCGATATTCTTTGACTATCTTATTCAGATTGTTTAACAATGGTTTGAAATTTGAAAAATCAATAGTTTTGTAATTGGCATATACATACTTCGAAAAAATATCTTTATTATAATATTTATTCTTGTCAGCGTCTTTGAGCGAAAAGCTTCGTCCATTAATCTTATGGGATAAAGTGTTTTTGTCAAACAGATGTTCAATTTCGCATTCAGCTTTATTATTAACTAGCGGATTTGTTAATAAGTATAAATTAGAGTTCTTGGAAAGTTTGTCGAGTTTCGTACTATCTTTGATATCCTTGATATTGCTTACAATATCAAGTTTATAGTATTGGTTCAACAGAAAAGCTTCTTTCGTTTTGTCGTTGATTCTAACATATTTCAGGAAATTTTTCAACGGTCTGTCTGATACAGTTTCATTGTCGAATACAAAGATAACAGGGTTTGAAGGTCTGTTGGATGTTTTTTCTGCAAACATTTTATAGTAATTTTTAAAGTTAGATTCGCCAGAAAAAAAGTTGTATAAATTTTTCATCGCATCAGCGCCATCTAAACCAAAAGAAAAAAAGTACTCTAATCTTTTTGTGCGATTTAAAAATCTAACTTTAAATCTAAACCCATCACTTGTTTTTTCAATTAATTCGGGATAATCATTGTATAGATTCTTTAGAGCTGCCTGTAGGTATTTTTTATCGGTTTTCCCTTCTGTAACAATTACAGGCATATCACTGCCATAGAAGTATTTATAAAAAATAAATGCCCTATATTGTTCTTCTTTACCATTTAGATTTCTGAAAGTATGTGCATCTACCTTGAATCTACGAAAGCTTTCTTCGTTTCCGTTTCGCAACTTTGTTTTGAAAGAAGTTGCAAAATCCAATGTATTGTTTAGCTTGTCTATCTGATTTATGAATGAAAATCTTCCTTCGAGCTGATTAAGCGTTCCTTTTTCAGCATTAATCAAATATTCGTTATTTTTATATAAGCTGTGTGCCATGGCTCGTGTTTCACGATAATAGTTTCGGTCAATGTTGATTTTTTTATTTACAATTAGTCCCGTTACTACCTGTTTACCATTCTTATACTGAATTCGTGTTTTCTTGTCATTAACTGAAAAACCAGCACGTTCAATTTCAGCGGTAACACTCTCTAGAAATTCATTTTGTTTCTCTAAGAACGCCTTGTTGTTCGTGGAAAAAGTCAAATCATCGGCATATCTTGTATAATCAACTCTATATTCTTTAGCAAGTTTCAACAATCGGATATCAAGTATTCTACATATAAGATTAGAGATTATTGGTGATGTGGGAGCACCCTGAGGCAACTTGCCTTTATAGCAACATAGCTGTGCAAGGATAGTTGCGACCTCATATGGCAAATTGTAATCCTTATTTTTCATAAAGAATCCTTGAACTCTTCCAAAATGAATACTTGGAAAAAAATCGTTCAAGTCGAGATTCAGAACAATTCGTTTGTTTTTGTGTATACTGGCATTAGTAAATATGCTTTTCTCTTTTTCAAAAGCGTGAGATATATTCGATTTAATACCGTATTTATTTTGCAAATAGGACTCATATTCCCATAAAGCAACAGCAATCTTACGTTGCACACCTATTAATTCGTCGGAGGGGGCGTCAATTTGTCTGTAGCCTCCACTCTTCTTTTTTATTTTAAATGAAGTATAGCACAAATCAGGTTTATTAACGTATAATTGATGAGTCAATTTCTTTATTGGCATATCTAAAAAAATGGCTAATTCATCTCTTGAGCTAACGTTATTAATGTACCTCATACTTCATCTCCTTTCAAAATTAGCGTGTGGCAACTCACTACGCGAGTAATTTGTTTCTTCTGAAGGATGCAAAAGATTGCTATAACAGAGCAAATGTCCCTTACATTGATGTCAACGCTTGCGAAACACAAGCGAAAAATCTTGCCACACGCTAATTACATTTTACCACAAAATACTACACAATTCAAGTCTACAATCCACATAATTATTATTAGATTGAGTATTCAAAGAAAAATTAAGGTCAAGCCATAAGGCTTGACCTTAATACATGTACGGAGATTAAAAATACGCAATAATCCCAAAGGAATTAGCAGTGAAGAATGTTTCGTGTATATTAAAGCTTGCGTCACCAAGAAAAACTCCTGAATGAGAAATCATTCAGGAGTTTTCTTTTTGCAATTTTGCGCAAAAAACAACTGCGGCTGATCGCAGGCATTGTAGCACAAGCCACAAAACTTAGCAAAAATCACGCCGCAGTTGCAGTAAGAGAATAAGAATCAGAGATTATCTTCCTTCAGTGATAGGCTCTTCATCGGGTGAGGGAACGTAGTTGAGAAGCTTCTCAACGCCCTCAGTAACAGACTTGTACTCTTCCTTAATCTTGTCGAGGAATACGATACCCTCATCTGTTATGTGGTAGTAAATACGAGTACGGCGTCTTCCGACGAGAACAGCCTCATCTGAAACGAAATTGTTGTCGATGAGACGATAGAGGATCGGATACATAGAGCCATCCTTGAGGATGAACTGCTCATTGCTGCGTCTCTTGATTTCCTGTAAGATCTCGTAGCCGTACATTGGTCTCTCCTTGAGGAGATTGAGGATTATCATATCGATAGTTCCTCTTTTTAAATTTTCCCTAATCTGCATATTGACATTCCTTTCTAATATATTAAAACAATATATTTAGTCATCCTTAGTATAGCATATGAACACGATGAAGTCAATACTAAATTTTCGCAATATTTTTCAACGCAATACAACAGGGGTATTTTTTGGGGATTTTTCTGAAAAGTACTTGCATTTTTCATTGCCGTGTGGTAAAATATTGAAAACAGAAAATCTGCCACCGGGTAGTGAAATGCAAATGCATTCGTTTGTACATCGTTAGGTCTTTGAAGATGTACATTCGGATGCTTATTTTTTTAGATTTACTGGAGGATTTTATGAAGAGTTTAATGAAGAGTATAATAGGGCTTCTCGGGGAGCTTACAAAAACAGAAAAAATTATCTGGATCTCGTCCATCACGCTTATAGTCCTGTCATTTATGATTTTCGACAGGGAGAATTACCTGACGCTTAGCGCATCCCTGCTGGGAGCGGCGTCGCTTATTTTCAGCGCAAAGGGCAATCCGGCAGGTCAGGTTCTCATGATAATCTTCAGCGTGCTGTACGGGATGATCTCCTACACTTTTGAGTATTACGGCGAAATGATAACATACCTCGGCATGACAGCTCCGATGGCGGTCGGCGCACTTATTTCATGGCTGCGCAATCCGTTCAGCTCCGCAAGCTCAGAGGTAAGGGTGAATTCGCTGAAGCGCAGGGAAATATTCTTCATGCTGCTTCTCACCGCAGTCGTGACGCTGATATTCTATTTCATCCTAAAAGCCTTTGATACGCCTAATCTTATCCCGGGTACGCTTTCAGTTTCAACAAGCTTTGCCGCAGTTTATCTTACCTTCCGCCGGAGCGCATTCTTCGCAGCAGCTTACGCAATGAATGATATAATCCTGATAATCCTCTGGACTCTCGCAGCGCTGGAGGATGTATCATACGTCTCGGTAATTGTATGCTTCACAGTATTTCTGGTGAACGATATCTACGGCTTCATAAGCTGGCGCAAAATGCAAAAAAGACAATCCGCCGCTTCCGGTGTATAATCAATCTCCTCGCTTAATGATGGGGATATTGTGGGAACTTTTACGTGAATTATTGAGGGAGACCCTTTTGAAAAAGGGTCCTCCCTCAAACTCCCTCCCTAAAACTTTCGTATTTAATTTCAGCCCCATAGGGTGCATATCGCTATTTAATTGAGAATTTTTCTTTTCTCTTGATATGCACCCTATGGGGCTGAAATTAGTATAAAAGTCTTTGGAAGGGGGCTCGGGGGAGAACCTTTCCTCAGAAAGGTTTCCCCCGATAACTACACATAAAGCTGCCATCATATCCCCATCATTAAGCGGGGGATTGAAAATGCATCAGATGGTGAGTTTATTGCGGAGCTGAGGGAAGATACTCAGGCTGCGGGGAAGGATGCCGTTCATGAGGGCGAGGGCGGTGCCGTAGTTAGTGAAAGCAGAACCTGCGTCGAGCGTCGAGCGCATTCTGAAATTCACCTCACGCTCATTGAGCATACATCCGCCGCAGTGGATAACGAGCCTGAACTGCGACACATCCTCGGGAAAATCACGTCCGGATGTGAAGGTTATTTCGAGATGTGCACCGGTGTATTTTTTCAGCAGCACCGGCAGCTTTACAGTGCCGATATCGCCGCACTGGCGGTGATGGGTACAACCCTCGGAGATGAGTATCTTGTCGCCGTCACGGAGAGTGTTAATCACGGCAGCTCCGGCAGCGGCAGTCTCGAGAAAGCCCTTGAAGCGTGCCATGAGTATTGAAAACGAGGTCAGCGGAACATCCTCCGGAACGATCCTGCTGACGAAGCCGAAAGCCTGACTGTCGGTGATAACGAGCGCAGGCGGACTGCTGAGTTTTGAAAGCGTCAGCGAAAGCTCTGTTTCCTTTGTTACAGCGCATACAGCTCCGGCGTCGAGGATATCACGGATGGTCATCTGCTGCGGCAGGATCAGCCTTCCTTTTGGAGCGGAAGCGTCGATCGGCGTTACAAGTACGACCATATCGCCGGGCTTTATCATATCGCCGATAATTTTCCTTTCAGACGCATTGCCCTTTGCAAGCTCAGCGATACGCTCCTTAAGCTCGGTAATACCGATGCCGCAGGCGGCGCTGACGGAGAGTCCATCCTCCTCTGGGGTTGGGATTTCAGCGAGGTCGGATTTGTTATAAACAGTCAGCATGGGAATATTTTTCTTCCGGATGAGAGCGACAAGCGATTCATCCTCAGGAGTTTTTCCCTGAGCGGAATCGATCACGACGATAGCAATATCAGTGCGGTTGAGGATCTGCATGGTTTTCTTCACACGCAGCTCACCGATATCTCCGGAGTCATCGAAGCCTGGGGTATCGATGATCATTACAGGTCCAGCCGGAAGAAGCTCCATTGCCTTTGAGACAGGATCTGTGGTAGTGCCCTTTACATCGGAGACGACTGAAAGCTCCTGACCGGTCACGGCGTTTACGAGGCTGGATTTTCCGGCATTGCGCCTGCCGAAGAAGGCGATATGAAGTCTGTCTCCCGAGGGAGTGCTGTTAAGAGACATAGGATGCTCCTTTCTGAAAATGCGGAATTCGGAGTTCGGAATGCGGAATTATATGTGTCCCCTTTGGGGACGAATTATAAAAATCATAATCCCACATTAAAAAAAGGGATTGCATTTAAGGGGAATGCTCTTACAGAAGCTTTACGTATAATTATTGAGGAAAACCCTTTTGAAAAAGGGTTCTCCCAACAGTCGCCTGTCCCCTCTGTCACTGCGTGACATCTCCCCACACAGTGGGGAGTCATCCTCAAACTCCTTTCCTAAAACTTTCGTATTTAATTTCAGCCCCATAGGGTGCATATCAAGAACAAAAATGAAACTTCTCAATAAAATGGTATGCACCCTATGGGGCTGAAATTAGTATAAAAGTCTTTGGAAGGGGGCTCGGGGGAGAACCTTTCCTCAGAAAGGTTTCCCCCGATAAATACATATATAGCTTCTATATGAACACTCCCCTAAAAGCAGTCCCTTTTGAAAGATTAGTCGAAATTGAGTCCTGAAAGAACTTCCTTGAGAGCGTTAGCGCTAGCAGTGAGCTTCTCGATCTCCTCGGGAAGAAGGGGAGGATTAACATCACGCTCGATACCGTGTCCGCCTACTACGCAGGGAAGGCTGAGACAAACGTCGTCAATTCCGTATCTGTCCTTTACGAGAGTTGAAACAGTGAGAACTGCCTTTGCGTCACGGAGAACTACGTCACAGATCTTGTTTACTGAGAGAGCGATTGCATAGAATGTAGCGCCCTTTCTCTTGATAACCTCGCCGCCTGCTGTACGAACGTCAACGACCATCTGATCAAGAGCCTCAGGAGTGAATTCCTCGTTATTGTACTGATGAGCCTTGCAGTACTCATCCATCTGCATACCAGCGATAGCTGTGAGTGACCACGGAACCATTGAAGTATCGCCGTGCTCACCGAATACGTAACCGTGAACGCTCTGGGGGCTGAGATCAACCTTGTCAGCGAGAAGTGAACGGAGACGTGATGTATCGAGAATTGTACCAGAACCGATAACCTGGCTGGGTGAAAGGTCTGTACACTTGAGGATTGTGTAGGTAATGATATCAACAGGGTTGCTTACAACAACATAAACAGCGTCAGGAGCAGCCTTTGCGACCTGAGGCATAACGGACTTGATGATATCAACGTTAGCCTGAGCGAGGTCGAGTCTAGTCTGACCGGGCTTTCTTCCTCTACCGAGAGTAACAACAACGATATCAGAGCCAGCAGCGTCCTCATAGTCGCCGTCGTAGATATTTACAGGATGACAGAATGAAGTACCCTGACGGACATCCATAGCCTCGCCCTTAGCCTTATCCTTAGCGATATCGACAAGAACAACCTCAGAGCAGGTACCTGCAACAGCAAATGTATAAGCGATTGTAGCGCCGACGTTTCCAGCGCCGAGAATGGTAATCTTGGTTCCGTTTTTAGTAACTTCTCCCATATTAAAAACCTCCATAATTCGAGTAATGATAATATTGATAAGCAAAGATGTTCTGATATTCAGAGGAAAGAGATCTGAAGAAGGGAACAGAACCTTCGCATCATAAGTTTATTATACCATAAAATCAGGAAATATCAAGTCGTTTTTCATGTTTTTTGTTAAAAATCAGAGAAACATACAAATCGGCGGCGTCTCTGATGTAATTATTGCACAGACGGGGAATGAGATAAGGGATGAGGGCTGGATGCGGTGGAGTGAATAATATGCAGTAAATTGTGAATATTGTTGCATATAATGAATATTTATTCAAACCCCCTTGACAAGTTCTATATTAGGTGTATAATAAAGATATTACGATTATCCGCACCGTAAGGTGCTTTATTCAGGAGGAATTTATTATGGCTAAGGAAATTAAAAAGGTTGTACTCGCATATTCAGGCGGTCTTGATACTTCTATCATCATCCCGTGGCTTAAGGAAAATTACAATAACTGCGAGGTTATCGCTGTTTCTGCTGACGTAGGTCAGGGTACTGAGCTTGACGGTCTCGAGGAAAAGGCTATCAAGACTGGCGCTTCTAAGCTCTACATCGAGGACCTCAAGGATGAGTTCGTTGATGAGTACGTTATCCCCACAATGCAGGCTGGCGCTGTTTATGAGAACAGATACCTCCTCGGTACTTCTTTCGCTCGTCCGATCATCGCTAAGAGAATCGCTGAGATCGCTATCGCTGAGGGCGCTGACGCTATCTGCCACGGCTGTACTGGTAAGGGTAACGATCAGGTTCGTTTTGAGCTTGCTATCAAGGCTTTCGCTCCCGATATGGCTATCATCGCTCCCTGGAGAGAGTGGGATATCAAGTCAAGAGACGAGGAGATCGACTACGCAGAGGCACACAATATTCCTCTTAAGATAAACAGAGAGACTAACTACTCTAAGGATAAGAACCTCTGGCACCTTTCACACGAGGGTCTTGACCTCGAGGATCCGGCTAACGAGCCGCAGTATGAAAAGGAAGGCTTCCTTGAGCTTGGCGTATCACCGATCCAGGCTCCTGACAAGCCCACTTATGTTACTATCCACTTCGAGAAGGGCGTTCCGACTGCTGTTGACGGCAAGGAAATGAGCGGCGTTGAAGTCGTTACTACTCTCAATAAGCTCGGCGGCGAGAACGGTATCGGTCTTGCTGACCTCGTTGAGAACCGTCTCGTTGGTATGAAGTCAAGAGGCGTTTATGAGACTCCCGGCGGAGCTATCCTCTACCACGCTCATGAGGTTCTCGAGACAATCTGCCTCGATAAGGAAACTTCAAGAGTTAAGCAGTACCTCGGCATCAAGTTCGCTGATATCGTTTACAACGGTCAGTGGTATACTCCTCTCCGTGAGGCTATGACTGCTTTCGTTAACGAGACTCAGAAAACTGTTACAGGTGACGTAAGACTCAAGCTCTACAAGGGCAATATCATCAATGCAGGCGTAACTTCACCGTACACACTCTACGATGAGGAAGTTGCTACATTCGATGCTGATGAGGTTTATAACCAGGCTGATGCTGCCGGCTTCATCAACCTCTTCGGTCTCCCGATCCACGTTAAGGCTAAGCTCGATCAGAAGAGAAATAATAAGTAAGCCGCTGAACACTCGACAGCAATATGATACTTCTGTTTCAGTGATTCAGAAAGAAAATGGGAGTCCAGAGGGCGTATCTGCCCTTTGGCAGGGTCAAGGGACAGAGTCCCTTGCGGGTATAAGGGCAGAGCCCTTAATCTAACCAAATAAAAAAGACAGGCAGGGGAGAGGAATTTCTCCTGCCTGTTCAATTTAAAGGAGAAAATACCATGGCAGAAATGATGTGGGCAGGAAGGTTTTCAAAGAAGGTGGACGATACAGTAAACGCCTTCAACTCTTCAATTGCCTTTGACGGACGTATGTACAGACACGATATACAGGGCAGTATCGCTCACGCAACTATGCTCGGCGACTGCGGAATTATCCCAAAAGAGGACAGTCTTGAGATCATCGAGGGGCTTAAAGGGATCCTCTCGGATATCGACAGCGGCAGTCTCGAGCTTGACCCGTCGGCTGAGGATATCCATATGTTCATCGAGGCTGAGCTGACTAAGAGACTCGGCGATGTCGGAAAAAGACTCCATACCGCTCGCTCCAGAAACGATCAGGTTGCTGTCGATATAAGACTCTACCTCCGTGACGAGATCGATGAGATCTATGCGCTCGTAAAGGAGCTTGCTGTTACTGTTCTCAATATGGCTAAGGAGCATACCGAGACGGTTATGCCCGGATATACCCACCTCCAGAGAGCACAGCCGGTTACTTTTGCTCACCACCTTATGGCGTATGTGTGGATGCTTATCCGTGATCTCGAGAGACTTCAGGATACTGCAAAGAGAATGAATTACTGTCCGCTCGGAAGCGGTGCTCTGGCAGGTACTACCTATAAGACAAACCGCCAGCAGACCTCTGACCTTCTCGGATTTACTGCGCCGATGCCAAACAGCCTCGACGGAGTTTCTGACCGTGATTTCTGCGTGGAGCTTAACTGCGCACTTTCACTCATCATGACCCACCTCTCACGCTTCTCTGAGGAAGTCATTATGTGGTGCTCATGGGAGTTCAAGTTCGTCGAGCTTGACGATGCGTTCGCTACAGGCTCGTCTATCATGCCCCAGAAGAAAAATCCTGACGTTACTGAGCTTATCAGAGGTAAGACCGGACGTGTAAACGGCGACCTCGTAACTCTTCTTTCGATGCTCAAGGGACTTCCGCTTGCGTACAACAAGGATATGCAGGAGGACAAGGAGGCTATCTTCGACGCAGTAGACAACGTAAAGCTCTGCGTCAAGACTTTCATCCCCATGCTCGCAACAATGCGTGTTATCAAGAAGAATATGCGTGACGCTGCTGCAAAGGGATTCATCAATGCAACAGACTGCGCTGACTACCTCGTAAAGAAGGGAATGCCGTTCCGTGACGCTTATAAGATCACAGGAACTCTCGTTGCGCAGTGCATCGAGCAGGGACTTACACTTGAAACTCTTCCAATGGAGAGCTATAAGGCTATGACTGAGCTTTTCGCTGAGGATGTTTATGACGCTATCAGCCTTGATACCTGCGTGAAGGAGCGTAAGTCTGAGGGAGGCCCTTCACCTGATGCTGTGAAGATCCAGATCCAGCAGGCTGAAAAGGCTCTGGGACTTTAATATGAAGAAAAAAGATCTCGTATTCATAATCGGACTGACGATACTCATGGGAGTTATCTGGATCACGGGCGAGCTTGTGATGGGACTGCTGATTCCTGTGAGATCGTGGGTTTATATCGCATGGAGAATAGGAATCGTAGTTGTGACGCTGGGAATCAGCGTGTGGCACTCTATGATAGAGGATCAGTCCGAAAAGAAAACCTCACGTCAGGCTAAGTACGAGCGTAAGGTCGGAAGGAAGAAGAAATAAAGTTTTTTGCGCCGCTTTTCTTCAGAAAAGCGGTCGGGAGCACGAGGCGAGAAGCCTCGTATCGACCACAGGTCGATGCGCCAGCATAAAGCAGTCAGGCGGGCGCCTGCAAGCGCGATGCCTGACGGACGGTTGCGTTTTGTTATCCAGCGAACGCAGTTCGCTCGAGTAAATACCGCTATTTTGCTACACAAAAACAACAGGAGGACATCACAATGTCTGTAAAAATATACATCGACGGTCAGGAAGGTACGACCGGACTGAAGATCCTCGAGAGATTCGAGGGAAGAAATGATATCGAGCTGCTCAAGATCAGCGAGGAAAAACGTAAGGATCCTGCTGAGCGTGCACGCCTTATAAATATGTCGGATTATACGTTCCTCTGCCTGCCCGATGCGGCAGCTAAGGAGGCTGTTTCCTTCGTGGATAACGACCATGTACGCATCATCGACGCCTCAACGGCTCACAGAACTAATCCCGCATGGGCATATGGATTTCCGGAGCTTTCGGCTGAGCATCGTGAAAAGATCCGTACCTCAAACAGAGTCGCTGTTCCCGGATGCTACGCAAGCGGCTTCAATGCGATCGTTTATCCGCTTGTGAAGAATGGCATAATCCCTGAGGATTTTCCTGTTTTTGCTTATGCAACATCAGGCTACAGCGGCGCAGGAAAGAAGGCTATCGCTGTGTATGAGGGCGAGGATAAGCCCTGTGAGTACGGCAGCCCCAGACAGTATGCCCTCTCTCAGCAGCATAAGCACCTCCCCGAGATGCAGGCTATTCCGGGACTTAAATTCACTCCCATGTTCAATCCGATAATCTGCGATTACCACAGCGGAATGGTAGTGAGCATCCCGATCCAGACAAGAATGCTCCCGAACGGTACTACGCTCAAGGCTGTGCATGAGATGTTCTCAAAGCACTATGAGGGCGCAAAAATGGTCGAGGTCATGCCGCTTATGCCCGAGGATGAGCAGAAGGCTTTCTTCCTTGCGTCAAATACGCTCAGCGGTATCAATAAGCTCCAGGTTTTCGTTTTCGGAAATGACGAGCAGATCCTCCTCTGCTCCAGACTAGATAACCTCGGCAAAGGTGCAAGCGGTGCGGCTGTCCAGTGTCTCAATATCATGATGGGTATTGATGAGACAACAGGGCTGGTTTGATTTTGAATTCGGAGTGCGGAATTCGGAATTCGGAATTGATTGTGTCGCCCTTTGGGCGATGTATCTTATATCGCTTAAAAAGGAGAGATTAATATGAAATTACAGGAATTCAACAATATAAAATTTGTCGACGGAGGAGTCTGTGCGGCAAAGGGATTCAGGGCAAACGGAATCCAGTGCGGACTTGCCCATGCAGGAGCGCACGTTACTAAGAAGAAAAATGACCTTGCGCTTATCGTGGCTGACAAGGAGTGCACAGCAGCGGCTGTCTACACTACAAATAAGGTAAAAGGTGCGCCTATTCTCGTGACTAAGGAGCATATCAAGGACGGCAAGGCCAGGGCTGTTATCGTTAACTCGGTAAATGCAAACACCTGCAATGCTGACGGCGTGGAAAAGGCTGAGAAGATGTGCGTGCTTGCGGCGGCTGAGCTTGGCATCGACGAGAAGGATGTTATCGTGGCTTCTACCGGAGTTATTGGTCAGGTTCTTCCTATCGAGCCTATCGCTAACGGTATGAAAGCTCTCGCTGAGGGACTTTCCTATGACGGAAACGACCGTGCAGTTGAGGCAATCATGACTACAGATACAATGCCGAAAGAGGTTGCTGTTCAGTTTGAGATGGGCGGAAAGGTCTGCACAATGGGCGGAATGCTCAAGGGCAGCGGTATGATCCACCCGAACATGGCAACAACCCTCACATTCATCACTACTGATGCAGATATCTCTGCGGAGCTTCTCCAGCGTGCGCTCAGCGACGTGGTAAAGGTTACTCTCAACCGTGCAAGCGTGGACGGCGATACCTCCACGAATGATATGGTATGCGTTCTTGCATCCGGTACGGCTGAGAATGCTCCCGTGAACAAGGAGAACGCTGATTTCGATATCTTCGAGAACGCTCTCTATGCGGTTATGATGAACCTCGCAAGAATGATGGCTCGTGACGGCGAGGGAGCTACTAAGCTCATCGAATGCGCAGTTTCCGGCGCTGATACCGAAAAGACTGCTGAGATCGTTGCTAAGTCTGTTATAACTTCAAGCCTCTTCAAGGCGGCAATGTTCGGCGAGGACGCTAACTGGGGACGAATTCTCTGTGCAGTTGGCTATGCTGACGCTGAGTTTGAGATCGATCGTGTTGACGTGAAGATCGCATCCGAAAAGGGAATGATCGAGGTCTGCAAAAACGGCGCAGGCGTTGACTTCTCCGAGGAAAAGGCTAAGGAGATCCTCGGAGAGGAGGTAATCCAGATCATCATCAGCATCGGCGACGGCAGCGGAAAAGCTGTGGCATGGGGCTGCGATCTTACATACGATTACGTCAAGATCAACGGCGATTACCGTTCATAAGTCTTAACAGGAGAAATCTATGCTAAATAAAGACGATAACAACGGCGATTACATCCGCCCGAGTGAGGAGTATATTGCCGGATGCGGCGACGAGCATGGTCAGACGTATGAGGATCACTCCGATGAACAGAAGCCGTATGATGACTATAATGTCCTCGAGAATGAATTTTCACCCCTTCTGACAAGCGGCGAGCATATTCTCTGGGCAGGAAAGTCTGTGAAAAAATTCAATCTGTCAGCAGCAAGTGTCCCTGTACTGGTATTCCTCATCTTCTGGGTGGGCCTTGTAGTGTTATGGACTGTTTCAGTCGTATCATCGGGCGCAGGCTTCATGGGGATTTTTGCGATTCCGTTTTTTGTCGTGGCGGTCGTAATGTTTATGAAGCTCTTCCGTCCCGGGACTAAAAAATATGCAATCACTAATATGCGCGTGATCAGAGCTGAAGGCAGGAAAATAACCTCCGACAGACTCGGACAGATATGCGATATCACTATAACACGCTCGGGAAATACGGGCAATGTTACTTATTCCATCATGGGAGGGATCTACTATGTCTCAAACAGCAGGGTGCAGAACACTATTGGAATAATCGGAGTCGAGCGCCCCGAGGAGGCATATCGCATACTCAACGGCGCTGTGGCAGGCTCGTTCACCGGCAGTAAAGGAGAATGATAATGGGAGAAATCTTAAATAACGCAAGAGCACAGGTTCTTATCGACGCTCTTCCGTATATTCAGAAATATAACAACAAGGTCGTTGTTGTAAAATACGGCGGAAACGCCATGACTAATAATGAGCTGAAGGACGCTGTAATGAATGATATCGTCCTGCTGTCGCTCGTGGGAATCAGAGTAGTGCTGGTTCACGGCGGAGGCCCGGAGATAAATGATATGCTCCGCAGACTCGGAATCGAGAGCCGCTTCGTGAACGGTCTGAGATATACCGATGAGGCTACTATCGACGTCGTAAAGATGGTTCTCGCCGGAAAGGTAAACAAGGAGCTTGTCCAGCTTCTCGCTCAGCATAAGGGAAGCGCTGTGGGACTGTGCGGAATCGACGGTCAGATGCTCATGGCTAAGAAGGCTGTTTCAGCCGATGGTCAGGATCTCGGCTTCGTCGGAGATATCGAGCACGTCAATACAAAGCCCATCCTCGATGCTCTCAATAACGGAAATATCCCTGTTATCGCTACTGTTGCAACAGACGAGCAGGGCAATACATATAATGTAAACGCTGACACAGCCGCAGCAAGGATCGCTGCCGAGCTTGGAGCAGAGAACCTTATCCTCATGACTGATATCGCCGGACTTCTCCGTGATAAGGACGATCCGTCTACGCTCATCCCGTCAGTCAATGTAAGCGAGGTTCCCTTCATGAAGAGACAGGGTATAATCTCCGGCGGAATGATCCCGAAGATCGACTGCTGCGTAGAGGCTGTAAGACGAGGCGTAAAGAAAACTGCCATTATCGACGGCAGAGTGCCTCACTCGATCCTTATCGAGATACTCTCCAACGAGGGCATCGGTACTCAGTTCACATGAGCTTGGATCTACGGAGTGAGCAATCATGAAAGCTTCAGGACGTAATTATCAGATAGACGTTATAAAATTCATACTGACGATTTTTGTATTTCTGAACCATACACTCGATTTCAAAAAAGGAATGCCGCTGGGAGAGATATTTTTCACAGGCGGACTTGGATGGATATCGGTGCATTACTTCTTCGTCATAAGCGGTTTCCTTATGGTCAAAAGCTGCGTTAAGGCGCAGGAGAAGGGCAGGATATCTGCTCACGGCAGGAGTACGGTCAGCTTTGTGATGCGAAAGTTCGGAAGCGTGGCACTTCAGTATTATACATCTTTTGCCGTCGCACTCGGAGTATATCTCGTGACGGTGCGTGAAAGACTAAGCGTAGGTTTTCTCAGCGATCTCAGCTTCAGGCTTCTTCCGGAGCTGTTTCTGCTGAATCGTGCGGGGATAGATCCGATATATATAAATCTTCCGACGTGGTATATCCAGTCGATGCTGCTCTGCATGATACCGATGTACTATCTGCTCAGCCGTAATAAGGATCTGTTTCTGAATATAATCTCGCCGCTCGGAGCGATACTTTGCATATCATATATGTTCCGCCAGCCGTCGGTGTTTATCGACGCAAAGGGTGCGGAGCAGCTCCTCACGAACGGCATGATAAGAGGCTTCTGCGGACTTTTCTGCGGATGTGTGGCATATGCTGTATATGACAGGATCATAAGCTATGACTATACAAAAGCCCAGCGGAGGATGTTTACTGCGGTCGAGGCGGTACTTTATGTGTGGCTGTTTGTCGGATGCTTTACTCCCCACGCAGGCAAAAACGGACATTTTCTCGCAATGCTGCTGATGATACCGGCAACAGCGCTGACTTTCAGCGGCGCAAGCGGAATCGGTACACTCTTCCGGTCGCCAAAACTCGGGATGCTTAATTCAGCGGCGCTGGCGATATACTTCAATAACTGGACAGCGAGACGCATCATACTTACATATATGCCGGACATGAGCTGGAAGCGCTCGACGCTTTACATGGCGGCGATAACGATCATCCTGTGCATAGTCTGCGCACTGCTGATGAAGCTCTGCCGGATCGTATGGGAAAAATGGCTGAAGGGACTCTTCAGCTTCAGACCTATCAAAAATGAGGTGTAAAAAATGAACACAATAGATAAATTCGATGGGTATGTAATGCATACCTACGGCAGGTATCCGCTCGTTGCTGATAAGGGCGAGGGAAGAACCTGCATCGATGAAAACGGAAAGACATACCTCGATCTCGGAAGCGGAATCGGTACAAATTCACTCGGCTTCTGCGACGAAAAATGGGCGGATGCGGTATGCGCTCAGGTGAGAAGCATCCAGCATACCTCAAACTACTACTACACAAAGGTTCAGGCGGATTTTGCCGAGAAGCTCTGTACATCGACCGGCTACAGCAAGGTTTTCTTCGGAAACAGCGGAGCAGAGGCTAATGAGTGTGCGATCAAGATCGCTAGAAAATACAGCTTCGATAAGTACGGCAAGGGCAGGCATACTATCATAACACTCGTGAATTCCTTCCACGGAAGGACTCTTGCTACGCTCTCTGCTACAGGACAGGACGTTTTCCATAACTATTTCTTCCCGTTCGTGGAGGGATTTGTCTATGCGGAGGCGAATAATATCGACGACCTCAAGTCCAAGCTCGACGGTACAGTCTGCGCAGTAATGATGGAGTACGTTCAGGGTGAGGGCGGAGTTCTTGCCCTCGAGAAGGAATATGTAGACGCAGTTTATGAGCTTTGCGCAGAGCAGGATATTCTCGTAATCGCCGATGAGGTGCAGACCGGAATCGGCAGAACAGGAAAGCTCCTCGCCGGAGATCACTACGGAAGAAAAGCTGATATCACTACGCTCGCAAAGGGACTTGCAGGCGGCGTTCCGATAGGTGCGTGCATGACGAATGAAAAATGCAGCACAGTTCTCGTTCCGGGAACTCATGGCTCGACCTTCGGAGGAAATCCGATCGCCTGTGCCGGAGGACTTGCAGTGCTCGAAAGAGTTACATCAAAGGGCTTCCTCGATGAGGTAAACGCAAAGGCGGAGCTTATCAGAAACAGGCTCTCTCAGTGCAGCGAGGTTGCTTCAGTATCGGGACTGGGACTTATGGTCGGCATCACGCTCAAGACCAAGAATGCAGCAGATGTAGTAAAGGCTGCCCTCGACAAGGGACTTCTGATCCTGACAGCAAAGACAAAGGTAAGACTTCTTCCGCCGCTGACGATCACCGAGGCGGAGCTTGAAAAGGGACTTGCGATACTGACAGGACTGCTTGAAGCGAAGAATTAATTCGGAATTGAATAAGAAGGGCGAAGTCTTTTGCGCCGCTTTTCCACAGAAAAGAGGTCGGGAGCACGAGGCGAGAAGCCTCGTATCGACCAACGGCCGATGCGCCAGCCTAAAGTAGTCAGGCTAGCGCACGCAAGCGCAACGCCTGACGGACGGTTCTCGTTCGCATTAATCCGTCCGACAATGGTTGAATCCAATTCAAATACAATATAATAACGAAAGGAACGATAAGCATGAAACATTTACTTAAGATGCTCGACCTGAGCACAGAAGAGATCATCGACATACTCAACCTCGCTGATCAGCTCAAATACGAGCTGAAGCACGGAATTCCCCATCCCCACCTTAAAGGAAAGACACTTGGAATGATATTCCAGAAGGCATCCACACGTACACGAGTTTCCTTTGAAACAGGTATGTACCAGCTCGGCGGCTATCCGCTCTTCCTGTCATCAAACGACCTCCAGATCGGACGAGGAGAGCCTGTACAGGATACAGCACGAGTTCTCTCACGCTATCTGAGCGGAATCATGATCCGTACCTTCGAGCAGAAGGAGGTAGAGGATCTTGCTGAATACGGAAATATCCCGATCATCAACGGACTGACTGACTTTGCACACCCCTGTCAGGTGCTTGCCGACCTCATGACGATCCGTGAGTTCAAGGGCAGCTTTGACGGGCTCAAGATGTGCTTTATCGGCGACGGCAATAACATGGCAAACTCCCTCATCGTAGGCTGTCTGAAGGTAGGAATGGCAGTATCCATCGCCTGTCCGGATGATTACCAGCCGCCGAAGGAGATCCTTGATTTTGCAGCGCAGTATGACTGCTTCAGCATGACAAATTCACCGATCGAGGCTGCAAAGGGCGCAGACGTGCTCATCACCGACGTATGGGCATCGATGGGACAGGAAGGCGAAGCTGAAAAGAGAAAGGCAGCGTTTGCCGGATACCAGATCAACGACGAGCTGATGGCAGTGGCAAACGAGGGTGCAATGGTGCTTCACTGCCTGCCCGCACACCGTGAGGAAGAGATCACAGCAAAGGTGTTCGAGGAGCACGCTGAGGAAATCTTCGAGGAGGCAGAAAACCGTCTCCACGCTCAGAAGGCTGTAATGGTAAAGCTGATGGCGGATTAATATATAATAAGTAAACAAAACCTGCCGGTTAGTCGTTAGCCGGCAGGTTTTATATTTAGGGAAATGGGATGAAAGGGGCGAAATAGTTGGGTTTGTGTAATATATACAAAAAACGGCGAAAAATAAATCAATTCTTCTATTTGACAAACTCAAAAAAAGGTGATATAATAATAAAGCTGTCAGGAACGGAGAGTACTGAGAGGAAGAAGAGAAGAAGGTTTGGCTTTGGGAAAAGCGTGTTAGATAAAATCTTCTGAAAAAACTTCAA
>JBGVIW010000021.1:0-7560 GCA_045128995.1 Ruminococcus sp.
GTGTCGATAACCTCACGCACCGAGTATCCTACGCCGTTTCCGAGATTAAAGATATCACTTTCTCCGCCGTTCATGAGATAATCCACCGCAAGAATATGTGCCTGTGCAAGGTCAGTAACGTGAATATAGTCACGGATGCAGGTTCCGTCGGGAGTATCATAGTCGGTACCGTAGATGGAGATCGCTTCACGCTTGCCATTCGGAACCTGAAGAATAAGCGGAATAAGGTGGCTTTCGGGATTATGAGCCTCACCGATAGTGCCGCTCTCGTCAGCTCCGCAGGCATTGAAATAGCGGAGTGAAACATAAGTCATGCCGTGTGCCTGAGCCGTCCACTTGAACATCTTCTCCATCGCAAGCTTAGTCTCGCCATACGGATTTGTCGGACAGGTTCTGTCGCTCTCGAGGATCGGGATATTCTCTGGCTCGCCATAGGTTGCGGCAGTCGACGAGAACACGATCTTATCTATGCTATTCTTCACCATAGCATCAAGAAGTACCTTTGTACCGCAGAGATTATTCTCGTAATACTTCAGAGGATTTGTAACGCTCTCACCTACGAGGGAGAATGCTGCAAAGTGAATTACAGCGTCGATCTTCTCGCTCTGGAAGAGCTTGTCGAGGAAGTCAAAATCCCTGAGGTCGCCCTGATAAAATTTCACACCCTCTGGAACTGCACTGCGGTAGCCTGTAACGAGACTATCTGCAATAATAACATCTCTGCCTGCCTTTACAAGTTCAAGTGCAGTATGTGAGCCTATGTATCCTGCGCCGCCTAAAACTAAAATACTCATAATATTACTCCTTTACTATTTAATCTCAGTGCCGCCGATAGGTCTGATACGCAGCACGTAACATGAATTTTTACCATAGATCCTGTTCATTTCAGCAGCATAACCCTCAGCCATTTCTGTCGGAACGAACGCCTGAATAGTACCCGCAAATCCGCCGCCGTGAACTCTCACTGCACCCTTGCCGCAGAGAAAGCGTCTGCTCATCATGATTCCAAGCGGGATTGCCTGCTGGGTGGGTTTTGAGCAGGAGTAAAGGTTCTGAAGCAGTGCAGCAGAGGATTCTCCCGACTCATTCACAAGTGCAAGAAACTGTGATATATCGTTATTTTTGAGTGCCTGTGCTTCGAGCTGGGCACGGCGGTTATCGCCATAGAAGTGTGCTGCTCTCATTATAGCACGATCGGAGCATTTCTCACGCAGCTGGGGCAGCTTCTTCCAGAACTCAGCCTCGTCAGTATCCCTGAGGAGCTTTGCTCCGAGCTGAGCGGCAACGCTCTCCATCTCTGCCGGAACGGCAACATAATCGGGTGTAAGATCAGCATGACTCCCCTTAGTATCGGTAATGCAGAGGGAGTAGCCTGCCTTTTCAAAGTCAAACTCAAAGCTGTCGATCTTCGGATCCTGCGTATCGTGGAAATCGATCGCAACAAGTCCTCCGACGGAGCTTACCATCTGATCCATCAGACCGCTTTTCTTTCCGAAGTATACATTCTCAGCAAACTGTCCGATTTTTGCGATCTCAACAGCACCGGCTGCACCGTTATTGCAGGCGATATCGATTATCGTACCGATTAGCGTTTCAAATGCCGCAGAAGAAGAGATTCCGCTTCCGGCGAGTACATCGGAGGTACTGTACATATCAAATCCGCCGATCATCACTCCCATCTTAGTAAATTTTGCAGCGATGCCTCTTACGATCTCAGCTGAGCCGGATTTATCCTCCATCACCTCAAGCTCATCAAGTGAGACGCTGAATGCCCTGTAGCCTTCAGATTTTACACGTATAGCCCGCTCATCATGAAATGCCACGACTGCAATAACGTCGAGGTTAACAGCTGCTGCAAGCACGCAGCCATGCTGATGGTCAGTATGATTTCCGCCTATTTCCGTTCTTCCCGGAGCCGAGAAGAGCCTTATATCTTTTCTTGATGGATATAGCTTCATAAAACTTCTTACTGCCTTCTCATAGCGTTTTCTCTGACGGTCAATGACCTCCTCCGAGCCGCCGTAGAGAAGCTCCATCTTCTGTCGGAATCCGCCCTCTGCGATCATTTCCAATGCTTTTTCTGTATTCATACCATGTCCTTTCCGCAGCAGTGCCTAAACCGCTGCTCAAAGCTTTTCGATTACAAATTCAAGCGTAAGCTTTTCATTTGATGGGATCCTGAACATCTCCTGAACCGGTGCTCCCCACGAATCATCTCCTCCGACTCCCATCTGCTTTGCTGCAAGTCTTACCCATGTATTTGAGCTTTCTGGAAGTTCCCCTATATGCATAGCATTTTCAAGCTCGTATGCACTATAGGGAAGAACACTCATCTCGAACGGTGCCTCGCCGCATGAGAATTCAAGTCCGCTTCCGGATTCATCCTGAACGCTGACGCATCTCACACCAGTACGGTTTCCGCACTCCTGAGGGTTAAGATAGCCGGAAAGATTCTCCCGAGCAGTCGAGCTGAACTCTCCGAGTCTTGCACCGCAGGCTCTGTCAATGTAGTTTTCATCAGGTCCCATTCCGTAATACTTAAAATAATTATATCGCTTTCCAAGTCTGAAGTCAATAGCAAACACAGGAATATCCGGCATATCAGCCATTCCGGGATATTCAAGCTTCACGCCAAGTCTGCCGTCGAAGAACGCTCTGTAGATGACCTTGTATTCAAGTCCCGGTACTGCCGGAGCAGTGAAGGTATATCCTATCTCATAGCAGTCGTGCATTTCCTGTACAATCACCCTGTCGGATGCAGGCTGTGAATATCTTCCGGCGGCGAGCCATACTGCACTAGTCCGGTGGAAGCCTGCTCCCTTGTCGTTATCAGTAGGCGCACGCCAGAAACTTACTTTAGGTGTACGTGTAATATATTCGATACCGTCATAGACGAGCGAGCTTACTCCGCCCTCACGCTTGTCGAATATCATAGAGAATCCCTCGCCGTGAACGCCGACGCAGAAATCTCCGCAGACAAGCTCTGCTTTTGGCGCTTCCGGAGCAGCCTGAGCGCCGACTTTGGTGACAATATCCTGAGCAAAGGACACCTTATGTCCCTTTCCTGCCCAGAGCGTGTCCTCCCTGAGGATCGCTGACGCTGTGATAACATATTCTCCTGCTTCATCCGGTATCTCTAGTCCCAGAGCAATATCCAAAGCTGCGCCTGCCGGAACATCAGCCTGATGTTCCTCACTGCTGATAAATTCGCCCTCTCTTTCGAGAGTCACTTTGAAGATATATGCTTCAGTTCCCGTAAAGAGATTCCTGTTCTCTATAGTAAGAACACCGCCGGAAATACTCATCCTTATCGCTGAATAAAGAGCCTTTACCTCCTGCATTTTAGGCGATGGAGTACGGTCTGCGTATACGATGCCGTTAGTGCAGAATTCATAGTCGCTCGGACGATCGAAGAAATCTCCTCCGTAGCAAAGCTCGCCGTCCTTATTATAGATCGACTGATCAATATAATCCCAGATAAAGCCGCCCTGATACGCTGGATACTTATCCTCGAGGTCAGTATAGAGCTTCAGTCCGCCGAGAGAATTTCCCATAGCGTGCATATATTCACAGCTTATATAAGGCTTTCCGGTATTCTGCATGAGATACTCCTCAATATCCTTTGGCTTAGCGTACATACGGCTCTCCATGTCCGTAATGTGGTCGTATTTTCTGTTATGGAACACTCCCTCGTAGTGGACTAGCCTGCGGCTGTCAGTATCGTGGAAGTAGTCTGCCATTGCAGCAATATCATCTCCGCAGTAGGATTCATTGCCGCATGACCAGATAAGAACTGCCGGATGATTCTTGTCACGCTCATACATGGACTTTGCTCTGTCAAGGCAGGCTTCCTTCCATTCGGGGAGGGATGCCGGAACATTGATGGACGGTTCACAAGCACCCATCTTCTGCCATGTACCATGTGTCTCGAGGTTCGTTTCGTCGATGAGATAAATACCGTATTCATCGCAAAGCTGATACCAGCGGGAATTATTCGGATAATGACAGGTGCGGACTGCATTGATGTTATTCTGCTTCATAAAGCGGATGTCCCAGAGCATATCTTCTTCCGTGATGGCACGTCCACGCTGAGCATTCCATTCATGACGGTTCACACCTCTGAAAATTATCCTCTTTCCGTTGAGAAGCATTATTCCGCCTTTAAGCTCAAAGGTACGGAAGCCGACTTTTGTTTCAGCGGTTTCGATCACATTGCCATTTACGATGATTTCAGCGGTCAGTTTGTAGAGGTTCGGTGCTTCCGCACTCCATGGCATCACATCGGGTATAGAAGCTGTCACATTTGCAGCATCGCTCTCATAAACCTTGTTTCCGTTTTTATCTGTAAGTGTGATGTGTACAGAATAGTCGCTTTTACCAGTAATATCCAGCTCGGTTGAAAGGATACCAATGCCATTTTCGTAATCATAATCAGCCGTTAGCTTCATGTCACGGACGTGAATTTCAGGAACTGCATACAGATACACGTCACGGAAGATACCGGAAAACCGCCAAAAGTCCTGATCTTCCAGCCAGCTTGCCGTGCTGTAGCGGTAAACCTCAACGGCAAGCTTGTTGCCTTTTTCCTTGAGATAGGGTGTGATGTTAAACTCAGAGGGAGTGAAGCTGTCCTCGGCATAGCCGACAAACTCGCCGTTCAGCCATACATAAATTGCCGTTTCCACGCCCTGAAAGCTGATATAGGTTTCCTTGCTGAGAAGCGACTTATCCACATCAAAGAACTTCACATAGCTGCCCACAGGATTACGCTTCTGTGGGATCTGCGGAGGAACGAGCTGCTCGTGAGCTTCCCAAGGGTACTGGGTGTTTACATACTGGGGTTTGTCATAGCCCTGAAGCTGGATGTGTCCGGGCACGGTGATGTCATCAAAACCTGTCACGTCAGAATCAGTCTGATAGAAATCAGCCGGACGGTTGTCAGGATGCTCTGTGTACGCAAACTTCCATGTGCCGTTCAGGGACTGCTTCAGCTGCTGACCGTCCACGGTGCAGATGTGATCGGAATGCGCCGCCTCACGGTTCACTGCAAAGACCTCAGGATTTTTGAGCCATTCAAGTGTCGATTTCATAAAATTGTCCTCCTTAATTATTTGTTATGCTCTCTGTCCCAGTCGGCGTTTGCCTTTTCCACATTCAGACGGGAGAGCAGAAGTGTCATGATAAAATTGAAGATCATCGGCAGCCAGAGGTACATGAAGTTGAGCATATTGATACAGGATTCCGGCTGGATCTCGGCATTGGCGATATATCCTCCTGCTGCAAGCAGCCAGCCTGCAAGTGCAGTACCGATGCCGCCGCCGATCTTTACTCCGAGTGATGAGCAGGAATACATTGTACCGTCAATTCGCTTGCCGGATGTCTTGTAGGTGTAGTCTGAGCAGGCAGCGATCAGTGCATTCAGGTCGCCCTGCATCGGACTCATGCCCAATGCAGCAACTGCTGTGAAGATCAGCATCAGCGGAATGCTCTGCATATATCCTGCCACGATGACCAGCGCTCTCGCAAGAGTTGCAATGATGTAGCCCACGAGATTCAGCTTATACATTCCCTTGCATTTTTTTACGAGGTAAGGGGTAAAGAGCAGTCCGAATATCATCGGAATATTGATTGCAGCAGAGAATGTTCCAAGCAAGCCAGCATCACCGAGAATGTAGGTCATGAAGTAGATGCCCATGCTCAGAGTTGCGCCGTAGAGCTGACTGATAATGTACACACCGCAGATGATGATGTAGAACTTGTTCTTCAACAAAAGCTTCAGCGCACTGATCAGAGAGTATTTCTGGCTTTCATCCTTCGCACGGTGTTCCTTGTCTGCAAGCTCAAGATCGGGGTATGCATCGGCAGAGAATTTTGCGGCTTCTTCATCAGCAGGATTTTCTTTTGCCAGTTCCTTTTCGGGAAGCTCCTTGACGGAGAAAACAGAGATCGTATTAACCACCAGTCCGATCACTGCGTAGATGATAGCCGCTGTTTTCCAGCCCTGAGCACCGTTTCCGAAGAATTCCACCATTCTGACTGTAAATGTCTGAATGAGAAGGCTTGTGGCAGTTGCGAAAATAAATCGCATAGAGCCGAGCTGAACTCGTTCATTTCCGTTGCGTGTGATGAGAGCTGTCAATGAAGCATAAGCGATATTGTTCGCTGTGTAGAACACCGCATTAAGAAGTGTATAGCAGATGAAAAAATATGCATATTTTGCGCTGTCGCCAAAGCTATCCGGAATGGCAAAGATGGCTATGAGCAAAATGCTGTTTCCGATGTACGGGAAGAGCATCCATGGTCTTGCCTTTCCCATTTTTGTTTTGGTCTTGTCGATCATCGCACCAAAGAAAATATCCGTCACGCCGTCAAAGAATTTCGACAGCATCATCAATGTGCCGACGACACCGGAATTAAGTCCTGCAGTATCGGTCAGGTAGATCATCATAAACGCTGTAATGAACGCATACACGGTATTTCCAGCAATATCTCCCGAGCCGTAGCCAATTTTGTTATACCACTTAAGGTATTTCTTTTCTGTCATGTTACTCTCTCCTTTAAAAGAATTCATTATGATTTTTCGCATATGCCGCCGCAGGTCTCGAGTTCTGCTTCGGCAACAGCATTCCGTGTGATCCGGAGTACCGTAATTCATTTAAAGGCGCCTTTACTTTCTGGTTATATTCTACCATGTTCTTTGCGGCAATTCCATAAACACAATGGGACAAAATATGCACAAAATGATACTTCGTTATTTTGATCCGGATTGATATTTACCATAATTCAAAAGAACTTTATAGGATGCCTGTGCTTGTATTCACTAATTACACTCAATTAGAATCTAGTTCACCTGAATTATGCATCAACGAATATTGAAGGCAGAGGGTTAAAATTCTCTGCCCATAATTATAGTTATAATCAATTGCAATAAGACGATTTTGGTGCATAAATTTTCATTTTCTCTTGTGATTGCACACTGCTTATGTTATAATAAGTCAAAAGAAGTTATTGCACAGGAGCATTCGAGAGAGCAATTCAAGGAAAACTTAGAAAGGGCAATAAAAAAGTATTAAAATTGATAAACTTTAGGGCAGGTATATAGAATGAGCGATTTGATGTTGAAAAGTATTTATGACTTATAAGGTGACTTATTAGGGAAAAACTATTTTATTCCAAGTTATCAGCGTGGCTATCGTTGGGGCAAGAGGCAAGTGCAAGATCTTCTTGAGGATTTGTATAAATTTGCTACAAGTAAAAAAGAATCCAAGGATGCTTTTTACTGCCTCCAACCTATTGTTGTTAAAAAATGTGATAAAACAACCATCGATGAAAACAGTCTCAATAGCAAGATGGATGACAATATTTGGTATGAGGTCATTGACGGACAACAGAGATTAACAACATTGTATATTCTCTTCAAATACTTAATTAAGAAGAATAATATAGAGATGTTCGAAGATTATAAAAGAGACCTTTTTCAAATTGAATATCAAACATGCGTAATGCATAAAGATGTAGTCGAAAATCCTGATGTGCCTGATATTTCTTCCCCGAATGCTT
>JBGVIW010000022.1:0-9236 GCA_045128995.1 Ruminococcus sp.
GATGCTGCTTATCGCCTCACTCTCAGGATGCGGCTCGGAGCAAAAGGATGCATTTGCAGATAACGACAATAATCCATCCGAAGCAACAGAAATAGTCGTTACGGCTGAAACAACTACCAGCGTGACAACGACTCAGCCTACTACGCTAACTTCAATTCCTCCGACAGAGCCTGTTACTACGATACCGCCAACAACTGAACCAGAGCGAATCCCCGATGATAATGAGCTTGTGCGGATACTTGATTATATTCCCGATGCTGTTATTGACCTGAGATACGCAACGACAAATAATTTCACAGGAGTAAGGATCTACGAGGATGATGAGGCATACCTCTGCTACGGAACAGTGAAAAAGCTGATAAATGTTCAGCAGGAACTCAAAGAAAAAGGCTACTGTATGCTTATCTGGGATGCGTATCGTCCTGTTGAAGCTCAGGAGAAGCTCTGGGAGGTATATCCTGATCCGACATACGTTGCAAATCCGGCAAAGGGAATAACAAGCCACAGCAGGGGAAACACAATAGATATCAGTATAGTAACCCTCGATGAAAATGCACCAGTGGAGATGCCGTCAGAGTTTGATGAATTCTCTCTGATAGCAGACCGAGATTACAGTGATGTTTCAGCCACAGCCGCAGAAAATTCCCGAATGCTCGAGGAAATAATGACCTCAAACGGCTTTACCGGATACAGGGGTGAATGGTGGGATTACTCGGATGTTGACGATTATTCACCAATAAAGTAAAAATACTTTGTTTAATTCTTGACAAACAGTATGGTTTTGTAGTAAAATTAAAATAGTATTTATTGAAAGGAATGATTTCAATGGGTTTAACTCTTACAGAAAAGATCCTGAAGGCTCACCTCGTTGACGGTGAAATGGTAAAGGGTCAGGAGATCGGTATCAGAATCGATCAGACTCTTACTCAGGATGCAACAGGTACAATGGCATATCTCGAATTTGAGGCAATGGGTGTTCCTCGTGTAAAGACAGAGCGCTCTGTTGCTTACATAGACCATAACACTCTTCAGAGTGGCTTTGAGAACGCTGATGACCACAGATTCATCGGAAGCGTTGCAAAGAAGCATGGTATTTATTTCTCACGTCCCGGTAACGGAATCTGTCACCAGGTTCACCTCGAGAGATTCGGTATTCCCGGAAAGACTCTCATCGGATCTGACAGCCATACTCCCACAGGCGGCGGTATCGGTATGATCGCAATCGGTGCAGGCGGACTCGACGTTGCAGTAGCAATGGGCGGCGGTGCATATTATATCACTTGCCCGAAGGTAGTAAAGGTAAACCTCACCGGCAAGCTTCAGCCATGGGTTGCTGCAAAGGACGTAATTCTTGAGGTTCTCAAGAGAATGTCTGTAAAGGGCGGCGTAGGCAAGGTTATCGAGTACTGCGGCGAGGGAGTAAAGACCCTCTCGGTTCCTGAGCGTGCAACTATCACAAACATGGGCGCAGAGCTTGGCGCTACAACATCAATCTTCCCGTCTGATGAGATCACAAAGCAGTTCCTCAAGGCTCAGTGCCGTGAAGAAGTGTGGACACCTCTCGCTGCTGATGAGGATGCAGTATATGATGAAGAGATCAATATCAACCTCAGCGAGCTTGTACCGCTTGCAGCTTGTCCTCACTCTCCTGATAACGTAAAGAGCGTTGCCGAGATCGGGCAGCTCAAGATCGATCAGGTTTGCATCGGTTCATGTACAAACTCCTCACTTCTTGATATGCTCAAGGTGGCTCATATCCTCAAGGGCAAGACAGTTCACCCTGATGTATCACTTTCGATCGCTCCCGGTTCAAAGCAGGTTCTCAATATGCTTGCTCAGAACGGCGCACTTTCCGACCTCATCGAGGCTGGTGCAAGAATCCTTGAAAGTGCCTGCGGACCTTGCATCGGTATGGGACAGTCACCTAACTCAAAGGGTATCTCACTCAGAACCTTCAACAGAAACTTCGAGGGACGTTCCGGCACTAAGGACGGACAGATCTACCTTGTATCTCCTGAAATGGCAGCAGCTTCTGCCCTTACAGGCGTTCTCACAGACCCCAGAGAGCTTGGCGATATGCCTGAATTTAAGCTTCCTGAGGTATTTGCGATCAACGATAACATGGTTGTGCCTCCGGTTGACGAGGCTGAAATGGACAGCGTTGAGATTCTCAGAGGTCCCAACATCAAGCCTTTCCCTGAGACAGCTCCGCTTCTCGAGACAATTGACGCTCCCTGCTCACTCAAGGTAGGTGATAACATTACAACTGACCACATCATGCCAGCAGGAGCTAAGATCCTTCCGCTTCGTTCAAATATTCCTGCTATTTCCCAGCACTGTTTTGCAGTTTGTGATGAAGCGTTCCCTGCAAGAGCTAAGGAACTCGGAAAGAGCATTATCGTCGGCGGTTCCAACTATGGACAGGGCTCATCAAGAGAGCACGCTGCACTCGCACCGCTCTATCTTGGCGTAAAGGCTGTTCTCGTTAAGTCATTTGCTCGTATCCATAGAGCTAACCTGATCAATGCAGGTATCCTCCCGCTTACTTTTGTAAACGAAGCTGACTATGATAACATTGCTCAGGGAGATGAGCTTGTTCTTGCTGACGTAAGAAAAGCAGTAGAGGAAGGCAAGTCTAAGCTTACTATCGTAAACAAGACAAATGGCAAGGAGATCCCTGTACTCTGTGAGCTTTCCGGACGTACAAAGGATATCATGCTCGCAGGCGGACTGCTTGACTACACAAGAGAATCCATGAAGTAAATATCAGCAAACAGGACGGAGCAATCCGTCCTAAAGCTGTTGCTGTAACAAGATATTAAATCGAATCAGGAGGAAATACCAATGGCAAAAATTCAGATGAAAACACCGCTTGTCGAGATGGACGGCGATGAGATGACAAGAATTCTCTGGAAATGGATCAAGGAAATTCTTCTCGAACCCTACGTTGATCTCAATACAGAGTACTATGACCTCGGACTTGAGTCCAGAGAAAAGACAAAGGATCAGATCACTATTGATTCTGCTGAGGCTACAAAGAAGTACGGAGTTGCTGTAAAGTGTGCAACTATCACTCCGAATGCAGCAAGAATGCCTGAGTATAATCTCACTCAGATGTGGAAGTCACCTAACGGTACTATCCGTGCAGCACTCGACGGAACAGTATTCCGTACACCCATTATTGTAAAGGGTGTTGAGCCTTATATTCCTACATGGACAAAGCCTATCACTATCGCTCGTCATGCTTATGGTGATGTGTACAAGAATACTGAACTTAAGGTAGAGCAGGGAAGCAAGGCTGAGCTTGTTGTTACCGACAAGGACGGCAATGAGACAAGAGAGCTTATCCACAACTTCTCAAAGTGTGACGGTATCATTCAGGGACTTCATAACCTCGATGACAGTATCGCTGGTTTTGCAAGAGCTTGCCTGAACTATGGTCTTGACCTCAAGCAGGATGTTTGGTTTGCTACAAAGGATACTATCTCCAAGAAGTATGACCACCGCTTCAAGGATATTTTCCAGGAAATATATGATAACGAGTACAAAGAAAAGTACGAAGCAGCTGGCATTGAGTACTTCTACACACTCATCGACGATGCCGTAGCAAGAGTAATCCGTTCAAACGGTGGATATATCTGGGCTTGCAAGAATTATGACGGAGATGTAATGTCTGACATGGTTTCAACAGCTTACGGAAGTCTTGCGATGATGACATCTGTTCTTGTTTCTCCTGATGGAATCTATGAATATGAGGCTGCGCACGGAACAGTTCAGCGTCACTACTACAAGTACCTCAAGGGCGAGGAGACATCCACAAACTCTGTAGCTACAATTTTCGCATGGAGTGGTGCTCTCCGCAAGAGAGGTGAGCTTGACGGAACTCCTGAGCTTTGTGATTTTGCTGACAAGCTCGAGAAGGCAACTCTCTCAACTATCGAGGACGGAGTAATGACAGGTGACCTTTATCTCATTTCAAAGCTTGAAAACAAGAAGAAGGTTGATTCAAAAACATTCCTCGAGGAGATCAACTCACGACTCGTAGAATTAATGAAGTAATCATACTCATATAACGAAAGGCATAAAAATGTCAAAGAATGCAATTTCCAATTCTGTGATCAGACGACTTCCAAGATATTATCGGTTTCTTGGGGAATTAGAGGCGAACGGATGTGTACGTATATCTTCACGTGAACTCTCTGAAAAAATGGGTCTTACGGCGTCACAGATCCGTCAGGATCTCAACTGCTTCGGTGGTTTCGGGCAGCAGGGATATGGGTATAATGTTAGTGAGCTTCACGAAGAAATCGGAAAAATTCTCGGCGTAAGGACGAATAACCCTACCATTTTGCTAGGCGCCGGAAATCTTGGCAGGGCAATAGCCAGTCACATAGATTTCCAGAAGAGAGGCTTCAATCTGATTGCGGTATTTGATTCTAATCCTGAGCTTACAGGTAAAATAATCGGCAGCCATCAGGTGAAAAATATAACAGATCTCGAGGAATTCTGCTCAGAAAACAAACCAGTAACCGCAGTTTTGTGTATACCACAGGCTTCAGCGCCTGACATGGCGGATAAACTTATTTCATACGGTATACGTGCGTTCTGGAATTTCAGTCATTACGATCTGAGCATAACGCATGAAAATGTGATAGTAGAAAACGTACACCTTGGAGACAGCCTGTTGATATTGTCATACGGATTAAAATCGCTGGAAAACAGTTCAGAAGAATAGACTCGAAAACAAGGCGAAACTGCCTTGTTTTCTTTAGATAACAATGTGAAAAATTTATCAAACGGCTAGTGAGCTATATAGATTTGCGAATAACATCATTCAAGTTGTAATCTAAGCTTTACGACCGGATGAAGCTTAATCTATGATGTTTTGTTTAGTTGCAATGGATTAATTTAACATCATAAGTTCCAAAACTAGCCCATAATATATAAAACAAGGAATAACATTATTCCAAACGTGCATTTGAAATTTTTCTGGTTTACTGTTATACTTATATGTATATAAATATAGTAATGTCGGATAATGCGGTCTCCTGTCCGAAACGGTCAGAATACCACGTCCGAAATTTATTTAGGAGAGGATATCATAATGGAATATCGTATCGAACACGACTCTATGGGTGAAGTTAAGGTTCCTGCTGATAAGTACTGGGCGGCTCAGACTGAGCGCAGCCATGAGAATTTTCTTATCGGTGTAGGCATCGAGACTATGCCCAGAGAAATCACACACGCTTTCGGAATCCTTAAAAAGGCTGCGGCTATCGCAAATAACGCCCTCAAGCCTGAAAGAATGACTGATGAGAAGCTTTCTGCTATCTCTCAGGCGTGTGACGAAGTAATCAGCGGCGCTCTTAATGAGCATTTCCCGCTCGTTGTATGGCAGACAGGCAGCGGTACGCAGTCGAACATGAATGCGAACGAGGTCATCGCTAACAGAGGAAATGAAATTGCCGGCGCTAAGCTTCTTCATCCGAATGACGATATCAACATGAGCCAGTCATCTAATGATACATTCCCGACAGCTATGCACATCGCTGCTGTTATAGCAATCGAGGACAAGGTGATTCCTGCTGTTGATACACTTATCGAGACCTTCAAGAGACTCGAGGCAGAGAATGAAGGTATCGTAAAGAGCGGCAGAACTCACCTTCAGGACGCTACTCCGATCAAGTTCTCTCAGGAAATCAGCGGATGGCGTTCATCACTCGAAAAAGACAGAAAGATGATACTTTCTTCATGTGAAGAGCTTAAGGAACTCGCCCTCGGCGGCACAGCTGTAGGTACAGGTCTTAATGCTCCTGCTGGATTTGCAGAGAAGGCTGCTGAGGCTATCAGCGCAATTTCAGGAAAGAATTTCATCACAGCTCCGAATAAATTCCACGCTCTTACTTCAAAGGACGAGCTGGTATTTGCTCACGGCGCACTCAAGGCACTTGCAGCAGACATGATGAAGATCGCCAACGATGTACGCTGGCTTGCTTCAGGTCCTCGTGACGGTCTCGGAGAGATCTTTATCCCCGAGAATGAGCCTGGCTCATCAATTATGCCCGGTAAGGTAAATCCGACTCAGTGTGAGGCAGTTACAATGGTAGCCGTACAGGTTATGGGTAACGACGTTGCAGTCGGCATGGCAGCTTCACAGGGTAACGTTGAGCTTAATGTGTTCATGCCTGTATGCGCATATAATTTCCTTCAGTCTGCTCGACTTCTTGCTGAATCTATCACTTCCTTCAACAAGAACTGCGCTGTAGGTATCAAGGCAAATAAGGAAAAAATGCACCACAATCTCCACAACTCACTTATGCTGGTTACAGCTCTCAATCCCTATATCGGATACGAGAATGCTGCTAAGACAGCTAAAAAAGCCTATAAAGATAACATCTCACTCAAAGAAGCTTGCGTAGAGCTTGGCTTCCTCACAGCTGAGAAGTTTGACGAGGTTTTCCACCCCGAGGAAATGGCTTAAAAAATAGAAAGGAAACCATGCTATGACTTTCAGTTACTATCCGGGCTGTACGCTCAAAACAAAGGCTAAGGATCTTGACAGATATGCAAGAGCCTCGGCTGAAGCGCTTGGTATCACCCTCGAGGAACCGGCAGACTGGCAGTGCTGCGGAGGAGCATATACAACTGCTGCTGACGAGATCGCTACAAAGCTTTCATCAGTAAGAGTCCTCAACAGTGCAAAGGAACTCGACAGAGCTCTCGTAACAGTCTGTTCCGCATGTCACAATGTGATCAAGCAGACAAACTATGATATTTCCAACAACGCAGATATGGCAATGAAGGTTAATAACTACCTCAAGCTCGATCAGCCCTATAACGGCGAGAATCAGGTTTATCACTACCTCGAGATGCTCCGTGACGTAGTTGGCTTCGATAAGCTCGCTGAGAAGGTTGTTAATCCGCTCAAGGACAAGAAGATCGCTGCATATTACGGCTGTCTCCTCCTTCGTCCCAGTGCAGCACTTGTTATGGACGATCCTGAGAATCCTACAATTATGGAGGATTTCATTAAGGCACTCGGCGCAACTCCTGTTATCTATTCACAGAGAAATGAGTGCTGCGGCGGTTATATTACTCTCGAGGACAAGGCTCAGGCTTCAAAGAGAAGCAACGCTGTAATGAATTCCGCTGAGGAAAGCGGCGCAGATATGATCATCACAGCCTGTCCGCTTTGTAAATATAATCTCAATAAGAATTCAGATTCTGAGCTGCCGGTCGTTTACTTCACAGAGCTTTTAGCTGAGGCTCTCGGCGTTAAAGAACAGGAGGAGATCTAATGAATAACAATTACAAAGAACAGATTCTTCGTTCAAGCCAGGTAAACGTGCTTAAGTGCATGCGCTGCGGAAAGTGCTCAGGTACTTGTCCGTCATACGATGAGATGGAATATCATCCTCATCAGTTCGTATATATGGTAGAAAAAGGCGACGTCGCAAAGCTTATGGAGTCTGAATCCATATATAAATGTCTCACTTGCTTCGCTTGTGTAGACAGATGCCCGAGAGGTGTCCAGCCTGCTAAGGTTGTTGAGGCAGTTCGTCTCGCTGCGATCCGTCAGCAGGGTAATAATCACCTCATTCCCGATCAGATCCCGTCGATGCTTGATGAAGATCTTCCTCAGCAGGCAATCGTTACGGCATTCAGAAAATATACTAAGTAAGGAGGACTAACCATGCAGAGAATAGGCGTATTTGTCTGTCATTGCGGTACTAATATCGCAGGAACGGTTGATGTTGTAGCAGTTGCAGAAGCTCTTCAGCATGAACCGGGAGTAGTTATCTCCAGAGAATACCAGTATATGTGTTCTGAAGCTGGTCAGAACCTTGTAAAAGACGCTATTAAGGAGCATAACCTCACAGGCGTTGTAATCTGCTCATGCTCACCCAGAATGCATGAGAATACATTCAGAAAGGCAGCAGCTGCTGCTGGACTCAACCCTTATCTCGTAGAGATCGCTAACATCCGTGAGCAGTGTTCATGGATACATAAGGATAAGATCGAGGGTACAGAAAAGGCAATCATCCTCGGAAGAGCTGCTATCGCTAAGGTACACCTCAACGCACCTCTCGTAGCAGGCGAAAGCCCTGTTGTTAAGAGAGCACTCGTAATCGGCGGAGGTATCGCAGGTATCCAGACAGCGCTCGATATCGCTGATGCTGGCTTCGAGGTTGATATCGTTGAGAAGGAGCCTACAATCGGCGGTAAGATGACTCAGATCGATAAGACCTTCCCGACACTTGACTGTGCAGCTTGTATCCTTACTCCTAAGATGGTAGAGTGCGCTCAGAATGAGAAGATCCACATCTACTCCTACAGTGAGGTAAGCGATGTTAAGGGCTTCGTTGGTAACTTCAATGTTACTATCAAGAAAAAGGCTCGTTTTGTTGACGAAACAAAGTGTACCGGATGCGGACTCTGTATTGAAAAGTGTCCGATGAAGAAGGTTCCGAACCTCTTCAACCTCGGTATGGACAACAGAAGAGCTATCTATATCCCGTTCGCTCAGGCAGTTCCGAAGGTTGCTACAATCGATCCCGATTACTGTAATATGCTCAAGAACGGCAAGTGCGGAGTATGTTCAAAGTTCTGTTCCGCTGGCGCTATCGACTATAAGCAGCAGGATCAGTTCGTAGAGGAGAAGTACGGCGCAATCGTTGTAGCAACAGGTTACAACCCGATCAAGCTTGACAAGTATGATGAATTTGCATACTCACAGAGCAAGGATGTTATCACTTCTCTCGAATTTGAGCGACTCACAAACGCTGCAGGTCCTACAAGCGGTACACTCCTCCGTCCTTCTGATGGAAAGCACCCGCACACTATTGTATTCGTACAGTGCGTAGGCTCCAGATGTGACGATGCTAAGGGTAAGGGCTACTGCTCAAAGATCTGCTGTATGTACACAGCTAAGCACGCTATGCTTACCCGTGAAAAATATCCGGATACCGATGTTTATGTATTCTACATTGACGTGAGAACTCCCGGAAAGAACTTCGATGAGTTCTATCGCCGTGCAGTAGAGCAGTATGGCGTTCACTACATTAAGGGTATGGTCGGCAAGGTTACTCCAAAGGCTGATGGTACGCTCGATGTTCAGGCATCCGACCTCATTTCTAACGAGCAGCTTCACATTGACGCTGACCTCGTAGTTCTCGCAGCAGCTATCGAGCCTGACAAGACAGCTCGTCCGCTCGCTACAATGCTTACAGCAAGCA
>JBGVIW010000023.1:0-7607 GCA_045128995.1 Ruminococcus sp.
TTTGTGTGCATGATCTACATTTTCTGTGCAGGACTTCTTGCACCGTGTTATTATGACTTTCACGAGAATGCCTTCCTTCCTACCCTTCTTATGTGGCTTCTCTATGCTGCTGATCAGCGAAAGTACATACTGTTTTATATCATGTCCGCTCTTGTCTGCATCGTTAAAGAGGACGCTCCGCTTTATGTAATGTGTATTGCACTCTACCTCTTCTTTGACGAAAAGAAATGGAAGAGACTGCATGGAATTATAGTTACTGCTATTTCAGGTGCATATTTCTTCTTTATTACCAACTGGCTCACTGAGCATGGTGATGGTCAGATGATGGCGGCAAGCAGATTTGGTAATCTTACCATTGACCCCGAGGATGGCTTTGTAGGTATCATCAAGAACGTTCTGCTTAATCCTGCTTATTTCATCAGTGAGTTTATATCCCGCCGTGATGAGGCTGTTCTGCCGGAAGAGATGCTTGTATTCTTCCTACAGGTTATGATCCCGCTTCTTCTTCTTCCTTTTGCAACACGCAAAATACGCAGATTCTTACTCTTCGTACCCTTCCTTATCATGAACCTCGTAATTGGTTCCGGATATGGTTATGCTTCATCAATCGGTTATCAGTACATTTTCGGACCATCATGCCTCCTGATCTATATGCTTCTTCTCAATTGTGAGGACAGTAAGCCTGAGCATCGTAATGCAAGAGTAACGGCTTCAGCAGTCGCTTCAATGATAATGTCTGTAACGCTGCTGTCGGGCAATATCTCCTACTATGAGAGCTACAGTGAAAGAAAAGAAGATATGCTTGAGCTTCAGGCATGCCTCGATACTATTCCTGAGGATGCAGCTGTTGCCTGCAACACATGGTATCTGCCACATATCGCAAACCGTGACGAGGTTTACCTCCTTGATAACGGAGTCTTTAATACAGATCCTATGAATCCGCAGATCATGACTCTTAAAGAAATTGATCGCTATGATTTCTTCGTTATGAATTACCGTGACGATTATGTTGCTCAGGCCGTTGCTCAGCTCACTCGTGAGGGATATACGCTCTATAATGAAGCTGAAACGGCTTCAGGACATATAGTGATATATGCAAGCGCTGAGTATCCAAGCATTCTGTAAATTCAATTTCTGAATCATTTAAAGGCTGCCAATCGGCAGCCTTTTATTGTTTATATAAAAACGGTATCACCGCAGTGATACCGTTAATTTTATACTATTCGCAATCTTCAGCAAGCTTGATTCCGAGAATATCAAGATTCTCAGTTTCAACAACTGAAGGACATTCTGACATAAGCTCACTTGCGTTCTGAACCTTCGGGAAGGCTGTTACGTCACGCAGGCTGTCAGAATTACACATTATCATTGCAAGTCGGTCAAGACCTATTCCCATTCCACCGTGAGGCGGGGCTGCATAGCGATATGCATCAACAAGGAACCCGAATTTAGCCTGAATCTCCTCTTCAGTCATGCCAAGAGCCTCGAACATCTTCTGCTGAAGCTCAAAATCAGTAATACGCATGGAGCCGCTTGAAAGCTCAGTACCATTGAGGACAAGATCCCATGCCTTTGCACGGACATTTGCAGGATCGCTGTCAAGGTATTCAATACATTCATCCATAGGCATTGTAAACGGATGATGAGCAGCTACCCATGCATTGTTATCTTCATCATACTCGAAGAACGGCATCTCAGTGATCCAGAGGAAGTTATACTTATCCTCAGGAATAACGCCGAGTCTCTTTGCAGCAATAAGTCTGAGTGCGCCAAGTACTGAAAGAACAGTCTTGTTCTTATCAGCACAAATGAGTACAAGATCTCCCTGCTTAGCGTCAACAGAAGCACAGATCTTTTCAAGATCACCGTCAGCAAGGAATTTCTTGAATGAACAGTTAGCCTCATCAGCCCAGCGGATATATGCAAGTCCCTTTGCACCAATACCCTTGGCGTGTTCAATAAGCTTGTCAATTTCTTTTCTTGTATAAGTCGCAGCGCCATCAGTGATAGTGATCGCACGTACAGAGCCGCCCTCTTCAATAGCATTTTTGAATACTACGAAGTCAATATCCTTTACAGTCTCTGTTATATCCTGGATCTCAAAGCCAAAACGTGTGTCAGGCTTATCAGTTCCGAATCGGTTCATAGAATCAGCGAATGTAAGCTTCGGAAGCGGCAGGGAAATGTCTACATTGAGCACCTTTTTAAAGAGTCTCTGGATATATCCTTCAACGCAGCTCTGAATGTCCTCAGCGTCAACGAATGACATCTCGAGGTCGATCTGTGTAAACTCAGGCTGTCTGTCAGCACGAAGATCCTCGTCACGGAAGCATCTTGCAAGCTGGATATAGCGGTCATAACCAGAAATCATAAGAAGCTGCTTGTATATCTGCGGAGACTGCGGAAGCGCATAGAATTTGCCCTTGTGAACTCGTGACGGGATAAGATAGTCTCTTGCTCCCTCAGGAGTTGACTTCATCATCATCGGAGTTTCGATCTCGAGGAAGTTATTTTCATAGAAATACTCACGAGTTACTCTTGCGATTTCATGGCGCATGATCATATTCTGCTGGAGCGGTGCACGTCTGAGGTCAAGATAACGATACTTCAGGCGCAGTTCTTCGTTTACCTTAGTTTCGTTTGTGATCTCAAAAGGCGGAGTCTGTGCCTTTGAAAGAATTCTGAGATCATTTACAGCTATCTCGATCTGACCAGTCTTAAGCTTGTCGTTAACGCTTTCTCGCTGTTTTACTACACCCTTTGCCATGAGTACATATTCGCTTCGACAGGATGAAGCCTTTTCAAAAATTTCTCTATCAGTTTCCTCATCAAAAGTAAGCTGAACAACACCTGTTCTGTCACGCAGAACGATAAAGATCAAGCTTCCCTTGTCACGGATCTTGTCTACAAAACCTCCGACTACGACTTCCTGTCCGATTCCCTCGACCTCGCCGCAGTAGTGAGTACGTTTTAAACCCTTCATATTATCAGCCATTGTTTACATTCTCCTTGCTCTGCATTGCGCCGCCGATCTCATCCTCGAGGCAGTCAAGCATTTTTTCAATATATATAGAATCGAACGTTTCTACAAAATTATCATTGAGCGTAATTTCAAATTCCTTGCCCGACTCCATTTCTTTTAGCTTAGCGATTCCCTGCTCAAGCTCATTATCACCGATAACGAGAGTGAATGCAGCTTCGATCTTATTTGCATACTTCATCTGTGCCTTGATACCTCTGCCAATCATATCGTACTCAGCACGATATCCATAGTCTCTGTGGTCACGAGACAGAAGCATTGCCTTTTCAAGAGCTGCTTCTCCCATCGGAGCGAAGTATATATCACATTTTTTAGGTGAAATAAATTCACAGCCTTGTTTTTCCATTGTAATAAGGAGTCTCTCGATACCCATTGCGAATCCGAGAGCTGGTGTATGCTGAGCGCCGAGCTGCTCGATAAGCCCGTCATAGCGTCCACCGCCACAGACTGTACCCTGAGCACCGATCTCAGTAGTTACGAATTCAAATACAGTTTTTGTATAGTAATCCAGTCCACGGACGATCTTCGGATTGATTTTATAAGCTATTCCCAGATTTGTGAGGTAACTTTTAAGCTTATCGAAGTGATCGCTGCATTCCTCGCAGAGATAGTCGAGAATTATCGGAGCTGATTTTGCAAATTCGCCGCAGACAGGGCTTTTGCAGTCAAGAATTCTCATAGGATTTTTCTCTAATCTGGAGAGACAGGTCTCACAAAGCTCGTCCTTCTTCTCGGAGAAAAATGCCTTCAGTGCCTCATGATATTTTGCACGGCAAGTGGGGCATCCGATAGAATTGATATATAACTCTATATTCTTCAGACCAAGGCGATCTAGGATCGTCTTAGCGAGTGAGATCACCTCAGCATCAGCGCATGGAGATGAGCTTCCTGCCATCTCGAGACCAAACTGATGGAATTCTCTGAGTCTTCCAGCCTGAGGTCTTTCGTGACGGAAGCATGAAAGAATATAGAATACACGCTGCGGCATAGCTTCATTCAGCAATCCATTCTGGATCATTGCACGGATAGTTCCGGCAGTTCCCTCAGGACGGAGAGTGAATTTTGTCTCCTTAGCCATAACTGTGTACATTTCCTTCTGAACAACGTCAGTAGTCTCACCTACTGAACGGAGAAACAGATCAGTATTTTCAAAAGTAGGGATACGAATTTCACTGAAACCGAAGCTTTCAGCAGTATCTCTGGCTATCTTTTCAACGGTATACCATTTGTGTACATCCTTCGGAAGCACATCTTCAGTTCCGTTTGGTCGTTTGATATTAATTGCCATACTATTCAGCCTTTCTTTATACATAAAATTGTCCCTGTTCAGGGACAATTAAAAAAATCAGATACTAGGACTTCCGATTTCTCTCCAGTCAAGATCTCCACGCTCAAGCGCAAGAATCAGTGCTTCTGCTGTAGCAATATTAGTTGCAACAGGAACGTTATGAACGTCACAGAGTCTGAGAAGATCCATATCATGGATATCAGTTGCCTTGGGGTGAATCGGGTCTCTGAAGAAAAGAAGCACGTCAACCTCATTGCATGACAAGAGCGCAAGGATCTGTTCTGCTCCGCCTCGTCCGCTGAGATATCTTTTAATAGGCAGACCGGTAGCTTCACTGACCTGTTTTCCTGTGGTATTGGTTGCTATGAGAGAGTGTTTGGATAAAATTCCGCAATATGCGCTGCAGAACTGAACCATCAGTTCTTTTTTGGCATCATGTGCTATAAATGCAATTGTCATAAAGTTTCCTTTCCACCGCTTTGCGATTATTTATTTTGTAATTCTAGGATAAATATAGAACCTCATTACATATTATACCATAAAAAACCAGTTTGTCAAAGAAGTTTTTGTAAAAAAACACATAATTGTGCAGATTGGTGTTTTTCACCATATGTTTATTGTGCATCTTTACGATAATTTGCTTATATTCATTTACTATTTTGTTAACAGTTTTTTATATTCCTCAGGATAAGGGGCATTTATATTGAAATATTACCCGATATATGATAAAATTGATTCTGAGAGGAGTGATGAATATGAGTCAGCTTTTTACCGAGGGATTTTTGGGGATCGAGGATGATTTTTTGTTATATATCCAGAATCTCAGATGCAATGCCATGGATATGATAATGATATTTGTTACATCTCTTGGAGATAAGGGCTTTATATGGATCGCTGCGGCACTGGTGCTTCTGTTCATTAAGAAGCACAGAAAAGATGCTGCCAAAATACTGACCGCTTTGCTTATTAATGCAGTGACGGTAAATCTGATCCTTAAACCGCTTGTTATGCGTCCTCGGCCTTTTGACATGATCGACGGACTTACTACTATCATTGCAGAGCCGCAGGACTGGTCATTTCCTTCTGGTCATACATCAAGCTCATTTGCAGCTGGTTTGATACTGATGATGAAACTGCCGCCTAAATATGGAATACCGGCGATTCTCACAGCTGTAATGATCGCATTTTCCAGAGTTTACGCTGGAGTCCATTATCCAAGCGATGTTATTGCAGGAGCTTTAATCGGAATGACCGCCGCATTAGCATCCGATAAAATTATCAACAAAATTGAAACAGTACATAAGATCAGAAAATAGGCTTATATTCTTTACCTTGCCATGTATCATTTTCTGCCTGAAATTTGTCTATTCCGCCAAGAACTGAAATCTTATCCATGCTCCACAAGGGCGCTATGAGCTTTGTTTTATCTCCGTCGCCTGTAATTCTTTCGATTACCGTTTCAGGCGGTAGAAGTTCAAGCTGCTTGGATGTAATCCTGATATAATCTTCCTTACTCAGAAGCGAAAAAGGTGATGATTCATAAATTTCAGCCAGCTTTGTACCTCTTATTATATGCAGCATCTGGATTTTTACAGCATCAGGATGAAGCTGGGCAGCTTGTGCTGCTGTTTCAAGCATCATTTCTTCACTTTCGCCAGGAAGCCCATTTATCAGATGCAGACAGGTACGGATTCCAGATGCCTTAAGCCGGTAATAACCCTCCAGAAATTCAGCATGAGTGCAGCAACGGTTAATAAATTCTATGGTAGGATCATGTACACTCTGAAGCCCAAGCTCGACTGTGAGATTGGTCTTATTATTGAGATTTTCGATCACTTTCATGACTTCATCCTGAAGACAATCGGCTCTCGTTCCAATAGAAATACCGTGAATATTCGGAGTTTCAAGCACTGTATCATACAAGCACTGCAGACGCTCTGCAGATGCATAAGTATTGGTGTTAGCCTGAAAATAGGCAATAATCTTTGCGTCCTTGCCATGTTTATTTATTATTCGTGCAGTTTCTTTTTTTAGCTGTGTGCTTACATCCAGCGTACCGTCAGTGAAATATCCGCTTCCGGAATCGCAAAATATACATCCCCCGAACCCTTTGGTTCCATCAATATTAGGACAGGTAAACCCACAGTCGAGTACTGCTTTATGGATTTTAGCCCCATATGTTGTTTTATTATAATAACTCAGCGTGTGATATCTCTTATTATCGCATGAGAATGAAAATGGATTTTGTTTCATATTAACCTCATCAAATTTTTGTTTCTCATAATTTTATCATAAAGTATTGCTATTGTCAATCAGAGTAAAGTTGCACAATAAATTCTCTTCCCTATCATGCAATTTTCACAAAGGAATGGTAACATTTGCTTGTAATAAGACCTGCGGCAAAAGCTGCAGCAAACTTATCACTGCCGCATATCAGTCTTTAGCGGCAGACAAGCTGTTATTACGCCGTGCACGACACGGCGTTTATTATTAAATTAAAAAAAGAAAATATGTTTCAAAGGGCCGAATTATCTTTATTTCCGGAGAAATTTGTGATATAATATTAAAGATGAATTCTGAAAGGGGCGCAATATGGATAAATTCAAGCTGTTTTCACAATATTCTCCTTCCGGAGATCAGCCGCAGGCTATAGAGAAACTTGTTGATGGACTCATGTCAGGAAAAAAAGAACAGATCCTGCTCGGAGTTACTGGTTCAGGTAAAACTTTTACAATGGCTAATGTTATAGAAAGAGTAAATAAACCAACTCTTGTACTTGCGCATAATAAAATACTTGCAGCACAGCTTTGTACTGAATTCAAGGAATTCTTTCCCGAAAATGCTGTTGAGTATTTTGTGTCATATTATGATTATTATCAGCCGGAAGCATATATTCCCAGCACTGACAGTTATATTGAAAAGGATTCGTCTATCAATAACGAAATAGATAAGCTCCGCCATTCAGCAACAACTGCTCTCGCTGAGAGACGTGATGTTATAATAGTTGCCAGTGTTTCATGCATCTACTCGCTCGGTAGTCCGGATGAGTACCGTTCAATGGTAGTTTCTATTCGTCAGGGAGCTGAAAAATCTCGTGAGCAGCTTATTGATGAACTGGTGAAAATCAGATATGAGCGAAATGATATAAATTTTGACAGAAATAAATTCCGTGTGCGAGGCGATGTGGTTGAAATATTCCCATCCAATAACGGAGAGAATGCAATAAGAGTTGAATATTTTGGCGATGAAATAGAAAAAATCGCAGAGGTTAATGTTGTT
>JBGVIW010000024.1:0-16431 GCA_045128995.1 Ruminococcus sp.
AAGGCAACTCCCGACTACGAAATCCCCGCAGACCTGACTGCAACCTACGGTGATACACTTGCGGATGTAGCACTTCCCGAAGGCTTTGCATGGGGCGACGACACACAGTCTGTCGGCAATGCAGGAACCAACACATTTACCGTAACATTCACACCTGCGGATACTGATAACTATGAAGTGATCAAGGGTATTGAGGTTGAGGTTACTGTTGCGAAGGCAGCTCCCGAAGTAACTCCTATCATTCCCGAAGGCGAGTATATCGAGGGCGATGAACTTCCCGAAATCGGTTATGAGAGCAAAATCAGCGGTATCATTGAATGGCTGACAGAGCTTGTAGGCGGTCTGGTTGAGGGCGAAAACGAACTGGAATGGCAGTTTACTCCTGATGATGCGGATAACTATGAGGTAGTAACAGGTACAGTAGTTGTAGAAGCACAGACAACGACAACAACAACCACCACCACAACAACCACTACGACTACCACAACGACAACAACAGAGACTACAACATCAAGTACTACTACATCAAGTACTACTACATCTACAACAACTGAAACAACAACTTCAAGCACAACTACATCTACAACAACAGAGACTACAACTTCAAGTACAAGTACTTCCACAAGCACAGAGACTACAACATCAAGCACAACTACATCTACAACAACTGAAACTACAACATCAAGCACTACCACATCCACAACGACTGAAACAACAACTTCAAGCACAACTACATCTACAACAACAGAAACAACAACTTCAAGCACAACTACATCTACAACAACAGAGACTGCAACTTCAAGTACAAGTACATCGACAAGCACAGAAACCACTACATCAAGTACAAGTACTTCTACAACAACTACCACCACCACAACGACTACTACTACAACCACAGAAACTACAACTTCAAGTACAAGTGCTTCCACAAGCACAGAGACAACTACATCCAGCACAACTACATCAACAAGCACAGAAACCACAACATCAAGTACTACTACATCCACAAGCACTGAAACAACAACCTCAAGTACAAGTACTTCGACAAGCACTGAAACTACAACATCAAGCACAACTACATCTACAACAACTGAAACTACAACATCGAGCACTACTACATCCACAAGCACTGAAACAACAACCTCAAGTACAAGTACTTCCACAACCACAGAAACAACAACTTCAAGTACCACCACCACAACAACTCCGACTCACATTGCTTCCGACGAGGAGCTTTGCGACTGGGCGGTGAAGGATTATGAGCAGAAGAACGGCGTAACGCCCGAAAATGCAGAAATCGAGTATACAGCTGACGGAAACGCAGTGATTACTCTGACAGATGCTGAAGGCAACGTTCTAGACGTTTACAACATTGATCCATTCACAGGTGTTGGTACTGAATCCGACGGCGGCGAGGTAAATCTCCCCCAGACAGGTTACAGCGTGGTTTACAATTACATCATGTTCGCAGCTGCGGCAATGGTACTCTTCGGTATCTTCGCAATGGCAAAGAGCAGAAAAAGAGATGAAGAATAATCCTCGATAACATCAAGAAAGGAGCGTCCAAGCGGCGCTCCTTTTGTTGTGTTTTCAATCACAATAATAATGTGAGCTGCACGAATGCCGATACACAGTCAAAGATCGTAATGAAAACATCGCTAGATCACAACAAATCCAAATCGTCAAAGTGACTAAAACAAAATGCTGAAATTGTGCAACCCTACAAAATTTCAAAAAACTTCCATTTGCTGTCGCAGTTTCATGACAACAGCCAAAACCATTTCTCCGCAATTCCGAGATTGACGAATTGTGTGAGTGGTTGATCTACGAGTACATGGGCGATGACGGCGCAGGAAAACCTGTGGACATTATCGGCTTTACGACGGGATTCCTTAAACTGACAATCCTCTATGCGAATATTGCCGAAGAAGATATGAGCAAGCTGGGATTCCTCTCAGATGTCAGAACACCGCTGTTGGTTAGCTGCAAGGTACAGACTGTCAGTCATGTGTTCCCTGAAAAGACTATCGTGCTGGACAGGTTCCTCAAGGCTGAAAAGGAAAGAAACCGCCGATTCTTCACCATTGCTCACGAAGCCTTCCACTATTTGAACTCGCTGGTGAATCATGTTCCGCAGCAGGCATAAGTGACAGAACTTACTCTGCGTGACCTGCGCTGCCCGAACTGCCGATTCCTGATCGACAAGATCTATTTGGATATCCAAGGACATATGCAGGTAAAGTGTCCGAAATGCAAGAATGCATGCCCTTTGCATCGAAGATTCCCTCTGCTGCACCTGTTGCAATCGGAGGTATGAATCAGGCTCAGCTTGATGCGGAACTTCTGAAAGGAATTGCATCCATGAGAAACGGAAAGACGTATACAGCAGATGAAATAGATGCACAGTTTACGGAGGAATTCGGAGAATGATAAATAAATACAGCGTTGTCTATTCTCCGGCAGCAAAAGATGACTTATTATTTTGGAATTCCCAAGGGCAACAAACTCGAAGTTTATCTGCTGACCTCGCCGGAAGATCTGTACGAATACCTTGCTGAGGAAAGTGAGGGATTTTGTTTGATTGCAAAAAAGCTCCCCAGACCAATTGAGGTCGGGGGTTCAGAAGTCGTTACCGTTGAGCAAAAAAATAAGCTCTCCAAGCAATGGAATGCTTGAAAAACCTCGTAGAATCGTGATTTGCGGCGGTGATCAATTTCGTCACGTATTGACAAAAAACCTCTGAAATCAAAGGATTCCAGAGGTTTTGATTTTTCTATTCAAACGGTATTTACTCCCGTCCCTTGAGGGCTTCAACCATATCAAAATGATTATTCTTCCGTGCGACCATCCAGCCGACGATCAAGGATACGCCGAATGTCACCAGAATGCTCACGGAATAGGTCAGCACACCCACGCACATGGGAAGTCCCAGCAGAACACCAAGCACCGTCAGCCATAAATTCTGGCTGATGAGCAGACTGCCGATACGCTTGTCACGGAAGCCCAGTACTTTCAGCGTTGCAAGCTCCCTCTGGCGTTCCACATAGCTCATGATGCCGAGATTGTACAGCACCACAACGCCCAGAATTACAGCGGCAAAGACAAAGATCCGCACCATCATGTCCATGATCTCCATGAATGTTCTGTAGGTCTCCATGATCATATCCTTGTCCTGCTTGCCTGCGATCAGTACGGACTGTTTGATGGATTCCGAATTCCTGTCTGTGTAGATCGTGCCGATATGATACGGGAGCTCCGCTTTCTCCGCATAGTCATCCGTCATGACGATGGATTCCGTCATCACTGAACGGAAATACCCTGCCACTCTCACTGCATAGGTTAATTCTCTTCCAGCAGTATACTTCGGACGCAGGCAAAGATACACACCGTCATCGGAGATCTGCATCAGCTGATTATCTTTATCCACAAAGAGGTTGTCAGACGTATTTCCCGGCTGACTGCGGAGGGCATCGGGTACAACAAGATTGCGAAAATCTTCCGTGCGGAAAAGTTGCTGAATCCAATCACCTACTTCAACCAGAACGATCCCGGTTACTACAAAGCTGATTACTGGCGAAATAAATTCGACTGGAATGTAACCTCTGTAAGAGCAATTCTCAACAACGAGGTTTATTTAGGAATGCTTGTTTATGGTAAGCGTCGCAATAAGATGACGAAAAGCAAACAGTCGGTGAAAGCGGCGCAAAAATGAATCATTCACTCCGATCTTACGCTGATTTCACCGATTCTGATGAACGAAATATATGCCTGTGATGTCGTCAGGACAGCTCGACAATTTGCATTTGGTGGTGGGGTGAAAAGCTGAATGGTTTAGAGACCTCGAATACTTGCCCTGAAATTTACGTTTGATCCTCTTTTCCGTCCCTATGCTGCTTCAAGGCGGCAAAACGGAGCAGCTGCTTGCGTGAGGAAATACCCAGCTTGCTGTAAATATTCTTGTTGTGATATTTTAGCGTATTTTCAGTAATATGCAGAATTTCCGCAATCTGCTTTGCTGTTTTACCTGAAAGATACAGCTCATACACCCTGTACTCCGAAGGGGTAAGCATACTGAGGTTTTCCACGAAGAATTGATATTCCTCGGGATCAATCTCCTCCTTATGCTTTTCGGCAAGGCGATCGATTTCACTTTTAGCAAGCTCATATTTTTTAGATGCCTTTTCGTATTCTTCCTTTGCCTTTTGAGCCTCCTCTTCGGCAAATCGCTTTGCGTTCTCAAGGTCATCAAGCTGCCTCTCATAAGAATTATCCTTTTCCTCAAGAAAAGCGAAGAGGTCGTCTATTTCACGGATGCGAAGCTGCTCGCCGTAGTCCTCCTTTGATTTGACCTGCTCTATCTTTTTCAGAATGGGCGAAACGTACTTCTTGCTCATGAAAGCACAGCAGACGGCGGCGAGAATTGCCGCAATCAGAAAAATCAGCATGATATTTATCTGACCTTTACGCAAAAAGCTTTCATACTGTGTTTTTGGAAACATAACAGCAACGCTGAAGTTCTCTTTTCCTAGCTTTATTTCCTCCGTAAGCCCCACACATTTTTCATCCCCGAAATCAAATAGCTGTGATCCGTTTTTGCTTTTGATATTTAACCCATTTTCGGGATTATTATAGCGCCCAGAGCTGAATTGCCCTGAATATATCCCATCGCTTTCGTCAAGTAAACCGCAGGTTACATCTCCCCAGAGTCCGACCTCGGTTTTGTATGACAGCTGAAACAGGAGATCATTGATTTCAAACCCGCAGATGCCGATCATATTGTCATTGTAATCCCGAATAGGAACGTAAATATATCTTGCTCTTTCCCATGTATCAGGGATAGGGACGGCAGGACTTAAAACATAATGTGTTCCGTCCGAAAATGTCTCGTTGCAGTGTTCAAAAAAATCGGTACTGCTTTCATTTTTCCAACCGCTGTGGAATTTGATCCCTCGGCTTTTTCCCGTGGAGAATGAGCCTCTGTAAATGGAGAAATCGTTGTTTACGGTGTTTTCGGAGTAAAGGTTGATATATTTCAGATAGATTCCGCTGTAAAGTGGGGCATCGGAATTATCTTTAGCTGTGGTATCAAGAATATAGAACGCACCGCTTGCGGGAGCAACCTGCATATTCAGGTAAACCGAGTCATAAAGCCTGTTCTGTAGGGCATCAAGTGCCTCAGAATTATTTTCCAGCTCATCAAAGCTGATATTATTCTCAGTCAGATAGTTCTGGATTGAATCCGAAAGCTGCGCTGAAAAGGATATTGCACAAGCCGCAAGCTCATCGCAGTCACCCTCGATACTGTCCGAGCAGGCAGAAAGCTGTGCTCTAAGATCGTTCATTATCTGCCTGTCAGTAGGATTCAGAATGCCGAACAGATTCAGCAAAATGATAATAACTGTGAGGAACAGACAAATGACTGAAAAAACATAGAAAGCGAACCTTCTCCTCATTGACACGCCTTCCGCTTTGAACTGCTTTACAAGACTCTTGATGTCAAGGTATTTCAGTATATTCATAAGCTTGACCTCACATATCCTTGTCAGAAAGCTTTTTCAGTTCTTCAAGTGAAAATAAGGCAAGCTCGTTCAGCACAGCTTCCTTTTCCTCACCATTCGCAGTCCGTTCAACATATTGGTTATGTGCTGATCTCAGCACCAGCTTTACATTCTGCTCGAAATCACTCTGAATATCCGAAGCATTATCATAAACAGGCAGAGAATAAAGCCTGAAGCTATCCATCATGCCGTTCATCATATCATATAGGTTTTTGTAGCTTTCCGTTTCGACAATGCCTGTGTCGGCAAAAAGCTCCGTAAAAGCCTCATCTTTAACAGGGAGATAACCTGTGCTTGTCACAAAGCGCAGGTTATTTTCTTTTTCAGTCAGCCATTTTGCAAAAATATATGCACCGTAATTCTTTCGCTCATCCTCGCTTTTTACAGCAAAAAGTCCTCCGCCTCTATGAACAACGGCAGGCTTGTCAGTTGTAAAAACAGGGTATGGCAATGAAACCGAGGTTATATTTTCTGTAGTATTGTCAGGATAAAATACCATTTCAGGCTGATAAAGAATATCAGCGGTTGAGCCTATGTTTGAGATAATCTCAACGGTTTTCCAGCGTGAAGCGGCATATCCGTCATCAAGACAGATACCGCCGTATATCGCAGCCTTGCTTAGAGGAAGCCATACCTGTTCAAAGGCTTTGTCATTAAGGTTAAGTTTGCCGTCCTCGATAAATTCTCCGCCATAGGCTTTCATTCCGATGTATGCGTAGTTATAAAAATCGTTTATCTGAGTAAAATTCTGCCCTTCTGACCAATCATAGTAGCGGTTTGCCATTTCAAAAAAACCATCAAAGGTTTTTAGCGTATCGGTTGATGCGCCTGTTTCGGCACTGAATCTCTCAAACAGAGTCTTGTTAAGAAACAGAGCCTCAGAGGATTTGGCTACAGGAAGCATAAGCAATCTGTCGCCGAAATACCCTTCTGAAATAAATTCATCTCTGAAAGCAGAGAGTTCTTCCTCCGAAAAGTAGTCGTTCCACGAAAGAAGCTTGTCCTCTCCCACAATTTCCGCAACCCTAGGATATGCAGTAAACAGGTCAGGCAGATCCTCTGCACCCGGCTCGCCGTTTGCCGAAGCTGAAAGAGCCTCGTCGATTGCCGAGGAGCTTGTTACTGATACAACATTTACCGTAATGCCGTTTTCTCTGCCTACGGTATCATTGAATTCATCAATTGCGTCATTGAGAGGAGATTTTGTCTGACTGCCGTAAACGTGCCACATTGTAAGTGTGACAGGGTTATCGCCGTCAGGCTTTGTTTTATCCAAGCAGCCTGAAAAACAGACTGTTGTTATTGCAAAAGTTAAAATCATAGAAAGAATTTTTTTCATTATATATTCCCTTTCTGTACGGGCGCCTCACCCGATTTGTTACCCATTTTATGCGTATTTTTCAGCTTTCCTACCCTTTTTTAGTCTTTTGGGTGGTGCGCAAAACCGTAATTATTGATATTATAATAACTGCAAGGGTAAAAGAGAGTATATATCCTGCTTGCATTTGGGTGCTCTGTAATGTTCCTGTGGGTGCGCCAACAGTCACAGGAACCGCCCATTTATTTTAGCATATTGCGCCGAGTTAGTCAAGATTGACAAACGTCCCATAAAGCTGAGAAACAAGCCGTCTGCTGACAGTGGTTTGTATATGATATTCAGTGCCCTGCGGATATTCGTGTTCCCGTTCAGGAACACTCTTAGGCATAATAAAGGAGGATCGTTATGGGTTTATTCAGTAAAGAAGCCTGCGTTTTCTGCGGCACAGAGGTTGGTATGCTGAAGCGTTCAAAGCTTCAGACGAAGGAATACATCTGCAATGATTGCAGGAAAAAGACAAATCCCTTTGCAAGAATGGATTACACCTCAAGGGATAATGCACAGCATATGATGGATACGCTTGCACAGGAAGAGGCTGACTTTGAAGCAAGCTTTGACAGTGCCGAAAACCGCTTTCAGAGTGCAGAGAGAAGCTTCAACACATGGGATCTCGGAAGCCGCCGAGTACAGTACCGCTGCAACACAAGATTTGGAGCTTTTCAGATCATTTCCGAAAATCACAGCAGCTATGAGCACGTTCCCGTGTTTTATTTTGATTCGATGATACCCTACGAGTTTGACAGCGGCAATCCGCAGCTGTCCGATATGCGGAAACATGAGATCATGGACGAAGATGCGGAGTATGTCACAGTGAAGGAAGAAACGGACATGGACGGGAACCTTACCGGCTGTACAGTCATTATTCCGTATAATGACATCTGTATCCGTGAGATCAGATTGAACGGCAATGTAAGCGATGAAAGCGGCAAGGACGTTTTTTATGATCTTGCTGAACGTATAAACAGTGACCGCAAGGTATGGATCGCCAAAGGCATCTTTGATGCTGAAAGAAAAAACAAAATGCAGATCAGAAACCTTGGCGATACAGCAGCTGCTGCACTAAAAGCTGCTGCTTCAGGCGGAGACGTTAAGGAAGCTGTTAAACAGGGCATCGACACGGCAAATGCCATCGAAGAAGGCAAGGTAAAGCAGGGCTTCTTTGGCAAATTATTCAGAAAATAGGTGAAGAAATTATGAAATCAAATAGAATATGGGCAATCATTCTTGCCGCTATGGTGATGGCTTCAATGGCAGCCTGCGGTGATAAAAAGGAATCTGACAAAAATGAAAGCTCTTCCGAAAGCGAGACAACTGCTCAGGCAGCAACAGAAGCAAAAGAGCAAGAAACAGCTGCACCCGTTAATGACAGCAGCGCAGACAGCGTGAAAGTTTACTACGGCTGGGGTGATTCTGAAGATGAAGAAAAATACACAGCTGAAATCTTTTGCCCTGAGGGAGCGCAGTTCAGTGAAAATACGCTGGATAATTATGAGGAAAATGGCAGCGTAATGACAGTTGAGGCGGATGACGAAGTCAATGAGTATTCTGCAACCAGCGCTATGCACTGGCATCGTGATGCATATAATAATGAACCGATAGCTTATCCGATTATTGCGCAGCTTTATTTTGACGGTAAAGTTGACGCTGAAACCGCTGCAGAAAACAGCGGCTGTTCACAGAATGTCACGCCGCTGGGCTTTCAGTGGAACGGCTATGATGTGGTTCTGATCGAAACGACCTACACATTCAAGGATTACGGCGAACAGACCGATGTGTTTGTCGGCGTGGAATACGACCTCGATTACTGGAAAATCGAAGAGGGTACAGGCAAAGTTCAGGATCTGACAACAAAGGCGCTTTTCGGCTTTGATATCTATTCCTACGGCTGGGACGATCTCACACAGGAGCAGTACGCATGGATTGCAGGCGAGCTTTTCGGCGTGGATTCAGGAATAGACGATCCCTTTGCTGAGGAAGAGGAACAGGAACAGGAAGAAACAACTGTTGCCGCAGACAAAACAGCTCTTATCGGCACTTGGATCGATCATACCAGCGACTGGGAGGATACATATATCTTCAACGCCGACGGTACAGGAAGCTATACAAGTGGATTTGAATACGAATTTACATATAAAGTTGACGGTGATACTATTACTTTAATTTACGAAGAGGACGATACCGAAGAATTTACTGCTGCTGTAGACGGAAGCAAGCTTGTTCTTGTGGATGAATTCAACTACGAGCAGACCTTTGAAAAGTCTGCGGTTCAAACCGAAGAGCCTACAGAAGCTGAAACAGAAGCATCAGATGACGCAGATGAGCCTGATCCCAAATCTGAAATCATCGGCACATGGAAGGAAAGCGAGACAGGTATTGACGAAACATTTACCTTCAATGCTGACGGAACAGGCAAATACAGCTGTTTATACGACGGTGAAATATATGAGTGCGGATTCACCTTTGAATTCTTAAGAAGCGATTATGTTGATATCTATTTTGATGACGATACTGAAGGCGGATTCCAGTTTGAAATCGCTGGTGACACAATGACTGTCAGAAATGAATACGTGGAGGGTCTAGCTTATACACGTCAGTAAGCTTACGACAAAAATACAGAGCGAAGGAGTTCAGGCTCTTTCGCTCTTATATTTAGAAAGGAATTGCTATGAAGAAGATAACTGGATTGATTTTAGCACTCAGCGTGCTGCTGATGAGTGCAGGCTGTGGCGATAACTCTTCCGAAAAGGAAAAAAGTGCAGCCGATGAAGAGGTAAAGACAACCTCTTTTTCAGAAGAGACAGTTGCTCCGCCAGAGCCCGAAACAACTGTTCCGCCAGAACCCGAAACAGCTGCTCAGACAGAGCCTGAGGGAGAAGCTCCAACTGAGCAGATCACAACAGCTGAAAGCACAACCGAGACTTCGGAGCAGACAAATAAAACAGAGTTTCTGAGCGTCAATAAAAAATTACTGTACGATAACGAGTGGTCTGAGGAGTACGGCATGACTCTTGCGGAGTTCGAGTGTTCATCGATTCTTCTCGGAGATGAGGATGCAAAACGCTATCCCGAGCTTGCAAAAGCATTAGCTTCAGACGGTGATATGTATGAAGTCAATTTGCTGGGAGAATACGATATGTTCGTTTCAGATGCAGAGCAAATACTTGCCTCTGGCTCACAAGTCTTTGATCCGCTTGTCTCTACGCTTGATGTGCATGTAAGACGTGCGGATAATACAGTGCTCAGCGTACTTTACGACTCGTATTACTATAACGGAATGAACGACGGAAGCAGAAGCTTCTGGGGTGGAAATTATGACACGCAAACAGGAAAAGTGATCTACCTTCCCGATGTTGTAACAGATATGGAAGAGCTTGCAGAAGTGGCTGAAGCCCAGCTTTTCAGCGATTTCGGAGCCGAAGTCTTTTACAGCGATACGGTCATCGAAGATTATTTCAAGGATTACGGTGCTGACGGAACTCACTGGACGATCGAGTATAACGGCATCACAGTGTATTTCAGCGAGGGAGAGATTGCAGGTTCAGGCGTCGGAGATATCAGTGTTACAATAGAATTTGAAGATTATCCCGAGCTTTTCAATGAAAAATATACAGCTGTTCCCGAAGCGTATATTGTTGGACTGCCGATGAAGTCAACTTTTTATACAGACCTTGACGGTGACGGAAGCAGTGATAAGCTTGCCTTGTTCGACAGCTATGATGAAGAATTTGCCTGGAATGCGACGCTGACTATCGCAACCGATGAGGTTGATTATAACGAAAGCTTTTCGGCTTACGGCTGTGAACCTTACTATGTAAAAACTGCTGATGGCAGGCACTACATTTATCTTTTCACCGAGCTTGAAACACAGACTGAACTTTATACTTATGCGATTACCAATACTACAATATCCAAGGTAGGAGAACAGCCTATTTCACCATATTACAGTGACCAAACAGTGTCAGTGCTGACAGATCCTGATAATATGCATTTTGATATCTTCGGCAATGCTGATGTTGAGCCTGTAGGAGATGATTTTTTTACCGTAGGATATGACGGTATGCCTGTAATGAAGTAACAGGACTTATCACTACAATATGGGAGCTATCTGCGGTGTCAAATAATAAAAAGCAAGGAGGTCACAAAAATGAAAAAGACAATCAATCGTTTAATATCAGCAGCCGTTGCAGCGATAATGCTTTTCTGCACAGCGGTAAGCGGAGTATCAGCAGCAGAACTGGGTACATATGATGCAGTAGTCAGCATTGTTTATCCACGTCCCAATGAAGCACCACAGAAGCCTGTTATCACAGATTCGGGAACAGAAATAGAATCCCTTGGCTGCTTCTGGGTAGAGTCAAGCACAGGCTATGCAAAGGTGTACGATCACCCTGTTCTTACATGGATGATGGGTTTTGAAAGTTTTGAAGGTTATAATGGCGACTTCACTGCGTTCACAGATGCAGACAAGTATGATATAAGCATTCTTGGTAAGATCGAGAACTATACAGGCTTGGCTAGCAATGAGGGCGCTGCAGCCTTTGTTGATGCGGACACGGGTGAAACAATCGGCACGGGAAATGTACAGGTAATGTCAGTATCGGCAATGCTGGCTATGCTTGGAAGCGAAACAGAGCTTCCTGACGGAGTTACAAAGTCTGATGCACTTGTGACTATTTCTATAGACGGAGAATTAATGTGTTCGCCTGAGGGCCATCTCCACGAATCTTCAGGATATGCATACGATGATAATCAGCACTGGAATATATGCGAATGTGGAGCTGCATTAAGAGGAACTGCTTATGATCACTCCTGCGCTTACAGAATTAACGAACCGTGGCAGGTCGCTAAAAACGCCACAGAGAAAGAAAGCGGACTGTGGGAAAAGAAATGCTACTGCGGACATACAATGGAGTCCATCATTATTCCTCCAAAAGGTGAACAGACCATAGTTTCCACATATGAAGAGCTGCAGGCAGCACTTGCAGAAGGCGGAAAACAGTGGATTACTCTTGACGTGAGCGGATCATCAAAATGGACGGTACAGAGTGATATGGAATACAACAATATACTTGTTCTTGATGATCCGAATGCAGAGATCATACTGGATATGAACGGTTGCGGTCTTGCAAGAGAAACAGGCAGATATGACGAGGCACTGTTTGATATTTGCGCCGGCTCACTGCGTATCATCAGCAAATCGGTGGCAACACCTACAGACAGCAGTAACAATCTTCATTTTTCAAGTGCTTCAAGCGAGGACTGCGTATTCCGTGTCCACGAGGGAGCATCACTTCGCCTTACGAATATATCTGCAATATCACCTAATGATAACTATGCATACAGTTGTCCGTCTGTAATTTCAAAGGGCAATCTTCAGATCGACGGCGGAAGCTATTATCTGTATGACAACAATTTCACGCCTTCGACAAGCGAGTATGCACTCGCATCAATCGTTCTTGACGGCGGTACAGCTGTAATTAATGGAGGTACGTTCGATGGCAAGGGCTGTGGAGTGCTGGTAAGAGGCGACACAAAGCTCACTGTTAACGATGGCTATTTCAGAAGTTGGTATTACGGATTGTATCAGACAGGCAACACTAAGGTTATCATCAATGGCGGAATGTTTGGGGATGATGAAGAAACCCAAAGCTTTGGTTTTTATATGGACGGCGGAACAGCAAGAATTTACAGCGGAAGCTTTTACGGAAATACAGCCGGAGCTTATGCAAAAAGCGGTGATATCTGTATCAGCGGAGGATATTTTAAAATGACAGAAGACGCAGGATACGGAGCATTTTCGTATAATGTAACAGCAGTCAGTGCCGAGATAATCCGTGGAGACTTCAGAGGAGCAAAGGGAATCTCGACCCGATGGGACATATTTAATGAGTTCACGGAAGAGGAACCAAGCGCATACATCGCTTACGGCTCAACTGCAAGAAACGGAACAGAAATAATCGATCTTACAGAGCAAGTTCAGTTTATCGGAGATTACTATCTTGAGGTCACAACAACCAAGCCTGTATTTACCTTACAGCCAGAGGACGTAACTATCTATGAAGGCGGAATTGCTCAGTTCAAGGTAAAAGCTGATGATGCAGACAGCTATTGCTGGTATATCACAGATGCAGATGATGATTCACTTCAGCCGTATGACTGGTCTGATGCAGAGCGTTATTGCGATGTATCAGGTATAGAATCTGATACACTTATCATTAAAAATGCCGGCAGCTGGCTGAATGACAAGGCGGTTTACTGCGAGGCGTACAATGGTTCTTATAAGCTATCGGATACTGCCGTTATTACTGTCAAGCCGATCGTAAGAGGCGATGTCAATGCAGATGATGCGTTCACAATTGCAGATGTGGTTATGATGCAGAAGTGGATGATATGTGCACCAAATGTGTCACTTATTAACTGGCGTGCGGGTGATTTGTGTGAAGATGAATGTATTGATGTGTTTGACCTTTGTATTATGAGACGTGAGCTGCTTAAGATAATTTGATCAGTGATTTCCCGGAGCGTATAGTGAGAATCCCCATGTAGATGACTGAAAGTCTGCATGGGGATTCAGTTCCGTTGCAGGGATGCTCTTCATCAAGGGCATTAGCGCATTTGAAGTATCAATCAATCGAGACTGCATCATAAACGTCCCCTATGAATTTCCCCCTCAGGTTCGCAAAGATAGAAAAACCGCCGAGAATGTCTATTCCTGGCGGTTTTGTATTTTGGAATAAATAGCGCCGAGGCTTCAAAATGGCAGATCCACAGCGGAAACAGCTCGTCAGCTGCAACGATGAAAGGATAGATAAAGGAAATGTGAGAAGAAATAAACGCTTCTTTCTTAGCTGAGAACCGGAAATATTGCACAGGTTGTCTATTGCGCACGGTTTTTTTCTAGATGTTAAAAAAATTTTGTAAAATACTTGTAATTTTGTTAAGAACGTGATATAATGTAGTTGAAATGCCCTGTTTTTGGGCGTCAGGTACGATAAATAAAATGAGCCGGATATTATCGAAGCGTGATTTTCTTCTTTAGGCGGGAGATGCTATGATGCGCTGAGTCCGGCACGCTCACAAGGAGGAAAAAATGGGAAAAACAAACAGATTAAAGAGTACTGCGTGCGCTCTCAGCGCAGTACTCGCATTCAGCTCTATGCCGCTGTCTCAGGCGGTAAGCAGCTCATCGGCTGCAATGGAGATCGCTATGGGCGATATCTCTAAGGACGGCACGATCGACAGCATGGATCTTGTACTGCTCCGCCAGATGGTAAGTATCGGCGGAAGCTTTGACTGGGAACAGCAGACTGCCGCAGATGTAAACGGCGACGGTACTCTCGATGGCTCAGATCTGCGCCTCATGCAGGACTATATCCTCGGAAAGGACGTTGAATTCTCGGCTCCGCCGGTCATCAATCCCTACGAGAACCGCTACTATGCAGTGGATGCTGAGTACGACGGCACAAGCTGGGAGGAGACAACTAATGCCGGTTACGAGGGCGCAGGCTACGTGAATTATAACAATGCCGTCGGTACATATATCACATGGACTGTCGAAGTGGCTGAGGATGGCTATTATCAGGTCGACTTCCGCCATGCAAACGGTACTGACGCAAACAGGATCGTCGAGATCACCGTAAACGGCGGCAGCGACAGCTATTACCTCGACTTCAACGGTACGGGCGCATGGACTGCATGGGCTACAAACAGCATCGTGCTCGAGCTTAAGGCTGGCACGAATACCATCACTGCAACTGCAACAACTGAAAACGGCGGCCCGAATATGGACTATATCGAGCTTACAAAAACCGACCAGAAGCCGCCTGAGCCTGCGGCTGCGGAGCGTTATTACGCTGCTGAGGCGGTTTACTACAAGAGCGTCGAGGAAGCCGCTAATGAGGGCTATGCCGGCGAGGCTTATGTGAATTATGACAACGTGATCGGCGGCTATATCGAGTGGACGGTAAATGCTCCGGCGGCAGGAAATTATGCTGTCGACTTCCGCTATGCGAACGGTACTGATGTGAACCGTCCCGTTAAGCTCATCGTAAACGGTGACAGGGAAAATGGTCTGTATATGGACTTCAACGGCACAGGCGCATGGACAACATGGAGCGATAATAAGGTCGTCCTCACGCTCAATGAGGGCGAGAATACCATTAAGGCTTATGCTACAACTAAAAACGGCGGCCCGAATATGGACTATATTGAGCTTACCCAGACAGGCGAGACTGCCGTGACGCTCACAAAGGCTACTCAGGGCAAGCGTATCGAAAACCTCGACCGAGGCGTTTCTGCGGCGTATAACGGCAGCGGAGTCCTCGTGAGCTGGAGAATCCTAGCTACCGATAACGAGAATACTACCTTCGACCTCTGGAAAAATGGTCAGGAAAAACTCGGTACATTTACTGTAGATCAGGCGTCGAACTATTTCGATGCGGCTGGTACGGCAACTGACTGGTATACTATCGATACCTTCGTGAACGGCGAGATGACTGAGTTCGCTCAGGCATCCATCAACGTCCCAAACAAGAACGGCGGACAGAGCGGCGCTTATTTCGATATTCCGCTCAATACTCCCGCAGGCGGAACAATAGATGGCGTAGCTTATACCTATACCGCAAACGACTGCTCAGTCGGCGATGTTGACGGCGACGGTCAGTATGAGATCTTCGTGAAGTGGGATCCCTCAAATTCACAGGATAACGCTAACCGCGGCTATACCGGAAACGTGTACATCGACTGCTATAAGCTCGACGGAACTCAGCTCTGGAGAGTCAATCTCGGACAGAATATCCGTGCCGGTGCGCATTATGTTTCGTTCATGGTCTATGACTTCGACGGCGACGGCAAGGCTGAGATGATCTGCAAGACTGCCGACGGCACAACCGACGGAAAGGGTGCTGTTATCGGAAATGCATCAGCTGATTACCGCAATGACGACGGAAGAATCCTCGAAGGCGCCGAGTATCTCACACTCTTCGACGGAGCTACCGGTGCGGCGCTCGATACTATAGACTACAAGCCTGCAAGAGGTACTGTAAGCAACTGGGGCGATGACTATGGAAACCGTGTTGACAGATTTACAGCCTGCGTGGCTTATCTCGACGGAGTAACTCCCAGCGCTGTATTCGCACGAGGCTACTATACAAGATCAGCTGCTACGGCTTATAATGTCGTAAACGGCAAGCTCTCCGAAGTGTGGGCTTGGGATACAGGTCATAACACTGCCGCTGCCGGCTACGGCGACGGAAATCACCAGAGTATGGGCGCAGATGTCGATCAGGACGGCAAGGATGAGATAGTTCTCGGCTCGGCTGTTATCGACGATAACGGCAGCCTCCTCTATACTTCAGGTCTCGGTCACGGCGACGCTATGCATATCGGCGATCTCGATCCGTCAAATCCCGGACTCGAGATATTCCAGTGCCACGAGGAAGAGGAATCCGGATTTGGAATCTCGCTCCGTGACGGCGAAACAGGTAACATCCTCTT
>JBGVIW010000025.1:0-49712 GCA_045128995.1 Ruminococcus sp.
ATTAATTGGAAAAAATTCTTGAAGTCCGTGAATTGTCCAAGCAGTACTCAAAGGTACTCGCTGCCGACAAAGTTTCGTTCGATATCGCCAAAGGCGAGATCTTTGCCCTTATAGGCCCGAACGGCGCCGGAAAAACCACTACCATCCGCATGATATCCACTCTCCTCACTCCGACCTCCGGAGATGCGATCGTTGCCGGAAACAGCGTCGTAAAAGCTCCCGATAAGGTTCGCCAGTTCATAACCTACCTTCCCGATGAGGCTGGTGCTTATAAAAATATGACGGGAAAAAGCTATCTCGAATTCATGGCAGGGCTTTTCTCATCCGACCGCTCCGAGATCAAAGCCTATGTCGACAGAGCCTGCGAGATCTGCGGACTTGGCGACAGACTTAAAGATAAGATCGGCTCATACAGCCGAGGCATGATCCGCAAGCTGCTTCTTGCCCGTGCAGTTATGACTAAGCCAAAGCTTGCAATCCTCGATGAGCCGACAAGCGGACTCGATGTCCTCAACGCCATCGAGATCAGAAAAATGATAAAGGATCTTGCCCGTGATGAAGGCACATCCTTCCTGCTTTCATCTCATAATATGCTCGAGATCGAGTTCGTTTCCGACCGTGTCGGCATCATCTCAAAGGGTCACCTCATGGTAACTGGCAGGACTGACGAGCTGAAGCAGCGCTATAATGCTGCTAATCTTGAGGAAGTTTTTGAAAGGGTGGTGCTTGAAAATGAAATTCATTAATCTTCTCAAAAAGGAACTGCGTGAGCTTATCAATGCCCAGATGCTTCTGGGACTCGTGGTCGTTGTCGCAATACTCATGTTCATCGGCAATATCATGGGCTCTACCATCGAGGACGCAGTTACCGAAACCTTCACCATCAATATCCTCGACGAGGATAACACTGACTTCACATCCGATCTGATCGCTGATCTTGAGGCGTGCGGAGCTGAGATAAAGCTCTGCCAGAAAAGCTCCGAGGATTATCCTGAGCTGCTCGAAAACAACGGCATCAAGGGACTTGTTGTAATTCCCGACGGCTTTACTGACTCGCTCCTAAGCGGCGGCTCTGCCGGAAATCTCATAAGCGTTTCCTCCATGGAATCGGCAGCGGCAATGTCCAACATCTCCGGCGACAACTCCGGCGCTCTCGACCTTATAGAGAACAGAGTCACTCACCTTCTCGCTGCTGAAACAGGAATAAGTCAGGATCAGCTTGCGCTTCTCGAATCACCTGTCACGATTCAGGAAAAGACTGTTATTGCTGAAAATTCCGCCGACGTCTCCACTGACGATGTCATGAGCAAGATCATGCTCCAGAACATGATCCTCCCGATCGTCGTTTTCATCCTGATCATGATGACCTCCCAGATGCTCATCAGCGCTATCTCCAACGAAAAGATCGACAAGACGCTCGAGACGCTTCTCTCTGCGCCGGTTTCAAGAACGGCTGTCATCAGCGCAAAAATGCTCGCAGCTGCGGCTGTTGCGCTTATTAATGCGGCTGTTTATATGTTCGGATTCTCCTTCTTCGTGTCAGGTGCGACCGATGCGGCAACTGCTGAGATAAACGCCTCCATCGCTGGTCAGTACATCTCCGTCGATGCAGCTCTCGAACAGCTCGGACTCACGCTCGGTATCGGCGATTACATCATCGTCGGACTCCAGCTCTTCCTGACAGTTATGATCTGCCTTGCGATCTCGCTTATCCTCGGCGCTATGGCAAACGACACCAAGGCATCCCAGAATATGACCATGCCCATCCTCATGATGGCGATGATCCCATATCTCATCTCGATGCTCGCCGATATCAATACCCTCCCGATGGTGTTCAGGGTGATCGTCTATGCGATCCCGTTCACTCACACCTTCTCGGCAATGTCGAACCTCATGTTCGGAAATATAACTCTCTGCCTCGGCGGACTTGCTTATCAGGCTGTCGTTTTCGTGATCTGTATGTTCTTCGCTCTCAGACTTTTCAAGTCAGACAAAATCTTCACCATCTCGCTTAATTTCGGTCAGAAGAAAAAATTCAGAAAGAATAGCAGATGATCCGAATCGCTTAACGGTGGGATTATTTTTGGAGGGTTTACGTGTATTTATCGGTGGAAACCTTTCTGAAGAAAGGATCTGCCTAACCGTCACCCGTACCCTCTGTCAGCTTCGCTGACATCTCCCTGCCCCGCAGGGAGTCACCCCGATCCCCTTCCAAAGACTTTTATACTAATTTCAGCCCCATAGGGTGCATATCAAGAGAAAGAATGAAACTTCTCAATAAAATGGTATGCACCCTATGGGGCTGAAATTTAATACGAAAATTTTAGAGAAGGAGTTTGAGGGTGATTCCCCACAGTGTGGGGAGATGTCACGCAGTGACAGAGGGGACTCGCTCCTGTTAGGAGGACGCTTTTTCAAAAGGGTCTCCCTCAATGATACGTGTAAATGCTCCAAAAATAATCCCACCGTTATATGTTTCTCAGCACATAATACCCCATCATTGCGCATCCGAAGATTATCCAGAAGATGGCATTTCTGGGGATGAGCTTAATTTTCCTGCCGGAAAGCTCGAGCATCAGCTCTGCATACAGCAGAACTCCTCCAAGCAGAAGCAGCGGAGGGGTAATATTATAGCCGAGTGCCGCAGGTATATCCAGTTCAAGCAGTGCGAGCACGCTTCTTGTATTCCCGCACGCCGGACAGAGATATCCCGTCGAGCGGTAGAAAACACACTCCGGAAAATGGCTGGCAAGGCTTCTCCAGAAATCACCAGTCAAAAGAATTGCAGCCGCTGCCAGTGGTACAGCTGCTGCAATGAAGATCAAAAAATTGCGTCTTGCTTTTGTCATGATCAGAACATATCGTAGAACAGATCCTCAACAAGCTCCTGTGCAAAATAGCCGAGGGCATCCTCAGCAAATGTTACAGACGCTACGAAAAGTCCGACAGCGAGTATGCTGAGTATAAGTCCGGCAGCAGCCATTCCTTTGCCTCGTCTCATGAAGAGTCCCACAAAGCCGAGGATAAAGCCGATAATGCCGCATGGGATCGAAACCGGGAATACACACCAAAGCACGAATGCGATAATTCCAAGCACGAGTGATGCTACGCCGAGTCCGGCACTTCCCTGAGGCTGCTGGGGCTGCATATTTCCGTTATAATATCCGCCCGGATAGCCGTTGTTCTGGTAGGGATTGTTCTGGTAGCCGTTATTCTGGTAAACATTATTCTGATAAGCGTTATTCTGATATCCGCCGTTAGGATAATTTGGCTGGGAATTCTGGTATGTCTGCCATCCGCCGTTATCCTGAGCCGGCTGCTGAGCTGGTACAGAAGGGATCTCTGCGGTATTTACGTTATCATTAGTTCTTGTGTCCTTATCGAAATTATTTTCCATGGTAAAATAAACCTCCCAAAAAATCCTTGCTCTGATGCAAGTATTATATATTTTATTTTACCTTATTTCCCCTGATATGTCAACAAAATCCGCCATAAATACTGCACAAAATTACAGCCCGGCAACTGTACAATTAATACAGTCACCGGGCTGGGAGCGTGCCTGTGAGCAATCATTCAGGCTGCTCCAAAGGAGGTTGTGAACCGGATTTCGTAATTTATTCTGATTTTCTCAGCCTTCTCATCATGCCGGAGAAAAGTGTGCGGAGCTTTATGTATGCTTTTTTCAGGAGACCTGCTGCCGAGGTAAAGATGTACTTTTTATTGCGCCTGAGGAGTTTTATTCCCCTTATCGCAAGCCATACCGCTGTCAGGATCGGAAGCGTCAGGCAAAGTGCTGCGCAAAGATATATATATGACAGCCGGAACTCAACTATTCCCGAGGCGTTTTCCCAGTAGGGATACACGACGGAGCTGTCCTTTACGACGCTGTGAGAGATCTCATTGAGTGCGCTGAGACGCTTTGAAAAACCAAATCGCCCTGTATTGCAGATGACCTCCGTATCGCTGAAGCCTGCCATGAGCATTTCCACCGACTGACGGGCGTAGCTGTCGACCGGATCGGGCATGACTATCTCGTAGCTCGTTATCGTCTTGAACTTTGCCGGAGTACCGTCCTCTGAGGGCGGCATCACTGCGGATACGCCGTCGTAGGAGAGATATACCCTCGGCTGCTCGCCTGCACAGTCACGCTCCTCCTCATTCTGCGGAGTCTGTATAACGCCCGATACATAAAATTTTACGCCGTTTATCCGTATATCCATTCCAGCTGCCTGATCTGAGCCGTATATGCTCCATGCAAGTTCCCTGTCGATGACTGCGCCGTCCTGCATTATGTCATCCTCCGAGAAAAAAGCTCCGTCGAGCAGCTTGAAGTCATGTATCAGAAAAAAGTCTCCTCCGACAGCGGTAAGATCAGCGGTGATGGTGCTGACCGACGAGCCAGTGATCTCTGCCTGACCGGCTGGCGCACTGTAGGCGTCGGGACAGAGCTTCTGTCCCTCTTTGGGCATGATCGAGACTGTCTTGAGCGAATCCAATACGCCGCCTCGGAGCGATCCAAGCTTATCGGTGGTGAACTCCGACTTTTCGGGGATGAAGCAGCTTATCTGCGCATAGGGAACATCACTGCTCCCCTTCCAGCGCTCAGCAGCTGTATTCCAGCTAAGCTCTGCCGCCTGCGACGCACCTATATGCCGGAGGATGAAATATCCTGCAAAGCAGAGCAGCTCAGCTCCGGCGAGGATGGCTCTTTTTTTGTTGAATCTGAATTTCATAAAAGCATCACCCTGCCCTGCTAGTCCTGCATACGAACCTGATCTCCCGGAGAAACAGGCTTGCTTGCGGCAGTTATTACGTAGGCTCCGGGATCAAGCACATCAACGACGCTCACGGCGCTTGAAGTCTCATCCGATGCAAGAACCTCAACACCGACCCTGCGTGCAAAATAGCGGTTTCCGAGCGGTGAGCTTTTCGACTGGATAACGAGGATGAACTTTCCGCTGCTGTCCTCATAGACTGCACTCTTGGGCACGATCGTCTGGTATTCACTGCTTCCGCACGGAATTGAGAGATCGAGATATGTTCCCGAGTCGATATCGCCGGTAACATCAAAAACCAGTACCTTGTTCTTTGAGCCGCTGACGGTATCGTTGCGGATGTCGCTGAGTACAGCCTCAGTGCTTCCCGACCAGTCATTCACGACCTCTGCCCATGTACCCTCGCTTACGAGTGCCGCTTTTTCTGCGTCGACAGTCACCTTTACGGTATAACCGCCGGAGGAGATATCTATGAGCATCAGCGGCTCATCGGGGATGGTCATATCGCCGGGCTGGATGTTAACCGCAGATACTGTTCCGGCGTATTCAGCCTTGATCTCCATCGTAGCATTCTCACGGTGGAGTTTTTCGACCTTCTGGCGCTGTTTTTCGACCTCAGCCTTCTTTGCCTCGACATCAAGGCTTGTGATCTGGGAGGTTATGCTGTTCTGTTTTTTTGTTTTTTCAAGCTCGACAACAAGTCCCTCGAGGATGCGCTGTTTAGCCTCTGCGTCAGCCTCGAGATCGGCGATCGAGGGAGTCATCTCTGAGAGTCCTGACTCGTAGGCTGTGATCCTTGACTGTATCGCCGAGATCTCGCCGGATATCTGCGTGAGACGGGATGCAAGATCGGTGCGGATGGTACTTTTCTTTGTCTCATAGGCTTTTTTCGCTTCATCACGGACGCCTTCCTTCTTATCGGCATCAGCCTTTGCGGCGGAAGTATCTCCGCCGGAGGTTGAGAGCTGGATGTAGAGATTGTACGCTGTTTCGTACTCTGAGTGTGCGGTTATATATGTATTCCACAGCGATGCAAGATCGCCGGTATGGACTGAACCGGAGACGTATGTGTCGGAGTCGATCTCGGCTATCGCTGCTCTCAGCTCAGCTTCTGCCACAGTTTTAGCCCCAAGCTCCGCTGTATCGGCGTTGTACTGGGACTTTGCTGCTTCGCTGCCGGACTGGGCAGTTCTTGCAGCCTCGAGCTTTGCGACGGCTGTATTATAGTCCTCCTGAGCATTTTTTATCGCCTGATTTTCAGAGGAATAGTCCGCCGGAGCTGTCAGCAGGAGCTTTTCATATTCCAGCTCAAGCGCCGAGAGCATTGCCTGAGCCTCCTCAAGCTCAGGACTTTCGCCCGTGCCGACCGTGAATAGAACATCTCCCTCCTCGACCTCAGAGCCAGGCTTTACATTGATAGTATCGACTATACGGTTGCCGTCGAGCTTCACCTCATAGAGCTGGTTTGCCTCGACGATGCCGCTTCCCCTGACTCTTTCAGTGAGCTTTCCCGAGCGGACGCTCTCGGTGGATACCTCCGCAAGCGAGCGGTTCATGATCGTATTCGAGAAAAACGTCAGCACAAGCATCGCTGCAAGAAATATTATAAGTATCGTTTTTATGATATCACGTCTTTTTTTCGGATCCTTCTGATTTTCGGTGCCGTCTCTGAGCATGAGGAGCTTTTCCTGTACGGCAGGTGTCATTTTTTCATTCATTCTGATTCCTCCTTATCCCTTTATTCCGCCTGAGTAGGTTATTCCCTGAACGAGGTAATCCTCGCCGTAGAGGAACATCAGCACGGTGGGTATCATATATACTGTTCCGACGGCGAAGGCAAGTCCTATGTCGCCGGTGTTGATCTGTGACAGAAATACTGAAAGCGGATGCAGATCGGTATTCTTCATCAGGATGAGCGGCTGCTCGACCATGTTCCAGTAGTCGATGAAAACGAGCATTCCCACCGATACAAGTGCTCCCTTGCACAGCGGCAGGCAGATCTTCAGCATTATCTGAAGCTCACCCGCACCATCCAGCTTTGCCGCCTCGATATATGCCTTCGGGATGCGCTTCATGACCTTCGTCAGAAGGAAAACGCTGAACGGCGAAAATATTCCCGGAAGTATTACCGACCATCTCGAATCAAGCAAGCCAAGCTCATCCGCCACGAGATAGTTCGGCACGAGTGTTACCTGATAGGGCATCATCATCAGGATTATGTATACGAAAAAGATAATGCTCTTGATCTTTCCCGGATAGCGTGCAAAGCCATATGCCGCAAGTATCGCCGTGAGAAGCTGGAAGATCGTTATCGGAAGCGTCAGCATCACCGAATTCCAGAACTTAAGCAGATACTCCGGATTTCTAAGCAGTACCGACCTGTACTGGCTGAACGATACCATGTCCGGTATAAATTTGAGGTTGACATCCTCGGAAATATATGTCTTTGCATCCTCAGTCATGTTCGAGAACATTGCGCCGTAGTTTGCGGATATCTCGCTTGTGGACATGAACGAGTTCGCCACCGTAAGCACTGTCGGCAGGAGAAATACCACTGCGGCGATGCACGCAAAGGCTGTGATCATAACAGTGAAAATGCGTGATTGTTTTTTTCCTGCGATCATGCTACTCCACATCCTTTCCGAATTTGTTCTCGGCGATCATCAGAATTCCGATGAGCACGATCATCACCGCCGCAAAAACTACTGCCGCCGACGAGAGCTTCTGATAATCCAGACTGTTGAAGGTGTTGTTCATGAAGTGCTGGAGCATATAGAGCCTGTCATAGGGGTATTCTCCCGTAAGCAGATATACCTCACGGAAGATCTTGAATGAATTTATAAGCGAAAGTATCAGCACAAACAGCAGCGTCGGCGAGAGATACCTCAGCTTTATGTTCACGAATTTGTAAAGTCCGCCTGCACCCTCAAGCTCCGCAACCTCGATGATATCCTTTGGTATCGCCGCAAGCGCCGCCATGAAGAGGATCATGTTGTACCCCAGATTTTTCCACAGGAACATACAGATGACAACAACCTGTCCGTACTCGGATTTTATCCAGTCGATCGGCTCTCCGCCGAACATCTCGGCGATCTGATTTATCGTGCCGTTGTTGTGGAAAAGCACCTGCCACACGAGTACTACTGACGCCGTCGGCACCATCATCGGACTGAGGAAAAACGTCCTGAACACGCTCTTTCCCGGGATCTTAGCCTCGAGTATCATCGCCAGTCCCAGCGAAAGGATAACCGCAAGCGGTACTGCCGCAAGCGAGAATGCAAGCGTATTTTTTGCCGCCGTCCGGAAGGCAGTGTTCTGAAACAGCGACCGGAAATTCTCCAGCCCCACGAACTCCTTCATAACCGGATTGTTCACCAGCGAGTAGAATATCACTATCCCGAACGGCACCAGAAAGAATGCCATCACGCCTATAAAGCCCGGCGCCACGCAAAGATTGCTGAAGAAACGCTCTCCACGCCTTCCGCATTGATCTTTTAGCCTTTTTGCCATATTCCTAACCTCCTTAGATACTGCCAAGCCGCAGTATCAGTCTCTATAAGTAAGTGTCACGAGACGCCGAAAAAGACGAAGGGAAAATATATTTTTTTATTTTAATTTATTTATTGCGGCATTTTCTACATTTCAGCCGCTCCGTAAAAATATTTTTTGTGCATTTCGACTTTTTTTAAATTTCCTATTGACACGGCTCAGATTTTGTGATAGAATATTATCTGTTGAAACGAACAATTTCATATTAGTCTTAATGCGGGTGTAGTTCAATGGTAGAATTCCAGCCTTCCAAGCTGGTTACGTGGGTTCGATTCCCATCACCCGCTCCATTTATGCTTATGCGCCTTTAACTCAGCTGGATAGAGTAACTGCCTTCTAAGCAGTAAGTCACTGGTTCGAATCCAGTAAGGCGCGCCATCCCGAAACGCTCCGTTTTATAGTCCCTATTTAATGGGGCGCTTCGTTTTTATTTATATGGTGGGTGTAGCTTAGTTGGTTAAAGCGTCGGATTGTGGTCCCGAAGACCGTGGGTTCGAATCCCATCTCCCACCCCAGAAAAAAGCCTTGTACGATAAGTACAAGGCTTTTCTTTTTTGCCCAAAACAGATTCTTTACGTATATTTAAACCGCTCAGTCTTTTCCAAAACCCCTGATAACTTCACGTATCTCCTCATTGGAATAATGCTTCTTGGAACTCCAGATATCTGAAACCTTCTGCGAACCCACATAACCCCAGTCTCCGGCATAACTATTTAAAAGAATAGCAACTGCGTTATGGTTTGCATAGTCACATCTGACAAGCGCATACTCGGTTCCATCAAACATCAGAAGCTCAGGGATCTCGTTGTTTGCAACCTCAACGAGTGCGAATTTACATTCTTCAAAAACTATCCCGGCGAAAAAATAATCAAGATCCACGAACTGATTTACAGAATAAACCTGTCCGCTATCAAGAAATTTCAGATATCCGGATCTCCATTCCGGATCATCCAGCTCGGCATATATGCTGTTAGTTTCTTTTTCAGCGCTCTTTTCATCAGAACATCCGTAAACAGTGAGCGACGTCATCAGCGACATCGCCAGTGCAAAAGCTTTTTTCATAAATCTGACCTCCGTTCATTATTATAGACATATTGTCCTATTTTCATCATACCACACCTCCCTCTCTGTGTCAAGCAAGTCTCATCCTCTCCCAATCCCCTCTTTACACCCTCCTTAACACGCCGATATGTTCACAAAATCTTCACACACATCCCGTGTGCTGCGCGCTTTAAAAACATGAATTTTTGTCTCCTGATCTGAATTTTTTTTGAAAAAGTAGTGCGGATAGGAAAATTTTATGTCATTTAGGAAAATCGCTTGCTTTTTTCTAACTCTTGCGCTATTATTTTTTCGGGAAGCGCTGACAGATTATTATACAAATCATGGGTGTCCTTCTGGAACAATAATTCTTCAGAGCAAAACACTCGCACCGCTTATGTTATAATATATTTAGTCTGATCTGATCAGCGCCTCCCAATAAAAAGGATGTGTATATCATGATTCATAAGATAAGCGAATCATCTGCTAAGATGCTTGCTTCAAGAGAAGTAATTAAAGATGAAGAGATCGATATCTATACATACGGTTTTGAAACATTGTTTTCAGGAATCATAGATCTGATCATAACTCTGTGCATAGGACTGCTGTTCCGGAGGATGCTGACGGCGATCGTCTATTTTCTGATGTTCACATCTGTGAGGATGTACACCGGAGGATACCATGCCGATACCTATCTGAAATGCAAGCTCATCTATATAGGTATCACCTTGGCAATTGTTGCGTCATCGTACGTCGTCATGCTCCCTTTCCACGGCGTAATACTTTTCGTGCTGATGTTTATGATGACAGTATCGAATATTTGTCCGATAGAAAACCCAAAAAAGCCCTTATCGGACGATCAGAAAAAGAAATATCGTTTGATCGGTATCCTGTGCTCTGCTTTCTGGAGCATAGCTGCGTTCATAACGTATTTTTATATCACATACCTCTCTATGGTTATCATATGTAATTCTTTTGTTATTACATTATTGATACTTATCGAAGGGTATAGAAAGGGGGGCGACAATTATGAAAAAAAACTCTATCCTTAAGGCAATCGCTGCGATCTCACGCAAGTCTGCTGTAAAGGCATACAGCGCATCTTCAGCTTACTGTGTTTACCAGCCTGCTGAGCCTAAGGCACTCAGAAACCTCAAGAAGTAACAGGTTTATAACACAACTTCGGCTGTGTTATAATAATCACAGTCCCCCATCAGGAACTTGTCCCTTAAACTGGGACAAGTTCTTCGCCCGTACCCTCCGGACGCTTTGAACTCCGGATACATTATAGAATTTGATGAATAATGGTGAATTTATGGAAATGTCAGTTCAGAAAATAATCTCAGATAATGTTGCTAAGCATAGTAACACTGATGAAAAATCTCTCTCAGAAAAGGCAGCGGAGCTTCTCTTGTCACTGGGCTTTGCTCAGGAATCTCAGGGCTTTGCCTATATCAGAGATGCCGCCGTCGGCACTCTCTGCGCAAATAAGCTCTGATGCAATAACCCGTAAACCGAATCATTTTTACGTTTTTTACTGGGCTATCAAACTCAAACGCCGGTTAAGCAAGGACAGGCTGTTCCTGCTGCTTATGCGGCTGTTTTTGTTTTTCAAACAGCTAGAAGTGATTATCCCCAATCTTTATTTTCACTTGCATTATTGCCCGAAACGTGGTATAATAATACCGTTATTATTACTACACAGCACCTGCTGTCCGATGGCTGGTGCGGATACGGAGGCTCTTATGAGTATTTCAGATAACCTCAGACCACAGAAGGTCTTTCGCTTTTTTGAGGAAATTTCTGCCATCCCGAGAGGCTCGGGCAATACTGCTCAGATCGCTCAGTACTGCCTTGATTTCGCTGCGCAGAGAGGACTTAAGGCTGTCAAGGATAACGGCGGCAACGTGATAATTTACGCTCCCGGTACTGCCGGATACGAAAACAGTGAGCCGGTGATAATTCAGGGTCACATGGATATGGTCTGTGAAAAGACTGCCGACTGCACCAAGGACATGGACAAGGAAGGTCTCGACCTTCGCACTGACGGCAAGCTTCTCTGGGCTGAGGGAACTACACTCGGCGGCGACGACGGAATAGCTATGGCTTATGTCTTTGCTCTGATCGACTCGGATGATATCCCTCATCCGCCTATCGAGGCTGTCATCACCCGTGACGAGGAAACCGGAATGTTCGGTGCTGCCGACTTTGAGCCGGAGCTCGTAAAGGGTAAGAAATTTATCAACATCGATTCCGAGGAAGAGGGCATCCTTACGGTAAGCTGCGCCGGAGGAATCACTGCCCATGCGGAAATCCCGCTTCCGCTTTCAGCTGACGGTTCAGACTTTGCCTGCGCAGTTTCCGTAAGCGGACTTGCCGGCGGTCATTCAGGTGCCGACATCCACAAGGGAAGAGTGAATGCCTTCAGAGCGCTCGGCGAGCTTCTTGCGGCTGTTTCTGAAAAGGTCAGCTTCCGCATCGCTTCAGTTTCCGGCGGCGGAAAGCATAATGTCATCCCTCAGTCTGCCGAGGCGATCATCACTACAGCTCAGGAAAATATGGCTGCGATCGGGGATGCTATCGCTCAGTTCAGGGCTTCCTTCGCTGAGAAAAATTCCGCAAACGAGCCTGACGCTTCATTCAGCTGCACTCCGGCTGGTAACGCTCTGGCTGAGTCGTACGATAAGGAAAATACCGCAAAGCTTATCAATATCCTCGCAAATGCGCCTACAGGCGTTCAGCGTATGCACAGTTCAATCCCCGATATGGTGGTTGCATCACTCAATATCGGCGTGATCACTGCTGAAAATAATATACTCTCTGTAGATTTTCTCATCAGAGGCAACTCCGTTGCGGACAAGCAGTATGTCGCTGACCTCACAGAAAAATTTGTCAGCTCAGTCGGCGGAAAAACTGAGCTTTATGGCGATTATCCGTCATGGGAATACCGTGAGGATTCACCGCTCAGGGAGCTTGCGGCTGAGACTTTCCGTGAGCTTTATGGAAAGGATCCCGTCATCTCAGGTATCCACGCAGGTCTTGAATGCGGCATTTTCTCCGAAAAGATCGAGGATTCCGACATCATCTCCTTCGGCCCTGACATCCACGATATCCATACTCCTTCCGAGCGCCTCGACATCGCTTCAGCTCAGCGCACATGGGATTTCCTCAAGGAGATACTCAGAAAGTGCAGATGATCCAGTCATAAATCCAGCGGACACAACTTTTCTGTGTCCGCTTTTTTGATCTTATTCATAAGTTTTTGTGCGATATTCTTGTGAATTTTATGAGTATTTCTTATACAAATGGTATAAAATTACATTTTTGTGAATTATTCATAAATTAGCTTGATTTATGTGTCGGAATATGTTACAATTAATACACGAATTATGTCATGTACGTGACAGTCTGGAGGTAAATATGAAAAATCAAAACGAATTCAAGCCGTATATCCCGGCGTCTAAGATAACGCCTGAGATCACGGTTACGTCCATCATCATGGGCGTGCTGCTCGCAGTCATTTTCGGTGCAGCAAACGCTTATCTTGGTCTGCGTGTCGGTATGACTGTATCTGCGTCGATCCCGGCGGCTGTTATCTCGATGGGTGTTATCAGAGTTCTCATGAAAAAGAACTCCATCCTCGAAAGCAATATCGTTCAGACTATCGGCTCTGCTGGTGAATCTGTAGCCGCTGGTGCGATATTCACTCTTCCCGCACTCTTCCTTTGGGCGGCTGACGACTCCACAGGAATCGAGAAGCCCGGTCTGCTCGAGATCACCCTCATCGCTGCTATCGGCGGTCTGCTTGGTGTATTCTTCATGATCCCGCTTCGTAATGCCCTCATCGTTAAGGAGCATGGCGTACTCCCCTATCCTGAGGGTACTGCTTGTGCTGAGGTTCTCCTCGCTGGTGAGGAGGGCGGCTCAAGTGCTTCAACCGTTTTCGCAGGTATGGGCTTCGCTGCTCTCTTTAAGTTCATCATCGACGGAATCAAGGCTGTTCCCGGCGAGATCGCCTTTAAGGTAAAGGGCTTTGCCGGTGAGATCGGTACTCAGATCTATCCCGCTGTAATGAGCGTTGGTTATATCTGCGGATTCCGCATTTCTTCATTCATGTTCGCAGGCGGCGTGCTCAGCTGGCTCGTACTTATCCCGCTTATCGTTATGTTCGGCGGCGACGCTGTTCTCTTCAACAGCGACGGACTCACTATCTCACAGATCTTCGATGCCGAAGGCGCATACGGAATCTGGGGCGGCTACATCAGATACATCGGTGCAGGTGCTCTTGCTGCCGGCGGTATCATCAGCCTCTGTAAGTCACTTCCCCTTATCGTCCGCACATTCAAGGACGCTGTAAAGGGTATGGGTAAGGGCACTGGAAACTCAAACGAGAGAACTTCTCAGGATCTCAGCATGAAGGTCGTTCTCATCGCTATCGCAGTCCTCACTCTCGCAATCTGGCTTATCCCTGCAATCCCTGTAAACCTCATCGGCGCACTCATTATCGTTGTGTTCGGATTCTTCTTCGCTACAGTTTCCTCCAGAATGGTTGGACTCGTAGGAAGCAGTAATAACCCCGTTTCAGGTATGGCTATCGCTACTCTCCTTATCGCTACTCTCGTTCTCAAGGCTACAGGCATGGAGGGCGCTACAGGTATGACAGCTGCTATCTCAATCGGTTCTATCATCTGTATCGTTGCAGCTATCTCCGGCGATACTTCTCAGGATCTTAAGACAGGTTTTCTCCTCGGCTCAACTCCTAAGAAGCAGCAGATCGGTGAGGTCATCGGCGTACTCGCTTCTTCACTCGCTATCGGCGGTACATTATACCTCCTCGACAGCGCTTGGGGCTTCGGCTCAGAGCAGATCTCTGCTCCTCAGGCTAACCTCATGAAGGTTATCGTTGAGGGCGTTATGAGCGCAGAGCTTCCTTGGGAGCTTATCTTCGTAGGCGTGTTCATCGCTGTCCTCGTTGAGGTTATCGGAATCCCTGTTCTCCCGTTCGCTATCGGCGTATATCTCCCTGTTCACCTTAATGCGTGCATCCTCGTGGGCGGTATCGTTCGTCTCGTATTCGACAAGATGAAGGGCGACGAAAAGAAGAAGAAGGAAACTATCAACGATGGTATCCTCTTCTGCTCCGGTATGATCGCCGGCGAAGGTCTTGTGGGAATCATTCTCGCTTTCCTCGCTGTATTCGGTCTCGATAAGTTTATCGATATCTCCGGCATACTCGGACTTCCGGAGTCAGTTTCTAATATCCTCAGCCTCGTTGTATTCGGTCTGATCATCCTTTCACTCCTCAAATTCTCCATCTGGAAAAAACGCAAAAAGGTGAATACATCTGATGAAGCGTAAAAATATACCCGAGGCAAATTATCTCGACCGCTGCCCTGCTTATCCCGACGGGATCGCATGGTCAGCCGACGATAAAGGTATCGTGACGCTCGATATCGAAAATAAAGGCGTCGTGAACCGCATCGCTCAGAAGCTCCTCAAAAAACCTAAGGTCACTCATATCCATCTGGACGAGCTTGGCAGCTTTATCTGGCACCAGATAGACGGCAAAAAAAAGCTCTCCGATATGGGGCAGCCTCTCGAGGAGCACTTTGGCGAAAAAGCTCATCCAACCTACGAAAGACTAGCTAAGTACTTTCAGATCCTCGATAGCTACGGCTTCGTCAAATGGATCACTCCCAATAATCAGGACGGACAGGCTTAATTATCTCTAATACTAAAGGGGTATCGATGATACTCTTATAGGAGTTTATTCGTATTTATCGGGGGAAACCTTTTTGAGGAAAGGTTTCCCCCGAACTCTTTTTCAAAAGGGTTTTCCTCAATAATACACGCATAAGCTTCCCATAAGAGCATCACAGATACCTCTTTGGTTTTTGTATATTTTGCATGAACATTACATATCTCCTATTGACATAATACACAGGAGGTGTTATAATCATACTGCAACAGTTAAACGTTTAACTATAAGCCGTTTAACAAAACAAAACGGAGGTGATTGCTTGAAAAAAATCGAAAACAGGAGGATCATCGGTACTATCGAGAACGTGCATCTGCTGCGGAAGCTTTTCATTAAGCGCAGCACCAGCTCTTCTCCGCTTCATTTTGGCCAGGTGGCTATCATGCGCATGATCGGTATGAACGAAAACTGCACCCAGAGTCTACTCGCTGAGCAGCTCCATGTCACTCCTGCCTCGGTTGCTACGTCGACTAAACGCCTGCAAAAGGCTGGACTTATCACAAAAACTGTCGATAAGGATAATCTCCGCTGCAAGCGGCTGTCGCTTACCGATAAGGGCAGGGAGACTATCGAGTCCCACCGCAGAATCTTCGAGGACTACGACCAGCTCATCTTCAGCAGCTTCAGTGAGGAGGATAAGCAGTGCTTTCTCGGTTATCTTGAGAAACTCGTTTCTGAAATGAAAAAGATCGAGGGCATCGACTTTAATTCAGAAAACCCGATGGAGCTTTCCTGTCTCCTTCATCGAAGTATGGAGGAATTTAAATCTCCCTCCGGCAGTAAAATTAATGAGTAGAAAGGAGCTACCAAATGTTCAAAACTATCTTTTCATACGTCGGAAAGTATAAAAAGCAGGCTATCCTCTCGCCGCTTACTATCATCGGTGAGGTAGCTTTGGAGGTTCTCATCCCCTCTGTCATGGCGCTCATTATCGACAATGGTATCAAAAAGGGCGATACTTCCTATGTCGTAAAAATGGGTCTGCTGATGGTCGGAATGGCTGTTGTATCGCTCTGCTTCGGCGCACTCGCCGGACGCTTCAGCGCTGTTGCAGGTATGGGATTCGCTAAGAACCTCAGAGCTGCGCTCTTTCGCAAGGTTCAGGGCTTTTCGTTCGCTAATGTCGATAAGTTCTCCACCGCTTCGCTCATCACCCGTCTTACGACCGACGTCACAAACACTCAGAATGCCTTCATGATGTTCATCAGAATGGCTTTCCGCTCGCCGATCATGCTCATCTGCGCTACGATCATGGCGGTCAGAATGAACGCTAAGCTCTCTCTCGTGTTCCTCGCAGCAATACCCGTGCTGGGATTTGCAGTGTTCTTCATCGTCACCAAGGCTCACCCGAGATTCAAGGCTATGCTCGCTAAGTACGACGGCATGAATGCCCGTGTGCAGGAAACTCTCATCGGCAGCCGTGTTGTTAAGGCTTTCGTCCGTGAGGAGCACGAAAAGGAAAACTTCCGTGAGACTGCTGACGATGTAAGAAAGGCTCAGATCTTCGCCGAGAAGCTCATCATCCTCAACGGCCCGATCATGCAGATCTGTATGTACGCTAGCGTTATCGCTATCCTCTGGTTCGGCGGAAATATGGCGTCCAGCGGTGAGATGGGTACTGGTCAGCTCGCAAGCTTCATTACCTATGTCACTCAGATACTCATGTCGCTCATGATGCTCTCAATGCTGTTCATCATGTTCGTTATCAGCCGTGCTTCCATGAACCGTATCTATGATGTCCTCGTCGAAGAGCCTGCAATCACCGATGCCGAAGGCTCCAAGATCATGCCCGAGGATGGCTCAGTTCGCTTCGAGAACGTGAGCTTCAGCTACTTCAACGACATGAACAACCTCGCTCTCGAGAATATCAGCCTCGATATCAGCTCAGGCGAGACTATCGGTATCATCGGCGGTACGGGTTCATCAAAAACTTCACTCGTTCAGCTTATCCCTCGCCTCTATGACGCTACTGAGGGAAATGTCTACGTCGGCGGTCATAATGTCAGGGACTATACCCTCGAGACGCTCAGAAGTCAGGCAGCTATGGTTCTCCAGAAAAACATCCTCTTTACCGGTACGATCAGGGATAATCTCCGCTGGGGTGACGAGAACGCTACAGACGAGGAGATCATCGACGCCTGCAAGTCAGCCTGCGCTCACGACTTTATCATGAGCTTCCCCGATGGCTATGATACATACCTCGGGCAGGGCGGTGTAAACGTCTCCGGCGGTCAGAAACAGAGACTCTGTATTGCAAGAGCACTCCTCAAAAAACCCAAGATCATCATCCTCGACGACTCAACAAGCGCTGTAGATACCGCTACCGACAGCAGCATCAGAAAGGCTTTCCGTGAAAAGCTCTCGGAAACTACTACATTCATCATCGCCCAGCGTATCTCATCGGTTATGGATGCCGACAGGATCATCGTTATGGACGACGGAAAAATCTCCGATATCGGTACTCATGACGAGCTTCTCGCACGTAATGATATCTATCAGGAGGTCTATGAATCTCAAAAGAAAGGAGCTGAGGATTAATGCCGCCAAAACATAATGTATCAGGTGCTAAGCCCCAGAGTGCTTTTAAAACCTTCAAGAGGATCTTTAGCTATATGCATGGCTTCAAGCTCCATATCTGCCTTGTCACGGTCTGCATCATTTTAAGTGCATCCGCTGGAATCGCCGGAAATCTCCTGCTTAAGCCTGTTATCGATACGATCGAGGAATCCCTTACTACCGGCGAAAGCCATACAGGTGAGGTCATCGGGCTGCTTGCGCTTATGGGAGGTATCTATGCAGCCGGAGCACTCTCGACCTACTGCTATCAGCGCATCATGATGAAGGTCTCCACCACTACCCTCATGCGCATCAGAACCGACCTCTTCAATAAGATGGAGTCGCTTCCGATCCGCTTCTTCGATACTCATACCCACGGCGAGCTTATGAGCTTGTTCACTAACGATACCGACGCTATCCGTGAGATGCTCTCAAACAGCGTTGCCCAGTTCATCTCCTCAGCCGTTACGATAATCGGAGTTTTCTCCGCTATGGTCATCTACAGCTGGCAGCTTACGATAATCGTACTCGTGATGCTCTTCATAATGATCCGGGTCATCGGCTTTATCGGCCCTCGAAGCGGAAAAGGCTTCGCCGCTCAGCAGAAGGCTCTCGGTGCAGTAAACGGCTACATCGAGGAAATGATCGAGGGTCAGAAGGTAGTAAAGGTGTTCTGCTATGAGGACAACGCTGCTGAGGACTTTGATAAGCTCAATGAGCAGCTCTGCGCTGCATCCACAAAAGCTCATACCTTCGCTAATATACTCATGCCTATCATGGGCAACCTCTCCTACCTGCACTATGCGCTCACTGCTATTGCAGGCGGTGTAATGGCTGTAAATAATATCGGCGGAATGACGATCGGTACGGTAATCTCCTATCTCCAGTTCACCCGCTCGTTCTCTCAGCCGATCACTCAGGTCTCCCAGCAGCTTAACTCTGTACTGACAGCGCTTGCCGGTGCTGAGAGGATCTTCAGCGTCATCGACGAGACTCCCGAGGCTGACGAGGGATATGTTACTCTCGTTAATGCCGAGATCGCTCCGGATGGTACTATCACTGAGTCCGACAAGCGTACAGGAAGATGGGCTTGGAAACATCCCCATCAGGCTGACGGAACTGTTACATATACTGAGGTGCGAGGTCAGGTCGAGTTCGACAACGTCGTTTTCGGCTATGTTCCCGAAAAAACTGTCCTCAACGGTATCAGCCTCTACGCTAAGCCCGGTCAGAAGATCGCCTTCGTAGGCTCAACCGGTGCCGGCAAAACCACTATCACTAACCTCATCAACCGCTTCTATGACGTTCCCGATGGAAAGATCCGCTACGACGGCATAAATATCAATAAGATCAGAAAGGCTGATCTCAGACGCTCGATGTCCATGGTTCTTCAGGATACTCACCTCTTCACCGGTACGGTTATGGATAACATCCGCTATGGAAAACTCGATGCGACCGACGAGGAGGTCTACGCTGCGGCGAAGCTCGCTAATGCGGATTACTTCATCCGCCATCTCGAGGACGGCTATAATACAATGCTCACCGCCGACGGCGCAAATCTCAGTCAGGGTCAGCGTCAGCTTCTCGCTATCGCTCGTGCCGCAATCGCAGATCCTCCGGTACTTATCCTAGACGAGGCTACAAGCTCCATCGATACTCGTACCGAGGCGCTCATCGAAAAGGGCATGGACAGTCTCATGGAGGGCAGAACTGTTTTCGTTATCGCCCACCGTCTCTCCACCGTCCGCAACGCTCACGCTATCATGGTTCTCGAAAACGGAAAGATCATCGAGCGAGGCGATCATGAGGAACTTATCGCTCAGAAGGGCAAATATTACCAGCTCTATACCGGAATGTTCGAGCTGAGCTAAGCCGTTCACTGTGAGTTCACGAATTAGCAATATTTTTCCCCTTTTCTTGTACCGCATTTATACAAATGTCCCATTTATATGGGTGAAATTTTGTACATTTAGCATCTTGAACTCAGGGCGAAAATTGTGTATTATTATTAGAGAAGCTTTCGGAGCCGCCACCCTCTCACTCCTAAATTTCTGCGGCTCCGTCTGCATATATCCGAAGACTAATTTTTCAGAAAGAGGTTTATACTATGAAAACAAAAAAGATTTTAGCTTGCCTTATGGCTTCTATGATGGCTTGCGCCGCTTTCGCTGGATGCAGCGACGAGAAGGAAAAGGAGACTGATAACTCCTCCGCTGCCGAAGAGGTTGAGAACGACGCTGCTGCTGATGACGCTGCTGACGCTCCTGCTGATGACAACGCTGACGCTCCTGCTGCTGAGGATAACGCTGCTGACGAGACTGACGCTCCTATTCAGGTTGAAACTCCTGAGTTCGAGGAGGCTATCGCTGCTGAGTCCGGTGACGCTTACCTCGCTATCGTTGACGGTCAGTGGTGGATCCAGTACTGGGGCAACATCGACGATGAGGGCGGTATGCTTTCTTACGACGCTGGCGTTGTTCCAATCACTGGCGACGGCAGCTATACTGTAAGCGTAAACGCTGATACAAACGGCTTCCGCTTCGATACAACAGGCGACGCTAACGGCGAGCTCGTTCCCAGCGGCTGTTCTTTCGCTGCTGTTATGGTCAAGGACGGTACTACTAAGTACCCCAACATGGCTATCGAGATCACTGAAATCAGAATCGACGGCAACGCTGTTGATCTGACTGCTAAGAACTATACTTCTTCAGATGATAACGTTGAGATGCGTGCTAATATCTACAACGAGTGGGTTCTCGACGCTAATATCCCTGAGGACGCTCATACTGCTGACGGCCCGCTTACTGATACAACCGGTTACTCTGCTTCTATCGTTGATCCCGCTGTTTTCGCTGACGGCTGGACTACTGTTGAGGTAGACTTCAATGTTACTGGTACCGCTGCTTAATTTCTCTCATATCCCCAAAAGGCTGCACCCCCGTGCAGCCTTTTTTGTTTGCAGCTCTAATTATTGGGGAAAACCTTTCTGAAGAAAGGTTCTTCCCCAACCCCCTTTCCAAAGACTTTTATACAAATTTCAGCCTGACTGGGCCCACTGAATTCAGTCAATGAGAAGTTTTTTATTTCTCACAGTGTGCCCTGTCAGGCTGAAATTTAATACGAAAGTTTTAGGGAGGGAGTTTGAGGGAGGACCCTTTTTCAAAAGGGTCTCCCTCAATAACTTTAGAGATACGACTCAGGGAGCGTGGGGATGAGCTGGGCGATTTTTTTCTGGACAGCGAGTGCATCCATATTACCTACGCCGTCGCCGCGCTGGTAGACATCGGCATTATTCTGCGCCTCGGCAGAGAGTGTACCGCCCGGTGTAGTGAGGTGAACCATGATCGCTACAACGTCTGCGATCTCAACCTTACCGTTGCAGTCGGCATCGCCGTATACTACATTAGCCGGATCGAATGTAGTTGTAGTAACAACTGTAGTTGTTGTAGCAGTTGTTGTTGTAGTTGCCTTTGTTGTGGTAGTAGCTTTTGTAGTAGTTGTGATCTTCTTAGTAGTTGTTGTAGTAGCCTTAGTAGTTGTAGTGGAGGTTGTAGTTGTTTTCTTTGTAGTAGTTGTGGTGGTAGTCGTTGTAGTTGTGGTAGTAGTAGTCGTGATGACATAGGAATCTACAATAGCATCGATCGTATTTCCGCTCTTTGTAACAGAACCTGTATCAGACTTGAGGATGAGATTATAGATAGTACCGTTCTCGAGCATGAAGTTTGCCTGTGTAGGATATGCTCCGCCGTCGCCTGCATCGAACTTCTCGATAGTGAGGATATAGCGTCCGTCAGGGAGATTTGAGATAGTTACCATTTTCTGAGTATTCTGCCATCTGATGTATGTATCATAGATAGTGAATGTATCCGCACCTGAAATGGAGGGCTTTGTGCCGAAGCGAATATCTGTACCGAGAGCGTCTACGTGCTGGAGCTTGCAGTACTGTGCGCCGAAGTATGTTGTACCGTCATAATTTACATCAATCTTGATAGTTCCGAGCGGATTTGCAGTAGTAGTTGTAGTAACCTTAGGAGCTGATGTTGTAGTAGTTGTTGTAACAGCAGCTGATGAAACTGCGGGAACGCCTACTGAGATAGAATTTGAGCTGTTGGAGACTGTACCGTCGCCGCTTGTGATCTTTACATCGCAAACCTTTCCATTCTCGATACCGAACTCGATCACGATACTTGCTGCATAGCCAAGTGCGCTTTCGTGCGCCTCGACTGTGAATACATAGAAGCTCTCGGGAAGATTTGTAATCGTAACACCATTTTCCTGAGCTGTCCATCTAACATAGGTATCATAAACAGTGAATGTATCCGAGCCGGAGACAGTAGGCTTTGTAGTAAAGCGAAGATCATTTCCGCTTGCATCTACTCTTTCGAGCTTACAGTACTGGAAGCCATAGATCTCAGTACCGTCGCCTATATAGTCGATGTTGAAGATTACAGAATAGAGATCATCGGGAGGTGCAGTAACAGTAGTTGTAGTTGTTGCCTTTGCAGTTGTAGTGGTTGTAGTTGTAGTAACCGCAGCCTTGTTGAGTGTTACTGACTCGATCACGAGTTCTGTATTGACTGTATCCTGAATTGCATTATCCCAGATGCCGCTCCAGAACACCTGAACCTGGATCTCTGTTACGCCGGAAGGCACCTTGAAATTGTATGTATCCTTGCCGTTTTCGTCGAGTGTACCTGAGTATTCAACCTCGAGCCACTCCTGAGCGGAATTATCCCAATAGCCGATCTTTCCGTTATAGCCGGCGGATGCAGTACCGCTGAAGGTGATATCTGCGGAAGCAGCGCCTGTTACGTCGAACTTTTCGGTAGGATATGTGATCTTATCCTCTTCAGCAGCAGTTGTAGTAGTTGTTGTCTTGGGGGCTGTTGTAGTTACTGCTGTAGTAGTTGTTGTAGAAGGAGTGATATCCTCGCTGCTGCCGATGTAAGCTGAGAGAGTCTCTCCCCAGAGGAATCCCATGTCCTCATAGCCGGACTCATTCGGATGGCAGCCGTCGTTAAGCTCTGTCTCCATGTCAACAACGCCGTTGATATCGACGAACTTTACATTATTTCCTGCTGCGGCGAGCTTTGAAGCGAGTGCCTCTACGCCTGCGTTATATGTATCGACCGCCTCGTCAGCAGCAGCCTGAAGAACCGCTGCATCTGATGTATCAACGCCGAGGATATAGCCGTATGCGCTGAGATATCCGCTGGATTCGTCAACATAGGGAACTGACGCAAGGAAGAGTGTATCGGTGCTGTCAGAGCTGTCGAGGATCTTATTTGCAAGTGTTTCGAGACGCTCGAGAGCTGTAGTTGTATCAGTAAGAGTATCGATATTAGTAGTCTTTTCGAGACGTGCATCCAGAAGATCGTTTGTACCGATCTGGAGGAGGATCATATCGGGATCGTATGTCTCAACGAGGTTTGAGCTTGAGAAAAGCACCTCATAGATACCAGTTCTGCTGCCGTAGGACTGGATGGAATATCCGCTGTAGCCGCAGTGTCCGGGATCGTATGTAATAGTTGTGCCGTTCCAGTCGTATGTGGCTGTATCGCTCCAGCTGTTCTCGGGGCCTACCATGTCATAGGAGATACCCTTTTCGTTAAGATAGTGGCAGAGATATTTTCTGTAGCCGTTATTTCCGTCGATAAAGCCGTGTGTGATGGAGTCGCCCACGCACATGATCTTTACGGCATCATCAGCTGAAGCGGCTGTCTCGGCAACGGCAGTTGTTCCGGCTGCTGTACCGAACGAGAGCAGCGTTGAAGTAACTGCCATTGCGCATGAAGTAAGTCCTGCTAAAAGTCTGTTTTTCATGATCGTTCACCTTTCTGAATTAAATCAGCTCCGCACAAAGAGCGTGCGGTATTGCTTTATTTTACTGTCACAGCTGCGCCCTGCCAGTGGCTGAAGGCGTAGTCCTGTATAGCCATGTCCTGAGCGGCATCGAGGAACATATCTCCCTGACGGTAGTAGAAGCCCAGCTCATACACCGTGCCCGGCTGGGCATCCTCGGGGATCTGGAACTGATATGTTATGATGTCGCCGTCCTTGCCGTTATCGATGCTTGAAACTGAAGCAAAGAAAACGGCACACTGGTTGTTTTCGATGAGATAATCGTTGCGTTTTTCGCCGGTCTGGAGCATTGATGTGAACGCCTCGGCATATTTAACCGCCTCGCCCTTTTCGTAGACGGGGATATACTCCTGACCTGCATTTTCATCCTCAAGGCATACGAGGCGGTCGTCATAGACAACATGAACGCCGCACATCGACCATTTATCCTCGGCACCTGAGATAGAGATCGTCACGGGAACAATATCTCCGGGTGCGCCTTCGGCGTCTGAGATCGAAAGCACAGGAGCTGCGCCTGATACAGGAACAGCGTCGGCGTCAGCCTCCATAGATACCTCCTCACTCGGCTCAGTTTCCTCCTGAGCAGCAGCGGTTTTTGTCTGGCTGTCGTCCGCCGCAGAGGATGAACCTGATGCAGATTCTGAACCGCTGTCGTCGCCGCTGCACGCAGTCATGAGCATTGACGCTGCGAGGAGTGCAGCAAGGATGCCTGAGAGCTTACTCTTCATTATTTTCAGCCTCCTCTTTCTTTTTTCCGTTCACAGAGATATTTCCCTCGCCGTCAGCAGTGATCTCGATGATATCGGTCGAGGAAGCGCTGTCGATGATGATCTCAGCTATCTTATCCTCGATATCCTGACGGATCACTCGGCGGATATCTCTTGCGCCATAGGGTTTGCCATGGGATTTTTCTGCGATAAGCTCAAGTGCGGCTCTGTCGTAGCTGAGGGTGATATTCTTCTCAGCGAGCGGCTCCTTCATCTCGTCGAGCATCAGTGCAGCGATGTCGGCGAAATTTTCCTTTGTGAGAGGTCTGAACACGACTATCTCGTCGATTCGGCTGATAAACTCCGGACGGAGGAATTCTCTCAGTCCCTTTATTGCCTTATCACGTGAGATCTCGTTTTCGGTACGGTTGAAGCCCATGCCGAGCGACTTATCGGTCGAGCCTGCATTTGAGGTCATGCAGATTATGGTATTTTCAAAGTTTACAGTTCTTCCGTGAGCGTCGTCGATCCTGCCCTCGTCGAGAATCTGCATGAGGATGTTCATAACATCGGGGTGAGCCTTTTCGATCTCATCGAAGAGGATGACTGAATATGGGCGGCGGCGAACCTTTTCGGTGAGCTGTCCAGCCTCGTCGTAGCCGACATATCCCGGAGGTGATCCGATCATTCTTGCCACGGAGTGCTTTTCCATATACTCAGTCATATCGAGTCTGATGAGCGGCTCTGCGGAGTCGAACATCTCCTCGGCGAGAGATTTTACAAGCTCAGTTTTTCCAACGCCGGTCGGGCCTACGAAGATGAATGAAGCCGGACGGCGGCGTTTGCTGAGGTTTACTCTTGTACGTTTGATTGCCTTTGAAAGCAGCTCTACAGCCTCATCCTGACCGATAACTCTTTCCTTGAGGGCGCCCTCGAGGCGTGCGATCTTGAGGAACTCCGTCTCGGCGATCTTGCTTGCAGGGATTCCCGTCCAAAGCTCGACTACCTTAGCGATATCCTCCTCAGTCACCTGAACGTTTTCCGCCTTTTCACGGAGCTTTTCAGCATCCTCACGGGCGTGGATGAGCTTGCCCTTTACCTCGGCGAGAGCCTGATAATCCGGCTCGGTCTGTTCTGAGATAGTTTTTTCCATATCCTCGAGAACCTTGATCTCCTTCTGGAGCTTGTCGTACTGAGCGATCTCAGGAGAGCGGATGCTTGCTCTTGCGCAGCCCTCGTCCATGAGGTCGATCGCCTTATCCGGAAGGAATCGGTCGGTGATATATCTCTCCGACAGCACTGCGCAGACTCTCAGCAGATAGTCTGAGATCTTAACCTTGTGGTAATTTTCGTAATACTGTCTGATTCCGAGAAGCACATCGACTGTCTCCTCGACATTAGGCTCTGTTACGGTAACTGGCTGGAATCGGCGCTCGAGTGCAGAATCCTTTTCGATGTGTTTGCGGTACTCACCGAAGGTCGTTGCACCGATTACCTGAACCTCACCTCTTGAGAGAGCAGGCTTGAGGATATTTGCTGCATTCATGGAGCCTTCGGAATCTCCGGCTCCGACGAGGTTATGCACCTCATCAATAAACAGGATTATATTGCCCTCTCGCTTTACCTCATCGACGAGTCCCTTCACACGGCTTTCAAACTGACCTCGGAACTGAGTTCCAGCGACGAGAGCTGTAAGATCAAGAAGATACACCTTCTTGTCAGCTAAATTAAACGGAACGTTACCCTCGTTGATCCTGAGGGCGATTCCTTCGGCGATCGCAGTTTTTCCAACACCCGGCTCACCGATAAGGCACGGGTTATTTTTAGTTCTTCTCGAGAGGATCTGGATAACACGGGCGATCTCCTTATCTCTGCCGATGATCGCATCGAGCTTTCCGTCGGCAGCCTTCTGCGAGAGATTAGTGCAGTAGCTTCCGAGGAACTTCAGCTCCTTCTGTTTTCTGTCCTTCTTTCCGAAGATACCTCTTTTCTCCTTATCCTTTGGCTTACTGCTGTTATTATCGCCAGCACCGGAATCGGGAGTATCGGGAGTATTCATTTCTGCGTCAGGGGATTTTCCGTCGGCTGCGCCGAAGAAGTCCTGCGGGTTCTGGAACATATTGCTCAGGAAGTTCGGCATCAGTCCCGAACCGCCCATCTCGAAGCTGTCGCCGTCGAGCATACCGAGCATCTGCTCGGAGAGCTGTTCCACCTCTTCATCGCTTATCCCCAATTTATCAAGATACTCTGCCACCTGTGGGATATTCATCTTTTTTGCGCAGGCGAGGCAGAAGCCTTCGTTCTTTTTTTCGTTTCCCTTTACCGACGTTATAAAAACAACTGCCGGCAGTTTGTTGCATTTGCTGCACATTATCATCGGTTGTTCCTCCTTATCCGGAGCACGCACTTCGCACTCCAGCAGCTTGAATCTGTCATTGTCTGAGCTTCAGATATTTCGTAGTTTTATAAGAACAGGTTATTATATATATGCCTGAAGAAGATCGTCTCATTTATAGCCTCGCTGTTAAAGAGCATCATCCCGTCATTTCCCAGAACGACGAGCACCTTTACTGCGGCGGCGGCTATGAGGATCATCTGCACTCCCTCGGCTGCACCGAGTGCACCTCCGAGCACAGGCTCGAGAAGCTCACCCCTCGGACGTATCCTGAGCGGAAGTCCGCGTATCAGGACTGAGAGTGCCGCCATGAGCGCAAATACTATTATTATGAAGCAAATGACTCTGACTATGTTCTGTGAAGCGGTACTGGTATAATTTTCCTCGAGGTATTCCGCTGCCGGAGCAGCTCCATCGGTATGGAGTATCCTCAGCACCTCACTGAATTCATTTATACCTCCGCTGCGTATTTTTTCGGCTGTAGCCTCCGAGACATATCCCGAAAGCTTTTTTGAAAGTGCGGTGCCGACCATATCTGCGGCTGCGTCTGTAAGCTCAGCTTCAACCTCCGCCGGATCCGGCTTTTCGCCGTCGGGAGCTGCTGAAGATATGTACTCGCAGAGCGCCTCAGATACATCTCCGCCTACGGCAAATATCGCCGCTATTTCGTGCTCATCCGCATCTGTGCCATAGCCCAGCTCTGCGGTGAGATTTTTAATTTTCTGCGGAAGATTGATGCTCTCGAGAGTTTCAGCGATCTTCACGGTATTTGAACCGGACAGGGTATTCTCATAAACCAGCTCTGCGGCGGGCGAAGAGACTGCCGCAGCGAGGACTGCGCTTAGTATGCAGCCTATCGTCGGGACTAGAGCTTTTGAGAAGCCTTTTTTCCCTGACAAATATATGAGAACCAGCAATATCGCTGCTGCTGCCACGTCATAGAACCACCAGAACTGTGTTCCCATTTATGCTATCACCTTCCGAAATATGCTTAAATAGCTGTTATCTTTCTTTCTGTCTGTATTATCAGCTGTTGTAGTCTATTCTGTCGACTCTGTCGTGTGCCATGAGGAACACATAGTCCTCGCATCGTCTGAATTCGTCGTAGGCATCGTCCACCTCAGCCGTTGAGCGGAGCTTTCCGCTGAAGCTGTAGGCACGGATCTCGTTCTTATCCATGACATAGACAAGACCGTCGTAGATCAGCACGTACTCAAGCGGAGACTGGCTCTCGACGAGCACCGGTGCATCGCCGCTTCCGTCGAAAAGTGCGAGTGTATATTTTCGCATATCGTCGTCATTCATGATGACCGCAGCTTTTCCGCCTCTGATATCGCCTCCGGCGAATTCTCCCTCATAGGCGTAGTAGGATGCGATCTGACCGTCGCCGCCGACGCAGGCACAAGCGTCATTTCCGAGTACAAACGCTCCGCTGCCGCTTCCGGCAACCTCAAGTGCGAGCGTCTCGATCTCAGGCGAAGTCCAGATCTCCTCCTCAGAGCTGAAACTAATCTTCTGGACTGTCGAAATGAGCGTACCATTTTTTGCGTCGATATAGCTTACGAGGCATCCCTCGCTGTCGCTGGTGAAGCTGAGATCGCTTATTCTCTCGACGCATTCACGCTCATAGACGAGATTTCCGTGGTCGTTATAAACCAGCAGCTTGCAGGCATACGTTGACGAGCTTGTGACAACGGCAGTATAGCCATCCGAGCTGAGACGAGCGAAGATTATCGGATTATCGTAGGTTTTTGAATAGAGTGTCTCGTCCTCGTTTTCGATGACGAACTCATTTCCGCCGCTTTCATAGATGAGAGCATTTCCTCCTGCAACACGCAGAACGCTGTTAGTATAGGCATGCTGACGTCTTTTGATCCTTCCGCCGTCGGTGTTGTAGTAATAGATATAAGCGTCGCTCAGGAGAAAAACTGTATCGTCGCTGTACTGGAGCTGATACTCCGCACCGCCGTTTATCTCGATCGGAAAATTTCCCTCGGCGAGCCGTCCGCTGTTCTGGATGATCTGATATTTCTTGCCGATACCCTGAAGCATAGGCAGCCATTCATCTCTGGTATACCACAGTCCGCCGGCAATTGCAGCGACAAGCAGGATCACGAGTAATTTTATGCGCCTTTTGCGGCGTTTTTTTCTGTTTTTCAGCTCGACGATATCGTCGGCATCATACATCGGCAAATCAAGCGCCTCCTTTTTCCGGCTGCTTACCGGGAGTTGAGTTCATCCTCGCTGTAGTAGACCTTATTGAGATAAAGCCCATGAGCCATAGCCGTTCTTCCAGCCCTTAGTCTGTCACGGGCGGCGAGGATATCGGGAATGTCGTCGGGAGAGAAACGCTTCTCGCTTATATCGATCAGCGTACCCGCCATTATCCTAATCATATTATACAAAAATCCGTCACCTTTTACAAGCATTACAACGGTATTTCCATGTTTTTCTATGTTAAATGAATAAATCGTTCTTACCGTCGTTGAAACGTTTGTACAGTCGGCACAAAACGATGCAAAATCGTGAGTCCCCACAAAATAGCCTGCCGCCTTTTTAGCCGCCTCTAGGTCGAACGGACGGCGGTAGTGGAACTCAAGATCCGGCGCAAAGGGATTCTTCGACTCGCTGCAATGGATCTTATAGACATACTCCTTTCCCTTGCAGTCGAACCTCGCATGAAAGTCCTCAGGCACCTCCTCGCAGCTCAGAACAGAGATATCATCCGGCAGCTCGCCGTTGACTCCACGCACGAAATTCCTGCAAGGGATGCGGCTTGAGGTTTTCACATTGAAGCAGAATTCATTCGCATGAACTCCCGTATCGGTGCGTGAGCAGCCGGTAATAGTTACCGGCTCGTTCAGCACCTTAGAAATATGCTTTTCCACCGTTTCCTGCACCGTTATCGCATTGCTCTGGCGCTGGAAGCCGTGGTAATTAGTGCCTCTGTAGGCGATCATAACTTTAAGGTTTCTCATTTTCATCAGCCTTTTCAGCCTTTTCCTCCTCGACGGGTTCATTCACCCACACGATCTCGTTATATTCAGGCTTAGCCTCCTCGGACTGAGCGTCCTCTTCAGCAATCTTAGCAAGTGCCGCAGAGAAGTCCTCGGCGAGAGTATCCTCTTCTGGAGACTCCTTCTCATTTGATTCTTCCTCAGCCGGAGCTGATCCCTCCGCAGATTTATCTTCAGCCTTATTTTCAGTCTCCTGCTCCGGAGCTTCATTTTCAAGCTCTGCCTCAGTCTTATTTTCAGTCTCAGTCTCCTGCTCCGGCTCGGAAGCTTCTGTCTGTCCAGCTTCTGCCGCATCAGAATCTGTCGGGTCGGGAGTATTATCAGGCTCTTCCTCAGGCTGATTCTTACGTCTCCTGCGGTCGATAATAGCTATCACCACACAGAGAGCTGCTGATACAGATGTTGCGATAACGCCTGTCACAAAGCCCTCGGGAGTATAAGTGATCGTGATATCATGCTCGCCGGCAGGGATCTCTGCGCCGAGCATCGAGTGAACTACCTTTACAGTATCGACCTCCTTGCCGTCGACGCTGATGCTCCAGCCCTCCTCATAGGGTATCGACAGGAACATTACTCCATCCTTAAGGGCATTGATCTTACCCTTTATCTCTGTATCGGAGAACTCGGTGATCTGGAGCTGCTCATCGGCGAGGTCGGCATAAGCCTGCTCAAAGAGTGCCTCGTTGAGGGCATAGACCATAACCTTGAAGTTTCCGTTATCGGTATCGTCCTTGATGTGTAGCTTGATAGTCGATCTCTCGCCGGACTGAACTCCTCCCATCGGGAAGATTATCGGGTAGTCATCGAGAGCGATATTTGTGTCAATATCTTTTGCACCTATTTTAACATCAGCCTTGTCACAGCCTCCGTTTGCGGCATAGCCGTAGAGCTGATAGCCGTCCATTCCGTCGAAGCTGTACTCAACACAGCAATCCTCTTTTCCGGCTTCAGTCTTGTTGAAGGTATAGTTTCCGTAGGAAGTTTTTGTTACAAGCACTCCTGAATAGGATGCAAGCGCAACCGGCTGGGGAGTATAGATATCCTCGTCCACGCTTGTTGCAGACTGGATGAGGTCGTTATGGAAGTCGAACGGACACGCATAGCCGAGATTCTCCAGCTCGAGGATGCTGCTGTCGACCATGTAGCCGACTGAAAGCGGGAAGTTATTTTCATAGAGGTGAACACTATTGGACTTGTCGACCTCAGTGAGCGCATAGGGATCGCCACGATATTCGTTGTCCTTATGGATGATATATTTAAGTCCAAGCATGGTGTTTACTACAGGTGTTGAAATTCTGTAGTAGTAGCGGTTTCCAGCCTCAGAGCCATAGAGTCCGAGCTTCTTCAGGAACTTTGTCACGGACACATTTGCCGATGAGGAGAACTGGGAGATACCGTTGTAGCCATAGAGTGAGCTGTCATTGAGCGTCCATGTCTTGGTCATCTCTGTTCTGTAGAAGAGTGACTCCTCTCTCTCCTCAGCTGCATCGAGGAGCTTCTGGATATCCTCGTTTTTCGAGAGATAGCTTGCGTAGTCGGACTGTCCGACTGTCTCAACGCCGATTTTTGCATTGGAATAGCATTCGCTTATCGCTGCCGCTCCGATACAGAGGCTGAGCACAAGATTTCTCACCTTCGGATTTGTGAAGGGGAATACCTTTATTGCCACGAATATCAGTATGAATGCACCTGCGATAACGAGTGAATTCTTCACCGGCTCGTTATCGAGCAGGAAGCTCTTGATTCCGAGCGAAGTCTCGCTCTCGGCAGATTTTACCATGTAGTTGAGGTAGAACACTACCCATGGGAATGCCAGCATCAGAATTATCTGATATATCTTCACACCCTTGGTAAGTATCACATCGTATGCCCTGAAGGCTGCTGCGACAAGCACGAATGAGAAAATAAACGCAAAGCGGTAAGGGATCATATTTGTGAAGTGGAAGCCGTGCCAGATGTAGTTGAGGATATTCATATTGCAGCTTACTGCAATAAGCGCCATCATAAGCACTGCCGAAACCTTCTCACGGATCTTGATGCCGTTCGAGAACAGGAACACTCCCAGAAGCACGATCGCAAGCATTCCGCACGCAAAGTTCGGGAGTCCCTCCTTCATAGCCGGCTGACTGTAGGAAAGCGTATTTGCAAAGATCTCAGTCCAGCCCTCGTAGAATTCCATCTTCTCAGGGAAGTTGTTGTTTGCGCTGTGAGTGAGCTGGAGTCCATAGTACGCCGGCAGCAGGATAAAGCCTCCGAGGGCGATTCCAAGCACCGATGAGCGTACGATTATCCAGAGCTTCTTCAGCGTATCCTTCACGCTCTTGAAGTTGATGATCATTGCCGCTGCGAACATGAATACTGTGAAGATACAGGTAAAATAGCCTACGTAGTAGTTCGAGATAAGCGACAGTGCAAGTGCAAAGGTAAAGGTTTTCCACTTTCCCTCACGGCAGATCGCCACGACGCCCATCATTACAAGCGGGAAGAGCGCTACGGTATCGAACCACATTACGTTCCAGTAGTAGCCAAGCATATAGCTGGAGAGTGCAAATATCGTGGAGAAGATCACGATAGAGATATCCTTGCGCTTGAAGGTATATCTCACGAAGCAGCTGAAAAATGCTCCGCAGAAGCCGATCTTTGCCGCAAGCAGGAACATCATGACTTCTCGAGCCTGTTCCTCACTGAAGAGCGAAGCGATCCAGTTGAGCGGGCTTGCCGCATAGTAGGATATGAGCGACAGGAAGTTTGTTCCCATTCCGTTCTGCCACGAGTAGAGGAACGATCCGCCGTCAACGAGCTTCTCTCTTACTACTCTGAAAAACGGAAAATACTGATGCCAGAGGTCTACTACGAGAAACTGGTCATCACCGAACGGGTGGAGGTTATTTGCCCTGAAAGCCAGCACCATTATCGTTGCCGGAATCAGGAACGAGAGTGCAAAGAACAGCACTCCCTTTTCGTACATTACCGTATACAAACGGCTTTTTTTACAAGCGTCAAGCCTTTTCATCTTAGCTCCTTCCGGGACGCTGCGTCCCAAATTATTTTCTGGTGAATCAGAATATGTCTGGTATAAGCCTGTCGGCAGCGATTATTGCCGCATAGAAGCAGGCTGATATGAACAGGGCGATATAATCCCTTGCGGATGATTTCATCTGTCTCAGGCGTGTTCTTCCCGAACCGCCGTGATAGCAGCGGCATTCCATTGCCGTTGCAAGCTCATCGGCACGCCTGAAGGCTGAGATAAACAGCGGCACCATTATTGATACCATATTTCCAAGCCTTGTCCTCAGCTTTCCGCTGTCGATCTCTGCACCCCTTGCCTTCTGAGCAGACATGATCTTATCCGTCTCCTCCACGAGCGTAGGTATAAACCTCAGGGCGATGGACATCATCATTGAAAGCTCATGAACTGGAAATTTAAGCCTTTTCAGCGGCGACAGCAGCCGCTCTATTGCATCAGTAAGCGTTATCGGCGAGGTCGTGTACGTCAGCAGTGAGCTTCCGGCAATAAGCAGGATTATCCTGATTATCATGAACACGCTTATGTTCACACCGCCTGTTGTGAGCTTTATGAACTTCCACTGCCAGATAACGTCTCCCGTGCTTACGAAAAACAGGTTCAGCACCGCTGTTATCACCAGAAACGGCAGCAGCGGCTTTACGCTTTTTGCAAACATCTTCACTGGTATACGTGAGAGGATGATACTCAGCGCTGTGAAAACTGCGCCGATCACCAGACACCACATCGAGTCGCCCGTAAAGAGCATCATGATGAACAGCAGCGTTATCACTATCTTAAATCTCGGGTCGAGCCTATGGATCACGCTCTCGCCGGGAAAGTACTGTCCTATAGTTATATCCTTGAGCAATTGCCTTCCTCCTTTTCACGGAGCTTTCTCAGCAGAAGCTCCCTTGCATATCCCACCGTATAGACCTCCTTGCCGAAGTCGAGTCCACGGCTTTTCAGCTCTGTAAAGACTCGTGTTATCTGTGGGACATCAAGTCCTATCCTCTCTATCTCCTGCGCACGGCTGAACACGTTTACTGCGGTATCATAGCAGAACACCTTTGCTCCGCTCATGACGAGTATCTTATCCGCAAACCGAGCGATATCCTCCATGCTGTGCGAAACGATGAGGATGGTATTCTTAGTGCGCTCGTGGTATTTTTTTATCAGCCCGAGAATCTTGTCACGTCCTGCCGGATCGAGTCCAGCCGTCGGCTCATCGAGGATGAGCACCTTTGGCTCCATTGCCATTACTCCGGCGATAGCGACTCTTCGCTTCTGTCCACCGGAAAGCTCAAACGGCGACCGTTCAAGTAGCTCCTCTGATATTCCGATATCGTTGGCAGTCTCCAGAACTCTTCGTTTTATTTCAGCCTCGTCAAGCCCCATATTCTTAGGCCCGAAGGCTATGTCCTTATAAACCGTCTCCTCGAAGATCTGGTACTCAGGATACTGAAAAACAAGCCCGACCTGAAATCTCACGTCACGTATCTTATCCTTATTCTCCCATATATCCTTTCCGTCGAGGAATATTTTTCCCGAAGTCGGCTTCAGCAGTCCGTTGAAATGCTGTATAAGCGTAGACTTTCCCGATCCGGTATGCCCCATAACTCCGACCATCTCGCCCTCCTGTATTTCAAGGCTTACGTGGTCTACCGCCGTTTTCTCAAACGGCGTCCCTACACTGTACGTATAAGTCAGCTCTTCTGTTCTGAGGATTGCCAATAATATCGCTCCTTCTTTTGTTTTCTGTATCCGACACCGTCCCGATGTCACGTAATTTTTGATCCATCGCCGAAGGCGATACCACCAATTCCGAATTCTGCATTCCGAATTCCGAATTTACCCAAACATCTCCATGATCGCCTGAACGCACTGTTCCTCGGTGATTATCTCCGGCGAGAGATCATAGCCAGCCTTTCTTAGTTCCCAGACAAGCTCGGTCACCTGCGGAACATCCAGCCCGATCTTTTTAAGCAGCTCCACCTGCGAGAAAACCTTCTCCGGAGCGTCATCCAGCACGACTTTTCCCTTATCCATAACGACAACTCGTCCGCACTGTGCCGCCTCATCCATGTAATGCGTTATGAGAACGACAGTGATCCCGAACTCACGGTTCATGCGCTTTATGGTTGCCATTACCTCTTTTCTGCCCTTAGGATCGAGCATAGCAGTCGGCTCGTCAAGAATGATGCACTTCGGGCGCATTGCGATGATTCCGGCGATAGCGACTCTCTGTTTCTGACCTCCAGAGAGCTGTGCCGGCGAATGCATACGGTAGTCGTACATATTCACGGCTTTCAGCGCATCATCGACCCTCTGGCGCATCTCCTCATACGGCACGCCGAGGTTTTCAAGCGCAAATGCAACATCCTCCTCGACTATCGACGAAACGATCTGGTTATCCGGATTCTGGAACACCATTCCTGCACGCTGGCGAAGCTCGAAGAGCTTCTTGTCATCCGAGGTATCGATCCCGTCGACCCATACCTTTCCCTCCGAGGGCAGAAGGATGCCGTTGAGGTGTTTTGCAAGAGTCGATTTTCCCGAGCCGTTATGTCCCAGTACTGCGACAAATTCGCCCTCGCCGATCTCAAGGTCTATTCCCCTGAGGACTTCCTTAGGCTGTGTATTTTCATCCTCCGGCTCATAAGAGAATCGGAGGGATTTTATCTCGATAATATTACTCATAATTTTCCTTTTAATTTTACTTTTCTTCAAGCTCATAAGCTGGAGTTATGATCGGCTTTCCGTCTCTGTCGAGCATAGGAGCAAGCCCTCCGGAATTGCCTGACACATGATAGAGATAGTTCACTCCTGTCTCTTTATCGACCCATATTTCAGATACATTAGTAAAGCCCTGAGAATATATTTTTACGAATCTTTCGTCCTTTTTAGCCATTTTGATTTCTCCTTGAGTCAATTTCTTCATTCATCAGATGTGGTGACCGCCGCTAAAAGCAAGTGCAAAAAGTCCGACTACCGCAAGCCTGCTGACGATGATCGCCAGAGCCATAGCTCCGATCGCACTCAGCAGAGAAAATATAATTTTTTTCAAAGTAACGCCGTCTGCACCGACCTTCTTCAGACACAGCACAAAGCCTGCAGCCATTATCATCACTGCCATAAGCTGGAACAAAGATCCAATCAGCATATAGGATAAAGTCAGCAAGACTGTCATTGCCGCCGCCATGATTGCGAATGATTTGATGTATATGTTTTTCATTTTTCTCCTGTTTGACAAAAATATTCTGGAATACCACTGTAGGGGACGGCGTCCTCGACGTCCCAATGTAGGGGCGGATATCATCCGCCCGATATCGATGCGGAATTTCTTCATCACCGCAAAATCAAACCGTCCGTCAGGCATTGCTGCGCTCGCCTGACTGATTTATGCTGGCGCATCGACCGTTGGTCGATACGAGGCTTCTCGCCTCGTGCTCTCAACCGCTTTTCTGAGAGAAAAGCGGCGCAAAAGACTTTCGCCCTGCCTGCGGCGCTTTTATTTCTGCCATATCGCCGTCGAGCCGCACGGCAGCGTCATTCCGGTGGATTTTACAGGAAGTCCGATCTCGTCGAAGCTCACCTCGCCGCCGAATTTCTCACTCAGCACGCTGCCGAGGATATATCCCATAACAGACGGAGAAAGTCCGGTGGTATAGCTGTTGATGAGGAAGAAGAGCGGATCGTCGCTGAGAACTCCTGCGCAGAGCTTCACAAGGTCATACACGCAGTTCTCTAGCTTCCACACCTCGCCGCCGGGACCTCTGCCATAGCTGGGAGGATCCATTATCACGGCGTCATATTTGCGTCCTCTGCGGATCTCACGGGCGATGAACTTCTCGCAGTCGTCGACGATCCAGCGGATCGGGCGGTCTGAGAGTCTAGATGCAGCGGCATTATCCCTAGCCCACTGAACCATGCCCTTTGAGGCATCAACGTGGCACACCGAAGCTCCAGCCTCGGCGCACGCAAGAGTTGCTCCGCCGGTATACGCAAAGAGGTTAAGCACATTTATCTCACGTCCGGCACTGCGGATCTTCTCCGCCATAAAGTCCCAGTTTACCGCCTGTTCGGGGAAGAGTCCGGTATGCTTGAATCCGGTGGGACGGATATTGAAGGTGAGATTTCTGTAGCTGATATTCCACGATTCCGGAAGCTTCTTCCGGAACATCCATTTTCCTCCGCCTGATGCGGAGCGGTGATAATGTCCGTCGGCGCTGTTCCAGAGGGGATGCTTTTTGTCGGTTTTCCAGATGATCTGCGGATCAGGTCTTACCAGACTCACATCTCCCCATGTTTCGAGCTTTTCTCCGTCGGAGGTATCGAGTATTATATAGTCTTTCCAATTATTTGCTGTTCTCAATTTTTATTTCTCCATTTCAGGATTTTTATTTCGTGTAGGGGGCGGATATCATCCGCCCGATTCATGTGTTCGTTTTCTGTAGGTGCGGCGCACTCAAGGGCACTTTCGCTGGGTGTCCTCGACGTCCCGAATCATTTTAATCTATCGCCGAAGGCGATACCACCAATTCCGAATTACGCATTCCGAATTCCGAATTTAAATCATCTCTGAGCGAAATCCTTGATCTTGTCAGCGATCTCAAGAGCCATCTCATTGATCTGAGCAAACTCCTTGCCCTCGATCATAACACGGATAAGCGGCTCTGTACCGCTCTCACGCACTAGGATTCTTCCCGACTCGCCGAGTGTCTGCTCATGCTTTTCGATAAGACCGGTGATACCGGCATCATTCTTCCACACTTCCTTGTCTCTGGGAGTGATGCGCACGTTTATCATTACCTGCGGAAATTTTGCCATCACGTCAGAAAGCTCGCTCATTTTCTTTCCGGAGTTCTTGAGGATCTCGAGAACCTTAGCTCCCGAGAGCTGTCCATCGCCGGTCGTAGCGTCGTCGAGGAAGATGATATGACCGCTCTGCTCACCGCCGATATTATAGCCGCCGTCAAGCATCTTCTCGAGAACATAGCGGTCGCCGACGCTTGCAGTAACGGTGCTGATGCCGTTATCCTTTGCGAAGTAGCTGAAGCCGAGGTTTGTCATTACAGTCACGACTACAGCGTCCTTGCTGAGTCTGCCCTGCTCCTTGTAAGCCTTAGCGCAGATAGCGATAAGCTTGTCGCCGTCGATAAGCTCGCCCTTCTCGTCTACTGCAAGGCAGCGGTCGGCATCGCCGTCAAACGCAAGTCCGCAGTCGCAGCTGTTCTCGACTACAAAGCTCATGAGGTTTTCCATATGAGTTGAGCCGCAGTTTTTATTGATATTAGTGCCGTCAGGCTGATCGCTTATGAGGAGAACGTCTGCGCCAAGCTCCTCGAAGAGCTTCTTTGCGGTAGCAGATGAGCTTCCGTTTGCGCAGTCGAGAGCAACTCTCAGTCCGCTGAGGTCTGTATCGATAGTGGACTTGATATGCTCTATGTACTCATCAGCAGCAGTTTCGCAGCGTGTGATCTTTCCGATCTCGGTATGTGATTTAAGAGTGATCTCCTCGGGAGCGTCGAGAATAAGGCGCTCGATCTCCTCCTCGATCTCATCGCTGAGCTTATAGCCTGTCGAGGAGAAAAGCTTGATTCCGTTGAATTCCACGCTGTTGTGGGAGGCAGAGATCATAACGCCTGCGTCAGCATTTTTCTCTCTTACGAGGTGAGCTACTGCCGGAGTGGGAACTACACCGAGTATCACAGCGTCAGCTCCGACGGAGCATATTCCTGCGCAGAGTGCAGCCTCGAGGACATCTGAAGAGATTCTCGTATCCTTTCCGATGAGGATCTGAGGCTTATGGCTGACCTTTTTAGTGAGTACGAGCGCAGCTGCTCTTCCTATCTGCATAGCCATCTCGCATGTAAGCTCTGTAATTGCGACGCCTCTTGCGCCGTCTGTTCCGAATAATCTGCCCATAATAATTTTACTCCTTAATGTGAATATTTTTTTGTGATTTTTAATGTTGCTTGATAATGTAAACTGCCAGCGGCTTTCGTCCGCTGCAAAGCTCATCGACAGAGCCGCAGCGGGATGCCTCAGGCGAGCTGTTATATCTGTTGAAAACCGTGACCCCATCGTCCTCACGCACGCAGAACACCGTATGCACCGGCGAGAATATCCCCTTTCTCGTGCGGTAGGAAATTATAAACGCATCTGAATTCTCCGGAGGATCACTTCTCGTGAAGCTGATTCCGAACTGCTTGAGTATTCGTCCGATGCGGTATGGATTGAATCCGAACATCCCGAAAAACAGGCGATATCTCTCCATGCTCCGAACTATCTGGTGCAGGGGAAGTCTCCTGCCGAGAAAGACGAGAGCGTTATACACTGCAATGCAGCCGCAGCCGTTATAGCCCAGCCTGAAAAGTCCGAACTTCAGCCGTGAGACTGTCCCGAGCGCCTGACCGTTGATATAGCCGCCGCCCTCAGGGATATCTCCGAGGAGGCGGTTATGCTCACATCGCCTGCGGAGGAAGAATCTCATCACAGCGTAAGCTGACCTTCGTCAGCGGATGATGCAGAACCTGATGCATCACCGGGGAATTTATAGCCCAGATGCTCATATGCAAGTCTTGTTGCACAGCGTCCTCTGGGAGTTCTTCCGAGGAAGCCGAGCTGCATCAGGAACGGCTCGCAGACATCCTCGATAGTGACCGACTCCTCGCCTATCGCCGAGGCAAGCGTATCGAGTCCCACAGGGCCTCCGCCATAGCCTTTGATGATCATATCGAGCATCCGTCTGTCGAGGCTGTCAAGTCCGAGAGCGTCGATCTCTAGGCGGCTCAGAGCGATCGAGGCGATCTGCTGAGTGATCTCGCCGTTGCCCATGACATCGGCGAAGTCACGCACTCTTTTAAGCAGCCTGTTAGCGATTCTCGGCGTACCTCTTGCTCTTCCTGCGATCTCAGCCGCTCCGTCGGCTGTACACGGTATACCGAGTATCATAGCACTTCTGCGAATGATATCGGTAAGCTGGTCTTTATTATAAAGCTCCAGTCTCTGGATCACGCCGAATCTGTCACGAAGCGGTGATGAGAGCTGTCCGGCACGGGTAGTTGCGCCGATGAGCGTAAACGGCTTAAGATCCATACGTATCGACCTTGCCGAGGGGCCTTTTCCTATTATGATATCGATAACCCTGTCCTCGAGTGCGGGATAGAGTATCTCCTCGACCGCACGTGAAAGACGGTGGATCTCGTCGATGAAGAGCACATCGTTATCCGAAAGGCTCGTCAGCAGCGATACAAGATCACCGGGCTTTTCGATAGCAGGGCCTGTGGTAATTCTCAGGTTAACGCCCATTTCGTGGGCGATAATAGCTGAGAGCGTAGTTTTTCCGAGTCCGGGAGGGCCATAGAGAAGAACATGGTCGAGCGGTTCCTGACGGCGTTTAGCCGCCTCTATGCACACTGCGAGGTTCTCCTTTACCTTATCCTGACCAATATATTCATGCAGAGTCTGCGGTCTGAGGCTTCCCTCCATCTGGTTATCCTCAGGTGAATTCTCCGGCGAGATAACTCTCGGAGCAAATTCCATATCCTCTGTCTGTATCACTTTATCAGCTCCTTATTTGAATTCGGAATGCGGAATTCGGAATTCGGAATTAATTGTGTCAGCTGCGCCGACGAATCAGAATGCTGTGAATCGTTCATTTTTAAATTCATCGCCGAAGGCGATACCACAATTCCGAATTCCGCATTCCGAATTCCGAATTATATCTTCCTTCTCTACTTCTTCGCCGCAAGGATCCTCAGCGTTTCCTTGATGAGATCCTGCGTGGACATGGAAGCATCGAGCTTTCCGAGTATATGGGCAACCTCGCCCTGCGAATAGCCAAGCACCATAAGTGCCTCGAGCGCCTCTGTTACCGAGGTAGCTTCACCTGTGCCCGAAGCCGGAGTTGAGAATGCCGACAGATCGGACGAGCCTGCACCTCCGAGTGATTCTGACGAGATCTTATCCTTAAGCTCGAGAACTATCCTCTGGGCAGTTTTTGCACCGATGCCCTTTGTTTTAGTGAAGAACTTGCTGTCGCCGGAAGCTACGAGAAACGCAAACCGCTCTGGTGTGACATCCGAGAGTATCGCAGTTGCCGCCTTCGGGCCTACTCCCGAAACAGAGATAAGGAGCTTAAAGCAGCTAAGCTCCTGGAGCGATGAAAATCCGAAAAGCTCCACTGCGTCCTCACGCACATATAAATATGTATAAAGCATCGCCTCACTTCCGACTGCACCGAGCTGGGAAACGGTTGTATAAGTCGTACGGCAGCCATATCCGACTCCTGCACATTCTATAACCGCAAAATTCAGCTCCTTGACAGCGAGCGTGCCTTTTAAACTGTAAATCATATAAAGCAAAAATCTCCTTAATAAAATCTGGTGCTGTGACCATGGCATATTGCAATCGCAAGCGCATCTGCCGCATCATCGGGCTTTGGGATCTGTGCAAGCCCGAGAAGCTGGCGAGTCATTTCCATCACCTGATATTTTTCAGCCTTGCCGTAGCCGACAACAGCCTGCTTGACCTGAAGGGGCGTATATTCAAAGACGGGCACAGCTCTTTTTGCAGCAGAGAGGACAGTAATTCCCCTTGCCTGAGCGACATCGATCGCAGTTTTCTGGTTCGAGGTGAAGTAAAGCCGCTCGATCGCCATGCAGTCGGGCTTGAACTTATCGAAGATGAACTCGATATCCTCATGTATAGCCCTGAGTCTTTCGGGAAATGGTGTTCCAGCCTCAGTGAGGACGGCACCGTACTCAACGGGATGGAACTTCACTCCGTCGTAATCCAGCACACCGAACCCGACGATAGCATATCCGGGATCGATGCCGAGAATTCTTTTCATCCAAGCACTCCTTTATCGGAGCGCACTGCTCCATTATATATTCGTAGTCTATTTTATTATATCACATTTCGGAATGCAATTGCAATATGTTTCGGCGATGAAAATTAATTTTTTTGAACTGATGCCCTTAATGCCAAATTCCTGATCCCAGCCGCATCTGCGAAACTTTCTATTGCAATTGAGGGAAAATTCTGATATAATAAACTTTGGCACTATATCAGACTAAATTGCAGATCAATTTTACGGAGGTATAATTTTATGGATCTCAACCAGCTTCGTGACAATATCGACAATATCGACACCAAGATCCTCTCGCTTTTTCTTGAACGCATGGATCTCTGCCGTGATGTCGCTGAGTATAAACGCATCAACAATCTCCCCGTCTTTCAGGGCGGCCGTGAGGAGCAGATAATAAACCGCATCAAGGCTATGACGGGTGATCCTGACCTTGAGGACGGAACTGCTGCGCTCTTTACCACTATCATGGACATCAGCAAGCATCTCCAGAATCAGAAGCTTCTCGGGAATGCGCCTGATTACGAGTTCTCCGTTCCGGACTTCAGCTCAGCCTCGGCAGTCGGCTGTCAGGGTACATCCGGAGCTAATTCAGAAACTGCCGCAAGACTCATCTTTGGCGACAAGCCGCTTAAATTCTACCGCACCTTCGAGGACGTTTTCAAGGCAGTTGAAACCGGCGAGATCGAATACGGCGTGCTTCCGATCCACAACTCCACCGCTGGTTCAGTTACTACTACCTACGACCTGATGGGGCAGTACTCCACCTATATCGTAAAGACCGTCTGCGTCGAGATAAACCACTGCCTTGCGGCAAAAAATAATATCCCGCTCAGCGAGATCTCCTGTGTTTATTCTCACCGTCAGGCTCTCACTCAGTGCTCGGACTTCATCACTCACCACAGCCTCAAGACCTCCGACTACAGCAATACTGCAACTGCTGCGGAGCTTGTGATGAAGAGCGATGACAGCGATAAGATCGCAGCGATCTGCTCTAAGGAGTGCGCAGAAAAGCTTGGAATGCATATTCTCGCTGAGGACGTTGCGGACTGCTCCGTAAACCGGACAAAATTCATCTGCATCTCCCGAAATCTCCAGATCATGCCCGACGCTGACACTATCTCCGTGATGCTCAAGATCCCGCACACTCAGGGTAGTCTCTACCGCCTGCTGACGAAGTTCTACGTAAACGGCATGAACCTCTGCAAGCTCGAGAGCCGTCCGGTAAAGGACGGAAGCTTTGAGGTGATGTTCTACCTCGACTTCACCGGAAGAGTAACCGACAAGCACGTAAAGGCACTCATGAACGACCTCGGCAATAACCTCGAATACTTCCGTTTCCTCGGTACAAGCCGTGAAAACTGATTACGGACAAGGTGATGATATTATGAAAAATAAATTCCACGAGCTTCTTGCTTCAAAAGAATTCGTCCTCCTCGACGGAGGAATGGGAACTATGATACAGGCTGCCGGCGTTGACGCAGGTCACGTTCCGGAGCTTCTTAACATAAACTCTCCCGAAACTATTATGAACATCCACCGTGCCTATGCTGAAAACGGCTCGGATATCGTCTATGCAAACACCTTCGGAGCAAACCGCTTCAAGCTCGCTGATTCGGGACATTTCGTCGGCGAGATAGTCTCCGCCGGTATTGAAAATGCAAGAAAGGCTGTCGGAGAAAAAGCTCTTGTTGCGCTTGATATCGGCCCGACAGGTCAGCTTCTCGAGCCGTCGGGAACGCTTAGCTTCGAGGAGGCGTATGACGCATACCGTGAGATAATCCTCGCCGGAGCTGACGCTGATGTGATTGTGATCGAGACGATGACTGACCTTTACGAGGTCAAGGCAGCGCTTCTTGCGGCAAAGGAAAATTCAGAAAAGCCGGTTCTCGTGACGATGACCTTCGAGGAAAACCAGCGTACCTTTACCGGTACTTCGCCCGAGTGCATGATCGCCCTTGCTGAGGGACTTGGTGCTGACGCAGTCGGCGTGAACTGCTCGCTCGGGCCTGTCGAGCTTATGCCGGTACTCGAGAGGATATGCTCGCTCACTAAGCTTCCCGTTATCGCAAAGCCGAACGCAGGACTGCCTGATCCGGTGACTAACCTCTTCAGCATTGACCCTGAGCAGTTCGCTGAAAGCGCAGCTAAGCTCGCTGATATCGGAGTTAAGATCTTCGGCGGATGCTGCGGAACTACCCCTGCCCACATCGGCGCAGTGGCTGAGATCCTCAGAGATAAAAAATACTCGCCACAGAACGTAAAACGCTCCGCAGGAGTATGCTCAGGTGTGAATTATGTTGACATCTCCCAGCCGAGAGTTATCGGCGAGAGAATTAATCCTACCGGAAAAAAACGCTTCAAGGAGGCACTCCTTGCGAATGATATCGACTATATCCTCGGACAGGCTGTCGAGCAGATCCATGCCGGAGCTGATATTCTCGACGTGAATGTCGGACTTCCGGGAATCGACGAAAAGGCTATGATGATCTCCGCCGTGAAGGCGATACAGTCTGTCTGCGACACTCCGCTTCAGCTCGACTCGACAATCCCTGAGGTTCTCGAGGCTGGACTGAGGATCTACAACGGTAAGCCCATCGTTAATTCCGTAAACGCCGAGGATGAGTCGCTCGACGCTATCCTTCCGCTTGTGAAGAAGTACGGTGCCGCAGTAGTTGGACTGACGCTCGACAAGGACGGCATCCCGAAAACTGCCGAGGGACGATTTGCTGCCGCTGAGAAGATCTTAAACCGTGCGCTCGAATACGGCATTCCCCGTGAGGACGTGTACATCGACTGCCTTACGCTCACCGCCTCTGCTGAGCAGGACGGCGTTATGGAGACGCTTGGTGCGCTCCGTCGGGTAAAGTCAGAGCTTGGACTCAAGACCGTTCTGGGCGTATCGAACATCTCATTCGGACTGCCCTCGAGAGAGCTTATCACCCGAACATTCCTGACGATGGCACTCCAGTGCGGACTCGACCTGCCGATCATCAACCCGAACGTTGATTCTATTATCGGCGCTGTCAGGGCATATAAGCTCCTCGCCGGAATCGACCGTGACTGCGCTGAATTCGTCAGCGTCTACGGCGGAGATAATTCTGCTCCGAAGCCATCGCCTGCTCCCACAGCTCAGCAGAAGGAGCAAAGCCTCGGCTATGCCGTTGAAAACGGACTGAAGAATGATGCCGTGAAGGCAGCTGAGAAGCTGCTCGAAACAGTCGATGCGATGAGCATTATCAACGACTACCTCATTCCGGCACTCGATGCTGCGGGCGATAAGTTTGAAAAGGGAAAAATATTCCTGCCCCAGCTTATCCTCACCGCCGGAGCGGCTCAGGCTTGCTTTGAGGTCATCAAGGAGAAGATCTCTGCCGCCGGAAGCTCACCTGTTTCAAAGGGCAAGGTCGTTCTCGCTACGGTAAAGGGCGATATCCACGACATCGGAAAGAATATCGTAAAGGTTCTCCTCGAGAGCTACGGCTTCACGGTCATCGACCTCGGAAAGGATGTCGATCCTCAGGCTGTCGTCGATGCGGCAATTAAGCATGAGGTAAAGCTCGTCGGACTTTCGGCGCTCATGACGACTACCCTCGGAGCTATGGCTGACACGATAAAGCTCCTCAACGAGCAGTATCCCGACTGCAAAACCGTCGTAGGCGGAGCTGTCCTCACCGCTTCCTACGCTGAGCAGATCCATGCCGATTTCTACGCCAAGGACGCCAAACAATCCGTCGACGTCGCTTCTATCGTATATAACGCATAAGTTAACGGTGGGAGGCTTGTTGGTGATTTATGCGCCTTATTGAGGAAAAACCTTTTGAAAAACGGTTCTTCCTCAAACACCTTTCCTAAAACTTTCGTATTAAATTTCCGCCTGACAGGGCACACTGAATTCTGTAAATGAGTAACTTAAATTTTTCTCACAGTGTGCCCTGTCAGGCGGAAATTTGTATAAAAGTCTTTGGAAGGGGGCTCGGGGGAGAACCTTTCTTCAGAAAGGTTTCCACCGATAAAACGCATAAATCACCAACAAGCCTCCCACCATTCACTTATGGTATTTACCGTTAGTAGAGATCTGGAAGGCACGATAGATCTGTTCGAGGAGCATGACTCTTGCGAGCTGGTGAGGGAAGGTCATCCTCGACATCGAGAGCTTGAGATTTCCCATCGCCTTTATTGAGCCGTCGAGACCGAACGAGCTGCCGATGATAAACGTCACGGTACTGATACCGGAGACTCCGGCAGAGGAGATAGTCTCAGAAAGCTCCTCGCTTGAGAGATTTTTTCCCTCGATGCACATCGGGATAATCATTCCCTTTGCATATTTTTTTATCTGTTCAGCTTCCTTTTTGAGCGCAGCGTCGACCTCCATTACAGACGGACGGTCGCTGAGGCGGCACTCGTCAAGCTCATGCAGCTCGAATGTACAGTAGCGTCCCAGACGCTTGATATATTCGGCACAAGCACTGCGGAGGTAATCCTCCTTGAGCTTGCCGATAACGATAAGATTTATATTCATCAGAAAATAACAGCTCCTCCCGTAGTTTCAACCGGTGCTACGCCAAGCAGATAGTCCTTTCCTCGGACAAATTTTCCAAGAGCGGCGGATGCCGTACGGTCAGCGATAGCAGGGCGGTTGTTATCCTGACTGAGGTGTCCCAGCAGGAGATGTGTAGTTCCGTTTTCAACGAGCCGGCAGAGCTGAGCTCCGCAGTCGTCGTTGGAGAGATGTCCATTCGGCGAGAGTATCCTCTGCTTCAGATAAAGCGGATAGCCGCCCGTCCTGAGCATTCCCTCGTCGTAGTTCGACTCCAGCAGCACCAGCCTGCATCCCATCAGCGCAGCATCAACCTCCTCAGTAACGTGCCCGAGATCAGTACATACAGCGCAGTACTTGTCGTCCTCAGTATGTATGCGGTAGCCGCAGCTCTGGATAGTATCATGCGGCGTATTGAAGCAGCTTATCTCCATTCCGGCGCAGGCGATGGAGATTCCCGTTATGTCGATGACCGGAGAGCACGGCGAGATCTTATCCGCATCGGCAAGCCGCTGGAGCGTGCGTTTCTGACCGTAGACCGGACAGCCTGTTTTATTGGTGAACATTCTCAGACCGCTTACGTGGTCGGAATGCTCGTGAGTTATGAACACTGCCCTTACCGCATCCGCCGGAATGCGGTTAAGCTCAAGCGCCGCCATGAGCCTTTTGCAGCTCACTCCGCAGTCGATAAGGATTCCGCCTTTTTCGGTGCCGATAAAGGTAGAGTTCCCCTTGCTTGAGCTGAAAAGGGGATAAATTCTTGCCATTTGTGTGTAATTCTCCGTTTCGTGTGATTTGGTAAGGTAATTTTATGGGCGCTCATCGGGCGCCCATTTTGTTTTTTAGAAATGTTCCGTGCAGCAGACGATATGCATGGAATATTCTTGATCTATACATAAGCAGCCCATCCGTCAATCCGGCACTGACGTGCGGTTGACTGCTTTAGGCTGGCGCATCGACCACAGGTCGATACGAGGCTCCTCGCCTCGTGCACTCGCTCGCTTTCTGAGGAAAGCGAGGCAAAGACTTTTGTATTGCCTGCGGCGCTTATAATTTATTGATCTCCGTACCCTGACGAGTCTCCTTGATCTCGTAGCCGAGCGCAGCGATCTTATCTCTCAGCTCGTCAGCGAGGGCAAAATTCTTTTCCTTACGAGCCGCCTTTCGCTGCTCAACAAGCTCGAGCACCTCTGCCGGAATATCGAGAGCAGCTTCAGATGCCTGTGCAGATTTTTCCGCATATGCCTTCTCAGCCGTAGCAATGAGGTCGAGTCCAAGCACCTTATCGAACTCACCAAGAAGTGCAAGCTTTGTTGCGGCATTTGATTTCGACTTCAGAACATCGTACACAGCAGTCACTGCAAGTGATGTATTGAGGTCATTTCCGAGAGCGTCATTGAAGCTCTTCATCAGGCGCTCGTACTCAGCGGAGTCGATCTCGCCGGTCTTATCAGCAGTCAGCGGAGCGATCTTGTCGATGAGCTTATTGAACGCAGTAACAGCATTGTCGAGGTTCTCCCAAGAGAAAACGAGTGACTTTCTGTAGTGCGACTGGAGACAGAAAAATCTGTAGACAAGCGGATTATAGCCCTTTTCCTCGAGGAGTGAAACTGTCAGGAACTCACCCTTTGACTTACTCATCTTGCCACCGTTCGTATTGAGGTGATGAACGTGGAACCAGTAATTGCACCACTCGTGACCTACATAAGCCTCACTCTGAGCGATCTCATTTGTGTGGTGAGGGAATGCATTGTCGATTCCGCCGCAGTGGAGGTCGAGGTATTCGCCGAGGTGCTTCATGCTGATGCATGAGCACTCGATATGCCAGCCGGGATAGCCGATTCCCCACGGGCTGTCCCATTTAAGCTCCTGATCGTCGAACTTCGACTTCGTGAACCAGAGCACAAAATCCGCTTTATTGCGCTTATTGGAGTCCTCCTCAACGCCCTCACGAACGCCTACAGCCAAGTCCTCCTCCTTGAAATCATTGAAAACATAGTACTTCTCGAGCTTTGAAGTATCGAAGTAGATGTTTCCGCCTGACTCATAAGCAAAGCCCTTGTCAATGAGACTCTCGATGACCTTGATGAACTCGTCGATGCAGGAGGTTGCCGGCTCGACAACATCGGGAGTTTTGATGTTGAGCTTCTTGCAGTCGGCAAAAAATGCGTCGGTATAGAACTGAGCGATCTCCATTACAGTTTTCTTCTCACGCTTTGCGCCCTTGAGCATCTTGTCATCGCCCGTATCGCCGTCACTTGTGAGGTGTCCGACGTCAGTAATGTTCATAACTCGTGTAACATCGAGTCCCGTGAAGCGGAGGTATTTCTCGAGGATATCCTCCATGATATAGCTGCGGAGGTTTCCGATGTGCGCATAGTGATACACTGTCGGGCCGCAGGTATACATGCTTACCTTGCCAGCCTCTCTCGGGATGAATTCGTCTTTTTTTCTTGTGAGTGAGTTGTATAAGTACATGGTGATTTTTCCTTTCAAGTTGATTTTATCGACCTGCGGCCGATACGAAGCTTCTCGCCTCGTGCTCCCGACCGCTTTTTTGAGAAAAAAGCGGCGCAAAAAACTTTCGCCTCCCATTTTGGAGCGGACTGAGTCCGCTCATGGATCAATCTTTCTCCAGCTCAGCAAGCTTTTTCTTCATGCGCTCGATCTCGACCTGCATCCGGCAAAGCTCCTGAGAAACGGGGTCTGGGATATGGATCTGGTCGATCTCCTGAGTAACCTTTTTCTCGGACACCTTTTCGCCGTTGCGTTTTACGATATGGGCAGGAACTCCGACTGCGGTACAGTCATCGGGTATCGCATTGAGAACGACGGCATTAGCAGCGATTTTGACGTTATTTCCGACTCTGAACGGGCCAAGAACCTTAGCACCCGAGCCGACGAGAACGTTATCACCGAGCGTAGGGTGACGCTTGCCCTTATCCTTACCGGTACCGCCGAGCGTGACTCCCTGATACAGCAGGCAGTTATCGCCGATTATCGCCGTCTCGCCGATAACGACGCCCATACCGTGGTCGATAAATAGTCGTTTTCCGATAGTAGCGCCGGGATGGATCTCGATACCGGTTTTATTTCTGGCACGCTGGGAGATCATTCTTGCGATGGTAAACATTCCATGGCGATAGAACCAGTTCGCCCTTCTGTAGCTTCGCATAGCACGCAGGCTTGGGTAGGTCATAAAAATCTCAAAGCTTCCTCTGGCAGCCGGGTCACGCTCCTTAATGAGAGCGATATCCTCTCTCAGCTGTCTGAACAGCATAGGCATTCTCCTTTACAAATAAAAAAACGTCTCTGGGGAAAAAACATCCCCGGAGGCGTATGTACGCGGTTCCACTCCGATTTATAGCTTAAAAATCCCGTAACGAGGGCGACGCTGCGGAATACTGCAATTTCCTCCGCAGAGCTGACAGCCGCACTTCACAATACTCGTCTGCGCCGTCACACCGACCCGACGCTCTCTGAAAGACCGCAATAGAGCTACTCTGACTGCTACGCTTTTCATCATCATGTTTATATTATATGCGATTCCGTCGGTTTTGTCAACATGGTTTTGATGTAATTTCTGGTTTCTGCGCCGCAGGCAAAGCATAAAGTTTTTTGCGCCGCTTTTCTTCA
>JBGVIW010000026.1:0-15120 GCA_045128995.1 Ruminococcus sp.
ACCCACAGAGCCACCGACTGAATTTACTTTATTAGCGCAAAAATATGCGACTTTAGATAAGGTTTATAACGGAGAATACGTATCATTTCCGGTGTGTGAAAATTGGGAGCAAGAAAAAGATACTGTTAGCGCTGACGGAACACTTGAAAGTGTGACTTACAAGTATACAGGATTTGACTACGAAACTTTCATGATCACATTCTGGTGCTACGAAATAGACAACCATTATGAATCACGATTGGATTTTTGCCAATCTGAAGTTGCTGCAAATCCTGAAGAAGAATCAACGTACTCGATAGTCGGCGAAAATGGCAATGAATGGGTATACGAGCAAACAGAATATACACCGTATTTTTATACATACCTCCCAGAATACGACATAGTATATATTATAGATTTTGAATCTATGAATGACGATATCGGTGTAGAACTTCTTACCGAGATCACTAAGCAATTCGAATTTAAAGAAGTGGTACCTCCTGCGCAACTTGAAGCCGAATACAAAGCGAAATGCCAGTCAATACCGTGGAAAGATATTGCTAGAGATTCTGAAGGAATGCCGGGCGAAGATGTTACCTTTACAGGGCAGATACTGCAAGACTGCGGTGATGGATTCTATCGAATGGCTACCAAGAAGGCTGACTACGGCGATAATTATTATGAAGATGTTATACTTGTATATTATGACATCGGAGACGGAGACAGAATTCTTGTTGACGATATCGTTACTATCTGGGGAACCACAGCTGGATTGTACACTTATGAGACAGTAATGGGCGACAACATTACTATACCGTCAGTTTCAGCTGCTTTCTTAGAGATAAACAGCTAACCACCCACCGCCCCACATTCAGGGCGGTTTTTTGGAAGGAGAAAGCATGGACTGTATAAAATGCAAGAACGAAATACCGGAAGGGAGTTTATACTGCAACCATTGCGGCAAAAAACAAACCGTCACCAAAGCACGCCACCGAAAGAGAGCCCACGGAACAGGAACGATCGCCAAAGATACCCGATACAAGAACCCCTATATCGCTCATGCTCCAGCGAGCAAATACAGTAAGTCCCGTGTGTATATAGGTGCATATCCAACCATGAGAGAAGCTCAAGAGGCGATAGAACAATATATAAGAGAGGGCAGACCAGAACTGTACAACTCCACCCTTGCGGATATCTATGCTAAGTGGTCAGAGCTGCACTTCAAGAGTGTTTCCGATTCTGCAATATCGCTTTATACCAGCATGTGGAAACGCTTCAAGGATATCCAAGGCATCAAGATGCGTGACATCAGGACGGATCATTTCCAAAGCATTGTAAATCAAGCAACATCTAAATCCGCTTCCGATACCATAAAAGCGATGGCTGTGATGTTGTGCAAGTATGCAATGGAAAACGATATAATTAATAAAAATTATGCCAGCTTCGTGAAGGTGCCAAAATTTGAAAAAAAGGAAAAGAAAATCTTTACAAAGGCAGAGATCTCTGTTCTCTGGCAGCATGCCGACGACAAGCGCGTGCAGGTGATCCTCTTCATGATCTACACCGGACTGCGCATCGGAGAGCTGCTGGCACTGAAGAAGCCGGATATTCATCTCGAATCCGGCTACATAATAGCCGGAGAAAAAACAGAAGCCGGAAGAAACAGGCTGATACCCATTCCTTCCGGCATTCCGGAACTCTATAGTTTTGTAGCCAGCTGGATGAATTCAGCTGAAGGTGATAATCTTTTTCCGATGAATCAAGTCACGTTTCGCAACGTGATATTTTATCCGCCGCTGATCGAGTATGGAATTGACAACGGGGAAATACTATCTCCGAGTAAATGCCGCATGATTGGTAATCATCATACGCCGCACAGCACCCGTCACACATTCGCTTCAATATCAGCCGCTGCCGGAATCCAGCCGGAGAACTTACAAAAGATTATCGGGCACTCCGATTTTTCAACGACCGTTGATATATACGTGCATCAGGATACCGAGACACTCTGTGCAGAGATGGCAAAGCTAAAAAAATGAATACGTGCAATTTTACGCACAATCTTTTATATTTTTCAGTGCTTTATGATGCTTAATATACGCTATATAGAGGAATAAAGCTATAGTACGTTGCGAGATTTTAAAATGTAAATAAAAATCTTCGGAAGGAGAAATATATATGAAAAAAATACTGTCAATAGCGGTTACTGTTCTAATTTCAGCATCGCTTATGGCGACATCAGCGGGATTTACGACTGTAGCTGAAACAGAGTCTCAGACACTTATGGGAGATATTGATCTTGACGGTGAAATCAAGGTTGCAGATGCTGTTCAGCTTCAGAATTATCTGCTCGGAAGAACAACGCTTACAGAAGAGCAGTGGCAGAATGCAGACATTATCGCTGATAATTCTGTAGATGTATTTGATATGGTAGCTATGCGTAAACTGTTACTTACTCCGCCGCCTGTAGTGGAAGAAAATACCTATGGCTGGTCAAAGATGGAAATGGGAGCGAACTACAAGCTCATAGCTGAAAGCCGTGAGAACATTAAAATCGAAACTTACACAATCGGTGAAGAGCCTTGGTGGGTGCAGGCTAAGTACGAGGGGATTTACCTTGAGGCAGGAAAAACCTATGAGCTTTCATTTACTCTCTCCGCTGACAGGGAAGAGAAGATGAATGCAATGATTCAGGAATGTCCCGATCCGTACACTGTTTACTCTCTTGCAACCTATACAGCAACAGAGGAAGAGGTAACATACACACAGCAGTTCACAATGCCGTCTGACTGCCCGAATGCAAAAATAGCCTTTGACGCTGGCTACGGCGAGGGTACATACCACATCAAGGATATCACTCTCACAGAAATCGGAGAAAATCTTGTTGTAAGTCCAACTGCCTGGTCTTATTATGCTACACCCGAAGAGGGAGCTGCGGCTGAATTCGGAAGCTCCGATGAATATTATGGATTCAAAGCAAATGTAACATCTGAGGGAAAATACTGCTGGAATGTAGGAGCTGTCTCAAACCACTTCACACTGATTCCGGGCAGAAAATACAGAGTATCATTTGAGGCAATGTGCAGTACCGATACCGTTATGAATCCTGCTGTTCAGCGTACCGACGGTGAGTATTACTATGCTGCACTTTCGGACTATGTTTCTGTCACAGGCGAGATGCAGGAATATTCCTACGAAATAGATGTAAATGACCAGACCTATGATAACTGGTATCTCTGCTTCAATATGGCTATTTCAGAGGGCGAATATACAGTTCAGAATATTCAGATCCGTGACATAGGAGCTTCAGAAGCGATAGAGATTCCGTCTGAGTATGAATATGAGGTAGAGCAGACCAACTGCACAAACGGGGAGAATACTATATTCGGCTATTGCTACAGACCTGTTACTGAGGAGAAGGTTCCGCTTGTCATCTTCTCACATTGTCTTGGCGGTACATATAAGAATACAGAGCCTTATGCAGCAGCACTTGCGTCTAACGGATATGCGGTGTATATTTTCGATTACTGCGGCGGCTCACCGAGCAGTAAGAGTGACGGCAGTATATTTGAAATGTCTGTTCTGACTGAAAAATCCGATCTTTCTGCGATTATTGAAACGGCAAAAACATGGGATTTTGTAGATGCTGAGAAAATCGTTCTTGCAGGCGAAAGTCAGGGCGGAATGGTAACAGCACTGACTGCTGAGGAGTATGCAGATGAAATTGCAGGCACGATCCTTCTTTACCCTGCATTCGCTATTCCTGAGGGAGTGCATCAGCTTTTCAGTACGACTGACGAAATCCCTGAAAGCTTCGTATATCTCAACAAAACCATTGAGCTTGGCAGAAAATATGCACAGGATGCTTGGGAGATCGAGCCTTACGAGCTTATAGGCAAGAACAACACAAAGCCAGTAATGATACTGCATGGTGATGCCGATGTTCTTGTTGATAAAAGCTATTCAGAGCGTGCAGAAGAGTGCTATACTGACTGTGAGCTTCATATTATCGAAAATGGAATGCATGGCTTCAGCGGCACTCAGCTGTCGGAGGCAAAGCTGTATATGCTTGATTATCTTGAAAAACTTTTCAGTTAATTCTTGAAAAAAGCTGAAATGCCCCCTTTTGTTAGACGATGTGGTATAATAATGATATACCGTAAAACAAGTCTAACGAAAGGGGGCATTCGTATGCCAAAAGGAGTAATAAAGAAGTATAAACTTCACCTGAAATTGCGGAGCATTTCACACGGAAATTCTCCTGCCTGACAATGTGCCGAGAGAATATGCAGAACGTTCTGCTCTTGAAAATGCAGCTGAAGCTGCTGAGAAAACAAAGAACGCTGCACGATCTTTCGGTACATACGATAAACTGCGTTATCGACTGCCTCTAAAGAGGCAGTTTTGCTTTTTAGATATCATAAGTTAGTCACGCCACATTTTTCTATAAGCAAAGCAGGTGAGATTCTCAGCTTTTTTGAACTGACGAGCAAAATAGCTCTGGTCATTGAATCCGCACAGACTGGCGATCTCATCAATTGACTTATCGGAAAAGCGAAGAAGGTGCTTGCCATAGTTTATACGCAGGTTGATGATGTGCTGGAATATAGTTGTGCCATAGATTTTTTTGTATTCACGGGTGAGATAATACTTGCTTATGTAGAATTCTGAAGCAATGTTCTCGAGGGTAAGATCCTCATGAAAATGCTGCTCGACATAATCATGAACAGAAGCGAGCTTCTGCTTGAGGGCAGAGTCGAACTGTTCGGTAGAATTCTCACAAGCAAGAGTCAGCGTAAGCAATTCGACAATAAGCTTAGAGGTAAACAGTTCAGCGTTTGAGCTTCTGAATTCGTTAATGCTTATGATCTCAGAGAGGACGGAGATAAAGCGGTCGAACCCAGAAGGCCGGAACACGTTTTTTGAATGAGAGAGGAAATATTCATAATACTGCTTTGAAGAGCTTCCATTGAAGTGGACCCACATCAGCTCCCATGGTTCGGTCTGAGAGCTTTTATAATAATGAGAGGTACGACAGTCGATAAAGAAGCACTCGCCCTGACTTACAGAGTAGGTCTCGCTTCCGAAACTCAGTTCACCCTTGCCTGAAACAACGGCTACAAAAAGAAAAGAGTCAAGATTCTGACGCTGAGTAGAGGCAGCATCATCAGTCTTGAGGCAGCCAGTCTCCTGCATATAGAAGAAGGCATGCTTTGCGGCGGGACTGGGGGTACTTATAATACGCTTAGAAAGCTTATTTTTGAAAACATTTTTGTCATTAGGCTCCAAAAAGAAGCACCTCCGGATCGTCATTATGATATAAAATTATATCATATCCCTCCGGATTTGTCCAGCTTTTTTTAATTATATTGCGAAAAATTATGAAAATATTGCTAAATTTCAAGGTCAGAGCAAGAAAACCACTGTAATCCCTACAGTGGCAGCGAGCGAGAGCAGTATCATAGTGATATTTCGCAGGAGGTGACTCTTCGGGTGGGAAAGCTCCTCGACGCCGAGACGGCTGATATAGCGCTGAACTTCTTTTTCGGTGACAGTAGAAGGAAGCTCTCTGACATTTGGCTTAAGATAAAAAATTGCTTTTTCAAAGTAAATGCTATCCGGGCGATTGATCTCGATTATTCTTTTGTTAACACCTTTTATCATAATACCTCCGTTAAATTATAGAAAATTTTTGTATTATCCAGAAAAATTATGGTCAGAATAATGAAGAGGTATACAGCTAGTAAAAAATAATTTTACGCTTTAGCTGTTGAAAGAGGCGTGGAAACGGTGGAAATACGTTGAGGTTCATGTTGAAAACTCTGTGGAAACAGTGGAAAACAAGTGATTTATTGGTGTTTTTTTAGAAAGTTGAAAAGTTAAAACTAAACTCCTGTAAAATATTACAAATAGTAAAATGCTGAAGTTTGCATAAAAAATACAAAAATCAGCATTTTTAAGGTTCTGTTCAGCAGCATCGTATATAGTGGAAGAGGTACTGCTGAGCGATTCCAGCGTGAGATTTGGCGATTTCTGGGAAGCCGTTTGGATAGAATTGCTCGAGGACTCGCTTTATCCAGACATCAATAGGGAAAGCCTCCGTGCGGTACATTCCGTAGAGCAGGACGCACTCGGCGACCTTAGGCCCGACTCCAGCTATAGTTTTCAGTGCAGTTCTTGCGTCATCGAGCGGCATTGCTGCAATGGCACTGAGGTCGACTATTCCGCTTGCGGTTTTGTTGGCAGCGTCGGCAATATATTTTGCCCTGAATCCGCTGCGTAAGTATGAAAGTGAGTCAATGCTCTCAGCATCAAGCTCCTGCGATGATGGAAACCTGCCGTTATAATGCTCACAGAGCCTTTCGATGATGCCTTTGATTCTGGGGATATTATTATTCTGTGAAATAATAAAGGATATGAGAGCCTCCCAGCTGTCCTGACGGAGAAGTCTTATTCCTCCTGCAAAGCTGCAAGCCTTGGAAAGAGTCTCATCCTCAGAAAACTGTCTCTTAAGCTCGCTGTAGTCAGTTTCAAAGTCAAAGTACCTGACCCATTTTTCGAGAAAATCCTGTTCTGTCGTATCATGAAATACAAACAGACCATCATCCCTTTGAGATACCGTCAGATTGCTGTTAAGGAAGCTTCCGGTGTATGTACAGATATGATCTGAATCGATCTTTTTCCAGCGGAAGGCCTGTCCGCAGTCCAGCGTCTCATCCAGATCAAGATCATTCTCGCTGACGATTATATCGTTTCCATTTACAGTGTAATCCATATTTTCTCCTTTGTGCAAACTGTGAAAAGAATGTGAAATTCCGGGTAAATAAGCAAATGCTCTTGATTTTTCTCTTAAATTATACTAAAATATAAGGTATATTACAAGAGTAAGGATTGATTTTTTTGAGAAAAATTTTTGCAGGGATCATGTCTGTTCTTGCGGCGGCAGTGATATGCAGCGGCTGTTCTGATGATTCCGGAAAGACCGACAAAGCACCTTCAGTTCCTGAAAACATTCCAGCGGAGCTGACTACTCTTCCGCCTGAGACCGAACCGCCCACAGAGGCGATCATCCGTGATATAAAGCCTGCTGACGGAACTTACGTGTATGATAACGCCGGACTTCTTTCAAAGGAGCAGTTCAGTGAGTGCAATGATTATGCCGGCTGGCTTTATGAAACATTCCTGATAAATGCTGCTGTTGTCACGACAGATTCACTCGGAGAGATGACTCCGGAGCAGTATGCTGAGAAGGCATATGTTGACATCTACAGCGGCAGGGGAAGCGGACTGCTTCTGCTTATCAATAATGACACAAACGAGGATTACATTTACAAGAAAGGAAGCTGCCTGACTGCCATTCCGGAATCAGCTCAGAGCAATGCGCTGTATTGGGCAACTCAGGAGATCGTCAGCGGTGATTATAAGAGTGCGATAATGCGCCTTATGCAGCTTGGTGAGTATTGTTCTCAGTATGTATTTGATAACGGAGGGATATTTACTGCGGAGGAGATCGACGCTCTTGAAACAGCGCGTGAAGGAGCTTCGGGTGAGTATTCAGTGCTTGCGACAGGGAATTCTACCGGCAGTCCGAATGAAGAGATCTGCCGTTCCTATTATCAGCGGCACTATAAGGATACTACAGGAACTATGATCATGGTCGATACAGTAAGCAGCTCAGTTCTCGTGATGAAGGACGGAGAAGTCTTGAATGATGCATCCCTCGCAGATGCAAATACCCTTGCAGCATCCGGAGATTACTTCGGAGCAGTTAATGCTTTGCTCGCATCCTGAAAGGAGTAAATATGCTTAAAATAGATCTAACCGGTAGGCTAGCCGTGATTACCGGCGCAACAGGTCAGCTCGGAAGAGTAATGGCTGACGTTCTGAGTGACTGCGGAGCTGATATAGCAGTTCACTATAATTCAAATGCGGCAAAAGCAGAAGAGCTTGTGCAGAGCATTATCTCAAAGGGCAGAAGAGCAGCTGCTTTTCAGGCAGATATTACCGACAAGGAGTCGGTTTTCAAAATGCAGCAGCAGATTGCTAAGACTCTCGGTAATCCTCAGATAGTGGTCTGCAATGCAGTGATCCAGTACGAGTGGAAACCTGTTCTTGAACAGGATATTCCAGACTATTACAGTCAGTTTGATTCGTGCATTATGCATAATGTCTATATGGCAAAAGCTTTTGTTCCGGATATGGTGAGCAAAAACTATGGCAGATTCATTGCGGTAAATTCTGAATGCTCAGCGATGGCTGAGCCGAATTGCAGTGCATACACAGCTGCTAAAAGAGGACTCGACGGATTTGTAAGATGCTTTGCCAAGGAAGTCGGCAGACATAATATTACTGTAAATCAGGTAGCTCCTGGCTGGACAGTCAGCCATATCGACCGTGAGAATCACAGTGAAAAGCAGGATGCCTATGACAGTACAGTTCCCCTTGGGCGAAGAGGAACTGATCTTGAGATCGCATCAATGATTGCATTTCTGGCATCCGATCTCGCAAGCTTTACAACAGGCGCATATATCCCCGTCTCGGGCGGACGAGTGATGCCTGCGATTTAGGAAAAAATTATAGGCAATAAAATATCAGGAGTTTAATAATATGATAAGAAAAATTGATATTTCAGGTGAGTGGGAGTTCCGTGCTGATGAAGAGATGCTGGGACTTGACGCTTCCTACCATACCCTCGGCGGAGATGATACAATAATTCTCCCGTCAACTACCTCTCTCTCAAAAAAAGGAAAACCGAATACAGAGGCTGAAACAGGATATCTTACCGACTCTTATGCTTATGAAGGCTATGCATGGTATTATAAAACAGTTGATCTTGGTTCCGATTGGCAGGGAAAGAACATTCAGCTGCTTTTTGAACGTACACGTCTTACAACGGTCTGGATAAACGGCATGAAGGCTGGAAGCTTTGACAGTCTCTGCACTCCGCATATTTATGATATCACCAGTCTCGTAACAAGCGGTGAGCTGAGGATTGCCGTGATGGTGAGCAATACTGGATACCCGACAAAGGGCGGACATATGACATCGCCTGATACCCAGTCAAACTGGAATGGAATCACCGGTGAGCTTTCACTTATTATCAGCGATAAGCAGCGCCTCTCTGACATTCAGGCTTATCCCGATCCTGAAAACAGGTCAGTAAAGCTGAGATTTGAGCTGATCGGAGCATCAGCTGCCGAGCTGACTGTAACTGGATCTTCGTCTGATGGACGTTACATTGAGGAGCAGGAGTTTTCTGTAAGCGGCAAGAATTGCGAAATAGAGGTATATCTCGGCGAGGATGCCGTTCTCTGGTGTGAACATAATCCTGTTACGTATACTCTCACAGTCGGAGCTAAAGGCTCACTGGACAGCTCTTCCGTAACATTCGGACTTCGTGCGTTCAGAGCCGACGGAATGAGTTTTGCGATAAATGGAACTCCCGTTCACCTGCGAGGCAAGCATGATGGCATGATCTTTCCGCTTACCGGCGCAGCACCTACAGATGTTGAGGAGTGGCTGAGAATTCTTGGAATCGCCAAGAGCTGGGGAATCAATCATTACAGATTCCATACCTGCTGTCCGCCTGAGGCAGCATTTATCGCTGCTGATATGCTGGGAATCTATATGCAGCCAGAGCTTCCGTTCTGGGGAACGGTAACGGCTGACGGCGATGAGAATCATAATGAAACCGAGCAGCAGTACCTGATAGAAGAGGGAAGAAGAATTCTTCGCAGCTTCGGCAATCATGCATCTTTTGTCATGATGTCGCTTGGAAATGAGCTTTGGGGAAGCAGTGAAAGAATGGCGGAGATCCTCAGGGAGTATCATACGCTTGACGATCGTCATCTTTATACACAGGGAAGCAATAATTTTCAGTTCTGGCCGAGCATTCTTCCCGAGGATGACTTCTTCTCCGGAGTGCGCCTGAGCCGTGACAGGCTTATCAGAGGCTCCTATGCAACGTGTGACGCTCCGCTGGGATTTGTCCAGACAGCCGAGCCGAATACATCACATTGCTATGATAACCTCATCCATCCCGAAACAGCCGGAGAAGCATCTGATGGCGGCGCAAAAGAGATCGAGATCCAGTACGGCACTGGAGTGAAGAAAGTGCGCATCGATTCTGCATCGGCAGGGCTTATCCCATCAAAGCCAGTCGTTACGCATGAGGTTGGACAGTATGCTGTTTATCCTGATTTTAAAGAGATCGAAAAGTATACTGGAGTCCTCAAGGCAAGGAATTTTGAGATCTTCCGTGAGCGTCTTGATGAAAAGGGAATGCTTTCACAGGCAGAGGACTTTTTCAAAGCATCAGGCAAGCTTTCGGCAGAGTGCTATAAGCTTGAAGCTGAAGCAGCAATGCGCTCACAGCTTATTGCAGGCTTCCAGCTCCTAGATCTTCAGGATTTCAGCGGACAGGGAACAGCACTTGTCGGAATGCTTGATGCGTTTATGGACAGCAAGGGTCTAATCGATAAGGATGATTGGAATGGCTTCTGTTCGGATGCAGTTCTTCTTGCCGAGCTGGACAGTTTCATTGTGACATCGGGAGAAAAGCTTGAAGTTCCGATACTTTTCAGATATACAGGCTCAGAGCTGCTTGAGGGCAAGACCGTCGAGTGGAGGCTTGAGAGTAACACCAAAACTGTAAGCAGCGGCGAAATATCCGTTCCCGATGGCTTCTATGGACTTGCAAAGCTCGGAAATGTGAAAATTTCAATCCCAGAGAACACATCTCCTCAGAAGCTCAGATTAGTACTTGAATGTCATAATATCCGACGTGAGAATCCGTTTTTATCGGAGGATACTCGCAACTTCTACGATCTCTGGACATATCCTCAGCCTCAGGAAGCTTTTTCTGTGGTCGGAAAATCAGAAAAGGACGGAAGCATTGTGTATATTACCGAATGCCTTGCTGATGCAAAGAAGCTTCTGGCTGACGGCGAGAGAGTAATATACCTTCCGAACGAAACTGCCGAGAGCATCGAGGGCTTCTATTGTACTGACTTCTGGTGCTATCCGATGTTCCGTTCGATATCTGAAAGTATGAACAAGCCCGTTCCGGTCGGAACGATGGGACTGCTTATTGATAACACTCACCCCTCGCTCAGTGGATTCCCGAGTGAATACTACTCCACTCCGCAGTGGTATCATATCGTTTCAAACGCACAGTGTGCAGTCCTTGACAAAACATCGTCAAGCTGCCGCCCGATAGTTCAGATGATCGATAATTTCGAGCGTAATCATAAGCTTGGAATCCTCTATGAGGCGAAAATCGGCAGCGGAAAGCTTCTCGTATGCACAAGCCGCCTTTCTGAAATTTCAACCAGACCTGAGGTTCAGGCATTCACAAAAAGTATAGTAGAATACGCTCATTCAGATAAATTTGAGCCTTCCTATGAGGCATCATTTGAAGAGCTGTCACTTGAAAGGCAGGATGTATGAAGATCTATGACATAACTCAGGAGCTGTTTACTTCCAGCGTTTATCCTGGAGACACCGTTCCGGCAATGATTCCGGCTCTGAGGATCGCAGGCGGAGATATGTGCAATCTGAGTGACATGAACATCTGTCTCCATAATGGAACGCATATAGATGCACCGTATCACTTTCTTGCAGATGGAAGAACGGTGGAACAGCTTGAGCTGACAAGATGCATGGGCATGGTATCGGTAAAAGAAGCGTCAGGAGTAATAACTCCTGACGAAGCTGTCAGATTGCTTGAAGGAGTTGAGGACAGGCTGCTCATAAAAGGTGAGGCTTCTATAACCGCTGAGGCGGCTGAGATTTTTGCCTCGTCAGGACTGCTTCTTCTCGGAGTAGAGCCGCAGTCAGTTTCTGATAATAAGACTGCTGAGGTACACAAAATTTTACTTCAGAGTGATATAGTAATTCTTGAGGGAATAGTTCTTGATGAAGTAAGTGAAGGTGAATATATGCTGATAGCATTGCCCCTTAAGCTCAGCGGAGCAGATGGTTCACCATGCCGTGCAATCCTTATCGAGCAGTAAGGTATTATTAAAATTCGCCGGAAAACGCCAAAAAACCAGCTGTCAGCCGATTGACATTCAGTAGATGTATGTTATAATATAAATAGAACAGCAGAAAGGAAGATGTAAGATGGATGATAAGGAATTTTATATTGATGCGATCCAGAACCTGCCGGTAGCACTCAGCGGTACACAGCCGACAGAGTCTTTCAGAGCGCAGATGTCACAGGTATTCTATGATTTCCTCGAGCTTCAGCATCTCTATGATTCAGCGATCGAAGTTGTAAAAACATATCTTAATATACTGGACAATGAATTCAGCATCAAATTTCAGCGCAACCCTATACACAATATCGAAAGCCGTCTAAAGTCTCCGCAGTCAATAATCGGAAAACTCCAGAAAAAGGGATTGCCGATAACTACTGAAGCGGCAAGCAAGAATCTTCTGGATATGGCGGGAATACGTGTAACGTGCTGCTACATAAGCGATATTTATGCAATAGCTGATCTCCTGAGCAGACGAGATGATTTTGTTGTTATCAAAAAGAAGGATTATATTCTTAATCCAAAACCAAGCGGCTACAGGAGCTATCATATGATAATTAACGTTCCCGTATATCTTTCGACACAAAAGAAGTACGCTCCGGTTGAGATACAGATCAGGACGATAGCTATGGATTTCTGGGCTAGTCTCGAGCATCAGCTCAAATATAAGACATCGAGCGAGATCCCTAAGGAGCTGTCGCTTCAGCTTCGTGAATGCGCTGATAAGATAGCTGAAACAGATATGCAGATGCAGCAGATCTTCAGTCAGCTCAACGACATAGAATAGGATGTATTATTAATCCCCTCCATAGCAGGGGATATTTTTTTGCAGATTTCATTCTCTTTCGACAGTATAAATCAGATTATACCCATTCACTTTTTTTGTACTCTGTGTTACAATAAAACAGTAGGAACAAGAGCTTTATCATATTGCAGAAAGGAGAAAGAAATGTTTGGACTAATCAGAAAAACAAAAAGAGAAGTCAGAGACAGAGCAGTCTATATGGAGGTATTTGGAGATAACAAGGTAGCTTATCGTGTACTTACCGGAAGGATAGAGATGTTCGGTGAAGAGATAAGTACATACGGAATCGAAGCTGAGGATTACAACAGCGGCGATAAGGAGACAATATCCGATTTTTCACGCAACATCGAGGATGCCGTCGACTTTGCAGAGCTGCTGATAAGCAAAAAGATCCCTCCACGCCAGATGTACAATCAGGCACTAGGCTACTTATGCGTATCGATCTGACATATTAAAGCAGTACAAATAGAAAATCCGCTTCTGAAATAAACAGAAGCGGATTTTTTTGATTAGTGAGTTTTATCACTGAGCATCGTCAATTGTATCGATAAGCTCATTATAATAGTACTCAACAGAATTTTTTCCAGTGAAATCGGATCTCTTTACAATAGCGCCGGTATATTCGCCGTCAATGAAAACGGTACATTCTTCATCATTGTACTCATAGATCTCAAGAACCTTATCCGAGCCATCAGCCATATGGAATGTAACACTGGAGAGGAGCTTGTTTGTATCGGGTGTGATATCGAAATCAAGCTTAGTAAATTCTCTGTAGATGATCGAATTATAGAATGTTGTGAAATCAATGCTAACGTCACCGCTGAGAGAAGAAATATTCTCGCCGTTCATATCGATTTTGTTCTCAGCGATCTTAACGTCGAACTTTGCATCGATATCGCCGGAAACATAATCAATTCCGATGATATCGTGGATGCTTACGTTGCAGATCGTCTTTACGAGGAAGTCATAAGGCTCGTAGTCAATAAAATCAACGTCGCCGGTATAGAAAATTGCAGCCTGTCCGAAATCCTCGAATAGAACATGAGTATATGTTTTTGTATTTGTGCCATATCGGCTGAAGAGAAGCGAATATGATTTTCCGTCCTTACCAGTAATAACAACCTTAGCATGAGGATCGTCAAAACCATACTTCGCATAATCAGTGAAATTCTCTTCGAAGAATTCCTGAGCCTCAGCTCTTGTGATATAGGAAATGATGGTAGTGATCACAGTCTGATCAACCTCGAAGTTAGAGTAGTTTCCACCGAGATTCCAGATGCTGTCATTTTCGTTATAGGTAAGATTATATACTTGCTCTCCGTCTTTGAAAAGCTCGACTGAAGCGATTTCGGAGTCAGTATATGGAGAAAGGAATGTATTTTTCATCATGATCCTAGTTGTTCTGAGGGCGCTTCCGGTTGATGCGGGAATAGCGTAGATTTTTGACTTTGAATCGGTCATCACATAGTAATAAGAAGAAGTAGGGTCGAGATCTCCGACGTGTACGGTGTATTCTTCAGAAGCATTGCTGAAGGTTATAGAAACAGGGTCATTCAGACCATATAGCTCCTTCTTATTACCATCAGCCTCACCGTAATCCTTGTCCGCAGTGAGTGAAGAAACATAATTGCAGACAGTCTGTGCATAAAGGTGGCTCATGATAAACTCATCTGAATCCTTGAGCTGCCATTCATCATTTTCGTCAAGCTCAGCCTGATAAACTCCGTCAGGGCAATCGAATGTGATGAGATCGATCGACTCAGGATCAAAGTCGAAAAGAACATAATCAGCAGCCTTGGCAGCAGCGTCCGCCGCCTTTTCATCCTCATTATTCTTAACGATAAAGAAGGCAATGAATGACGCAGCGGCAAGTACCAGAAGTGCGATCAGTGCGATAATAGGTTTTTTCATTATGAATGTCTCCTTTTCAGCCATACGAGAAGACCGATCACAGCGATACAGATCGGAACGATCGTGAAGATTCTAAGTGTTGAAGTAGCCTCATCAGCACTCGGGAAGCTCATATAGTCAAATGAAACACTCTTTTTACCGATCTCCATATCATAGTTACTGTCGAAGAGCCAGATAAGGGATGAAAGAGAGAGCATCTGTGTGAGCCATGTAGTCTGGGGCATATTTTTTGACTCCAGAATATCGGAGGTACCGAAGGTGAGGAGCTTAGCACCATTCTGCTTATTATAGGAATAGAAAGCAGGATAGAGAAGCTGACCGCTGAGAGTTTCAGCATATTCAGCAGTTTCTTCGTCACCGCCGTAAGGAACGCTGACAGCAGAGTAT
>JBGVIW010000027.1:0-27998 GCA_045128995.1 Ruminococcus sp.
CGCCTGTTGCCGTTTATAAGGAGATTCGGATGAACACTAGATTTTTCAGGCGGCTGGCGCTCGCTTTCACTCCATTGTACCTTGCAGGAGCTTCCGGATGCAGCCTGCTTTCAGGTGATTCGCCTGTATGGGAACCTACGGAGTATACCCTCGAGGAGCTTATGGAGCTTGCGCTCGATAACAGCGCCCTCGGCAGCGGTGCACAGGACGAGGACTATACCGATGATGCGCTCGAAGCTTATAATATCATGCTCGGCTATGCCGAAAATGAGGCAGGTATATCTGAATACAAGATATACGATTTCTACTACGTGCATTTCGATTCGCACCAGAGCTACGTTATAAAGATCGTCATGGACGATGAGATCCAGTCCGCTGAAAATGATCCTGATCTTGACGTCGGCGACGAGAGGATAGTTACGCTCACCTGCGATCCCGACGGCTCGGACGTGAGCAGCTGCATAGAGACTCACCTCATGGCTAAACGCTGGCGCTCAGATCTCGCTGATGAGTTTTCTGACAGCTTTCCCGATTACCACACCAATTTCTGGTACAATTCACTCGATTACTTCGATACCAAGGTCGCAGGAAAAAATTATACCGACCGCAGCGACTATACCTACTACCTCGAGGACGATTTCTATGCGCAGGGCGGTCATGAGTTCTACGATATTTCCGTGAATGTCATCGTTCCTGTCGGTACCGATCAATCTCAGGCTGGGACGATATTCGAGGAGATAAAGCCCCTGCTGAGAAAATACTGCGTGACAGATGTACAGATGCTCGCTCCGCTCGACGAGGAAGCTTATCAGCTCATCCTCAGCGAAGAGGAGATCACCGGAAATCACTACGTGGGCGATGCGACAAATGCATGGCTCGAAAAGTTCACTATTGTTGAATGATCCGCCGATAATTACTTACAAGGCAGATTGGAGAAGAATATGGCAGATAATAAGAGAGATTATTACGAGGTGCTCGGACTCCAGAAGGGCGCTTCGGATGACGAAATAAAAAAAGCCTTCAAAAAGAAGGCCAGAGAATTCCACCCCGACCTCCATCCGGATGATCCCAGCTGTGAGGAGAAGTTCAAGGAGGTAAATGAGGCGTACGAGGTTCTCTCAAATCCCGAAAAGAAACAGCGCTATGACCAGTTCGGTCACGCAGGCGTGGATCCGTCCTATGGCGGCGGCGCAGGCGGCTTCGGCGGAGGCTTCTCCGGCGGCTTCGGCGATATGGGAGATATCCTCGAGAATATTTTCGGCGGCTTCGGTTTCTCCGGCGGCAGCTCAAGAGCTAACCCTAATGGCCCAAGACGAGGCGCTGATATAAATGAATCCATCGTTATCGACTTCATGGATGCCTGCAAGGGCAAAAAACAGGAGATAAAGCTCAGCCGTATGGCTTCGTGTGACGCCTGCGGCGGCTCAGGTGCAGAAAAGGGCACCACTGCCGAGACTTGCCCCGACTGTCAGGGCCGTGGTCAGGTCAAAACTGCCCAGCGTACTCCCTTCGGCATGATCTCCTCCACTAAGGTCTGCCCGAAGTGCGCCGGAAAGGGTAAGCTCGTAAAGACTCCGTGTACAAAGTGCCGAGGCGCTGGACGTGTCAGAACACCCAAAACTATGAACTTCGATATCCCAGCTGGTATTGCTGACGGTCAGACTATCCGTCTCTCCGGACAGGGCGACAGCGGTCTTAACGGCGGCCCCGCTGGTGATCTCAACGTTACCGTTTCAGTAAAGTCCCATCCGATCTTTACCCGTGAGGGATATGACATCCACTGCGAGATACCGGTTACTTACACTCAGGCAGTTCTCGGCGACGAGATCGTTGTTCCGACAATCGACGGAAATGTGAAGTACAACATCAGCGAGGGAACTCAGACTGGTACGGTATTCCGTCTCAAGGGCAAGGGCGTGCAGAAGCTCCACCGTTCAGACAGGGGAAATCAGTATGTGAAGATCACGGTTGAGATCCCGAAGAACCTCACAAAGAAGCAGAAGGAGCTGCTCAAGGAATTTGAGGAGTCGCTGAATGAGAAGAATTATGCCAAGAGACAGAGCTTTTTTGAGAAGCTGAAGGAAAAATTTGATTTCTGATAAACAAATAAAAGACGATGCGAAATGCATCGTCTTTTTGCATTATTTGCGCCGCAGGCAAAGGCAAAAGTTTTTGGTCTCCGCTTTTTCTCAAAAAGCGGAGCGAGAGCACGAGGCGAGAAGCCTCGTAAGCATTGCAAAAGCAATGCTTGCGTCAGCTCAAACCAGTCAACCGCACGTCAGTGCCGGATTGACGGATGGGTTTCTGTTACTTCTTCCGGCGGCACAGCCGTCCGAGTGTAAAGCACTACATTGTACTGCTTAGGGCAAAATAAGATGCCCGTCCGCTCAGCATCGCTGCGCTCGCAGGGAGCTATTTTATGCTGGCGCATCGACTTACGGTCGATATAGGGCTTCTCGCCCTATGACCTTAACCGCTTTTCTGAAGAAAAGCGGCGCAAAAAACTTTATGCTTTTTGCTTTATGTTTTGCTTTTACACCTTCTGCCCTATCTTCTCGCCAAGCCTTACCTTCGTCTCATAACCCTCAGCTGTATTCTTCAGAATATCTGCATCGATCTCCGCTCTGCCTTCCTCAAGCAGCAGCACTACTGTCGATCCGCCAAACAGAAACATTCCCTTCTCCTGTCCTCGACGGAAACAACCCTTTCCGTGATGATTTGCGATCCTGCCTACCATCATCGCTCCGACCTCGATCTGTACAGCATCGCCAAAGTTCTCAGTCCGCATCAGCGTCCACTCACGACAGTTTCGCTTGTAAAAATTATAATGCTCCAGCGCAATAGGGTTCACCGTATGCAGTACACCCGGAATGAACGTATTTCCGGACTTTCTGCCGCTGTCAAAGTAGCTGTAGCGATGATAATCATCAACCTCCAGCCTGAATATCAGGCACCATCCGCCTTCATATTTTTCCGCAAGCTTACGGCTGCCGAGCATATCGCTCACCCGATAGTAGCCATCCTTGATCTTGAAAACGCTGTTTGGGTTGATCCTGTAGGCAGAAAGCTTTGAGTCACACGGGCTTATAAGATGCTCCGGCGTCATGTCCACAGGACGCACGCCCGGCTTTATCTTTCGGGTGAAAAACTCGTTATAGGTACGTATCCCGTCCATCTCGTACTGGGACGTATCGATTCCGCTTGAGCGGATGAAAGGCTTTATCAGCGGCTTTGAAAGCGGGCTGTCCATGAATGCTCCGGCTGCCTTTGAGACAAACCTTGCGGTCAGCACTTTCAGCACAGCACGTCCGGCTGCCGAGCCATAGAGCTTTGCGAGGAGCTTATTCTGCCCCTCATTTCCGCCGAGTATCCTTCCGTCTCGTGATTTTATCATAATTATCTCCTTGCGTTGGCAAGCATAAGCTTGATACGGTTTTCCTGATTTACACGGGTAGCGCCGGGGTCATAGTCGATAGCGACGATATTTGCGTTAGGGTAGCCGTTCTTGATCGCACGAGCCATACCCTTTGCGACGATATGGTTCGGCAGGCATCCAAAGGGCTGCGCACAGATTATATTCTCCACGCCCGACTCCGCAAGAGCTGCCATCTCCGCAGGGATAAGCCATCCCTCGCCCATTACTACGCCCTGATTGATATACTTGTCAGCGAGGTGACGAACGTGCTCGAAATCATGGGGCGGATCGAATCTGCCGTGCTCCTCCATGACCCTGATAAGCTCCTTCTGTTTGCTGTGGATGAGCTTATAGGCAACGCTGAATGCAGTAGTTTTCTTTGTTTTCTTGTCATAGATCTCGGCATCGTTGATAGTACCGGCGATGACGTACAGGATAAACTCCATGAGCGCCGGAACTACAGGCTCACAGCCCTCAGAGATAAGGAAGTCCTCGAGGTGGTTATTAGCGAGCGGTGAATATTTTACATAGATCTCGCCGACGATACCGACTTTGATCTTCTTCTCACTGCTCACCTTAACGGCAGCGAAATCGTCGAGGATCTTTCTGTAGATCTTTTTAGTCTTGAGATACTCATTGCTTCCGGTCTTGAAAATCTTTCCGAGGATCCTCTGCCACTTAGCGAGAACCTTTCCGGACGAGCCGGGAGTTATCTCATAGGCACGGCACTGGTTATGGAGCGACATGAGCAGATCGCCGTAGAGCACGGCGTAGAGCATTTTCAGGAACATAAGCGGCTTGATCCTGAATGCGCTGTCCTTTTCGAGTCCGCTGAAGTTGAGCGAAACGACGGGCACCTGCGGGAAATTATTATTCACGCATTTTCTGAGCATATGGATATAATTTGACGCACGGCAGCCTCCTCCGGTCTGGGTAATGAGGAGAGCAGTTTTGTTGACGTCATACTTACCGCTTTTGAGGGCATCCATGAACTGACCGATAACGAGGAGAGCCGGATAGCAGGCATCGTTATGGACATTTTTGAGTCCCTCGTCGACGACGGCACGGGAGTCATTCTGGAGAAGCTCCATTTTATAGCCGCTTGCTTCAAAGATACTGATAAGGAGTTTGAAGTGGACAGGGAGCATATCTGGGATGAGGATAGTGTGGGTTTTGATCATATCCTCGGTAAACTTAGCGTAATCCGGCATTTTAAATCCTCCGTTTCGTGTATAGAAAGTTGCGCCGCAGGCAAAGGCGGAAGTTTTTGGTCTCCGCTTTTTCTCAAAAAGCGGAGCGAGAGCACGAGGCGAGGAGCCTCGTAAGCATTGCAAAAGCAATGCTTGCGCCAGCACAAGGCAGTCAAACGAGCGCCCGCAAGCGCAAAGTTTGACGGATGGGGTTTCTTTTACTACTTCCGGCGGCGCAGCCGTCCGAATGTAAAGCGCAAAATATACGGCTTCCGTCAAAATACGATGCTCGACCGTCAAACATTGCTTCGCTCGTTTGACTAGTTTTTCTTAAGACGAGACTCTGTCTCGTGCTCTGCAAGGGACTCTGTCCCTTGACCCTGCCAAAGGGCAGACCCGCCCTTTGGAATCCCGATTTGTCTGCGGAGCCTTCTTCTTACTTCTTCTTCATCGCCGCAACAAGACTCCTCAGCCTTATCTTTGCAGCTCCAAGATTGTTTATCTCGTCTATCTTAAGCTGTGTGTACAGCTTTCCTCTCGATTCAAGTATCTCCCTCACCTCGTCTGTCGTTACGGCGTCAATTCCGCAGCCAAACGATACCAGCTGCACAAGCTGCATATCAGGCTGACTCGCAACATACCTCGCCGCACGATAAAGGCGTGAGTGATACGTCCACTGGTTCAATACCCCAAGCTTCGGCGTTTTTGCAAGATGTGCAACGCTGTCCTCGGTCACTACTGCCATGCCGAGACTCGTGATGAGCTTGTGGATACCGTGGTTTATTTCCTTGTCGATGTGATAGGGTCTGCCGGCAAGGACGATAATATTCCTTCCCTCAGCTCTAGCCTGAGTGATTATCTCCTTTGCCTTTGCAGCAGTATCGCTGCGGAACTTCTCAAGCGCACGGAACGCCCTCTCTACAGCGGCAGGGATCTTTCCCTTTATATTATACTTCCTGAGCGACTGCGACAGTACTCGGATGACGTTCTTGCGGACGTTGAGATCCATATACGGGTGCATGAAATTCCTGTCGTTGAGTCTTGGATTATTTGCAAGCAGCAGCTCCGGATAATATGCAACTACAGGACAGTTGAAGTGATTATCGCTTCCGCCCTCGTTGATGTTGTAGCTCATGCAGGGGTAGAAAATGAAGTCCACGCCCTTGTCGAGGAGGTTTTCGATATGTCCGTGAGCGAGCTTTGCCGGATAGCAGACCGTATCCGAGGGGATAGTGTGCTGACCGAGGTAGTACATCTCTCGTGAGCTTTCCTCAGAGATGACCGTCCTGAAGCCGAGCGTCGTAAAGAGCGTATGCCAGAACGGAAGCTGCTCATAGAAGCTGAGCGTAAGCGGAAGTCCGACTGTAGCTAGCGGACGCTTAGGCTGACCGGTCTTAGTGCAGTTTATGATGCTGTCGTACTTGAACTCATAGAGGTTCGGGACTGTATTTTTCTGAGCCTTTCCGCTGCCCTTTTCGCAGCGGTTTCCGGAGATGAACTTTCTGCCCTTGCCGAAGCTGATGATATTGAGCTGACAGTGAGCAGTACAGCCGCCGCACTGGGCTGATTTTGAGGTATAGCTGAACTCTGCAAGCTCCTCGGGGCTTATGATGGAGGAGCTGCCCTTTGAGGCTTCCTTAGCGTAGAGCGCACAGCCGAAAGCTCCCATAAGACCGGAAATTGCAGGACGGATCACATTTCGTCCAAGCTCCTTTTCAAACGAGCGCAGCACTGCGTCATTAAGGAACGTACCGCCCTGAACGACGATATTCCTGCCAAGCTCATCAGGCGAATTTGCACGGATGACCTTATAAACAGCGTTTTTGATGATAGACATTGAAAGTCCGGCAGAGATATCCTCGACGGTAGCGCCGTCCTTCTGAGCCTGTTTTACGGAGCTGTTCATGAAAACAGTGCAGCGTGAACCAAGGTCAACAGGATGCTCCGCAAAAAGTCCGAGCTGTGAGAACTCAGCGATATCGTAGCCGAGCGCCATTGCAAACGTCTGGATGAACGATCCGCAGCCTGACGAGCAAGCCTCGTTGAGCATGATGCTGTCGATCGCACCGTTCTTGATCTTAAAGCACTTGATATCCTGACCGCCGATGTCGATGATAAAGTCAACGTCGGGACAGAAGTAGGCGGCAGCCTTGAAATGAGCGACAGTCTCGACGATTCCGGCGTCGATTGAAAGACCTGCCTTGATAAGCTCCTCGCCGTAGCCTGTGACGGCAGAGCCTTTTATGGTGATGCCAGGGTTCATCTCGGCGTAGATCTTTTTGAGCTGAGCCGAGATCTTATCGAGCGGCTGACCCTGATTTGAGGAATAGTGGCTATAGAGGAGCCTTCCGTCGCCGGTGATAAGCACAAGCTTTGTAGTAGTCGAGCCTGCGTCGATTCCGAGGTAGGCATCGCCCTGGTATGTATGGATATCGGCATAGCCGAGGTCATATTTCTTATGGCGGTCGATGAATTTATCGTACTCGTCGTGAGACGCAAAAAGCGGATCGCCGGTGATGATATTATCAGAAGCTCTTGCCGTGCTGATTTTAGTTATGATATCGTCCACAGGTATCGCATCTCCGAGGGCTGCGGCGTTGAGCGCACAGCCGTACGCTACGAAAACAGGTGCTTCCTCAGGGAAAATGGCGTGTTTCTCATCGAGTCCGAGAGTCTTTACGAAAGCCTTTTTCAGCCCCTTCAAAAAGAAGAGCGGGCCTCCGAGAAAGAGCACCTTTCCCTCGATAGTACGTCCCTGAGCGAGTCCCGAGACAGTCTGGTCGACAACAGCCTGAAAGATACTTGCAGCGATATCCTCTCTGCGAGCGCCCTGATTCAGAAGCGGCTGGATATCTGATTTTGCGAAAACTCCGCATCGTGAAGCGATGGGATAGACCTTCTGCGCACGGAGCGAAAGCTCATCGAGCTGGTCGGCACTTATACCGAGGAGCGTAGCCATCTGGTCGATGAAAGCGCCCGTACCTCCGGCACATGAACCATTCATACGCTGCTCCACTCCGCCGTTGAGGAAGATTATCTTTGCATCCTCTCCGCCAAGCTCGATAACAGCGTCAGCGTCGGGCTGCTTCTGCTTTACAGCGAGAAACGCAGCGTGAACCTCCTGAACGAAGGGGATTCCAGCTGAATCGGCGAGACCAAGACCTGCCGAACCGGTGATACAGACCGCAAACTCCTCATCAGGATAATCCGCACGGATGAGCTTGAGCTGATCGGTAACAGTCTCCTTAACCTTAGAAAAATGGCGCTGATACTTAGAATAGACGATATTTCCGTCAACATCCGTGATGACAGTTTTTACGGTAGTCGAGCCAACGTCGATGCCGAGAGAAAATTTACAAGACATACTCCACCTCTGAAAAATAGTTATTATTTCTATTATACACTATTTTTCAAAAAAAATAAAGCGTTTTAGAGAATTTTTGCGCATCTTATGTCGAAAAAACAAGCGCTCCGGCTTTTTGATTTTTATGTAAAAAGACGGTTTATTTGCATCATTTCAACAGTTGCCGGACAGAAAGAGTAGGGACGGCGCATCCGATCAGCCCAAAGACCGCCACTGCTGATTTGTCCGACGCTTTATAAACAAAAAAGACGGCACTAAGCCGTCTTTGGATTTTTATTAAATTGCAGTCTTTCTGCGGTCAGGATCAGCCTGTTCCTCAGCATCCGGGAAGCTTACCTTTTCGATATCAGCACCCAGCGCACGGAGCTTACCCTCCATGCAGTCATAGCCACGCTCGACGTGATGGATGTCCTCGATCTCAGTGATTCCGCTTGCGGCGAGACCTGCGATGATAAGCGCAGCTCCAGCTCTGAGGTCGCACGCCTTTACCGGTGCACCCATGAGCTTCTGAGTTCCCTCGATAACAGCGACCTTGCCGTCAACGGAGATATCAGCTCCCATTCTTCTAAGCTCGTCAACGTAGCGGAAGCGCTGTTCCCAAACGCCTTCTGTGACGATACTTGTGCCCTCTGCGAGGGTTAAAAGCGTAGCGATCTGCGGCTGCATATCGGTTGGGAAGCCGGGATGTGGAGTAGTCTTGACGCTTGTTTTCACGAGCGGCCCGTCGACCCATACTCTGATGCTGTCGTCGTACTGTTCGATATTCACGCCGATCTTCTCCAGCTTTTTTGTGATAGACTCGAGATGCTTGGGGATAACGTTCTTGACGAGGATATCGCCCTTTGTAGCGGCAGCAGCGATCATGAATGTACCCGCCTCGATCTGGTCGGGGATAACGACATAATTCGCACCTCCGAGGTGCTCAACGCCTCTGATCTTGATAACGTCAGTACCTGCGCCCATGATATTAGCTCCCATCGAGTTGAGGAAGTTGGCGAGATCGACGATATGAGGCTCTTTAGCTGCATTTTCGATTATAGTAAGTCCCTCTGCCTTTACAGCAGCGAGCATAGCGTTCATAGTAGCTCCGACGGAAACGACGTCGAAGAAGATCTGGCTTCCTCTGAGCTTATCAGCCTTGAGGTCGATCATGCCCTGACTGAGGGTATACTCAGCTCCGAGGGCAGAAAAAGCCTTGAGGTGCTGGTCGATCGGTCTGTCGCCGAGAGGACATCCTCCGGGCATAGAGACTCTAGCCTTATTGAACTTTCCGAGCAACGCTCCGAGGAAGTAATATGACGCACGCATTTTGCGGGCAGTCTCATAAGGCACGCAGCATTTATTTATATTAGTAGGGTCGATCCTGTAGCAGTCCTTACCGAGAGAAGAGACCTCGGCACCCATTTCCTTAAGTATACGCAGACAGATATTAACGTCGCTTATTGAAGGGACGTTTTCAAGAATACAAGGCTCATCGGACAGAATTACGGCAGGAAGTATTGCCACAGCCGCATTTTTCGCACCGCTAATAGTGACCTCGCCGGTAAGGCGGCGTCCACCCTTTATTACAAATTTATCCAAAACATTCTCTCCTTAATTTTCAGGAAACCTCTGTTGTCTTTACTCCTGAACGCTTTCTTTTGATCCGCCTCAGGCGGGGATACACATATATCTCACCCCTTTTCAGGGGAAAAGAATCACATCTGATCGGAGATATACCAGTCAAGCTCCTCGCCGCTGTATTCTGCAACGGTAACGGAGTCGATTATGATACTCTCAAGCGGAGTGTCCGTATCCGGATCGGTTTCGGCATACTGAAGCCCGAAGATTATATCGAGTCCCTGATACACCTGACCGAAAATGGTATACGAGCCGTCAAGCCACGGCGCACCGCCGATGGTGGAATAGAGCTTCTGCGCCTGTTCGCCGAGCGTCATTCCGTAGTAAGCCATCATCTGGGCAAGGCTTGAGCTGTCGTAGACATCTCCTGTGACGATATAGAACTGACTTCCGTTGGTGGAGGTTGAGCCGTTGTTAGCGTAGGCAACAGCTCCGGCAGCGTGGATGAGGTGCGGATCGCAGCCTCCCTCGAACTTTCCTCCCCAGACTGATTCGCCTCCCGTACCGTCACCGAGAGGGTCACCGCCCTGGATCATGAAGTCGCTTATGACTCTGTGGAAGGTAAGACCGTCGTAGTAGCCCTGAGAAGCGAGAGCGATGAAATTCTCAACACCTTCGCCGGCATATTCAGGGAACAGTCTGAATCTGACCTCGCCGCAGTCTCTGATATTCAATATGATGATCTGCTCACCGATCTGGGGTGCTGTAAAGTTCATGACGGGCACATTCTGAGGAGATTGCGCCTCAGTGCAGGGTTCTGAAGTGATCTGCACGGCATCAGCCGCAGCGTTATTTCCGGCGGTAACGGAGTTTATCTTCTCCTGCGCCTCGCCGCATCCGCACATACAGCCTATAGTTACAGCACCGCACACCAGTGCGGCAGTTATTCTTTTAAACATAATCAATCGCTCCTTGGGGAATCTGTCCTCACAGCACATCTGCAAATCTATAATTAATAAGACTGCAATGACATATTCTATTATTTTACTTTTCTTTCTTTTTAGATCAAGTAAAACCCCAGTGTGCAATTTTTCAACCTATTTATTTTACAACATTAAGTCCGGTTTGTAAATAGTTTCCTGATATTTTTGTGAGTTTCGGGGAAACATTTTTGAAAAATCATAGACAATTACTTCAAAATGACGTAATTTCCGGACTGAAAAGGAAGATTACTCCTCCTCTGCGGAAGCTTCCTCATCCGAGGAATACTCTCCGATCTCGACAGAAAGGATCATAATATCCTCCTTCGGGATCTTATAGGTATCGTTTTCATCGCCTTCAGTTTCAAGCGAAGCAAGCTCCTCCACGACCTCGATACCCTCATAGGTCTGACCGATGATAGTCATCTGCTGGGAGAAGTTAGGGATTCCGCCCTTTTCGACAAATGCATCAGCAAGCTCCTCACTTGCGGATGTTTCACGAAGCTCAGCGATGAACTCGTCGTTGAACTCGACAGTATTGAGCAGCGCAAATCTGCTTCCGCAGTAATATGTCTCGCCTCCGAAGATGGATTCCCATATACCGCCGTCGACCGTAGTAGTCATAGAACAGAGTGCGCCCTTGAATGGCCAGAGATTCTGGTGAAGCTCTCTCTCGACAAGCTCTCGTGTTTCCTCATAATCCTCCGGCATAGAGCCATCCTTTAGCTTAGCGCCGCCGGCAGAATACACTCCCTCCTCGGAATGGAACACGTAGGTATTGTCATAGTAGCCGCTCTCGGCAAGCTCGGTGAAATTTTCAACAGCCTCGGGTGAATATTCCGGATAGAGAACCACCCTTATCTCGCCGAGGGAGGTATCGATAACAGCGATAGGATCGCCGTCCTGCGGCTTTTCAAGCTGAACAAGCTCCATGGAAGTCACGTCAATATAGATCTGAGATCTGCTTTCCTTGTAGGCAGAAATCAGCATAAGACCCAGAGAGAGAACGCCCATGATACCCATAAAAATCAGGAGCTTTTTTATCAAACTTTTTCTGTCGCCCATTAAAATACCTCACAATCCGGCTGTCAGAAGCCGCTAATAATAACATTATAGCAAAAAAATGTTTATTTGTCAATATAACGCACGAATTATGGAGAATTCCGAACTCCGAATTCCACATCCCCTCCACCATAATTCTTCCCTCAGTCGGCGTTTTGTATACGAAAATCACTTGAAAATTACGGTTTTTATATTTTTAAAAAATAAAACTGTAAAAATGTTTGAAATCCGTCAGATTATGTGCTATAATATGATATATATTGCCTGAGTCAGAATTTTTTTCAGAAACAAAACATATTTTATTGCAAAGGAACTGATTAGTATGGAAAACAAAAAAAGATTTTCGCTCCTTAAAACAGTTATAATCATCATCGCCCTGCTCTTTATCGCAGTGTCCCTCGTCACGAACATTGCATTCTCGGGCGGCAAAACTCCGAATGTCTTCGGTAAGTACATCTACCTCGTCGACGAAAACAGCGAGGGTGAGGGTGTTGCTCCGGGTGCTGCCGTGTTCGCTGCTGAGACCGACGGCTCAGATGTCGCTGTGAATGACATCGTCCTCTGCCATGCTGACGACGGAAGCGATGACCTTATCGTACGTGGTATCTCCGATATCATCGTCGGTGAGGACGGTCAGAAAAAATATGCTCTCACTATCGGCTCTACTCCGCTCCTCGATGAGGCTGGCGACAGAGTTACTGTTACTGCCGACAAGATCGCTGCTATCTGTACCGGAAATTCCCAGAGCGCTGAGATCGGAAGCTATATCAGATTTACTACTAATATAAAGGGTATACTCCTCCAGCTTATCCTTCCCTGCGTTATCCTCGTTATCTTCCTCATCGTGAAGATCGCTTCTTCCTCTAATGAGGACGAGGACGGCGATAAGTATGATTTCTATGAGTACGACGAGGAGGCTGCTGCTGCTGAGGCTGCTCAGGTTCCTTCTCACGAAAAGCAGAATCCCCTCTTTGAACCTTCTCAGGAGATCCAGCCCAGCAATGAGTTTGAACGCAAGAAGATGTCTATCGCTGAGAACTTCAGCCAGAAACAGGTCGACCCCAATTCCTCTTACCAGAAGGAAAAGGAGCGTACTATGCAGTTCAAGACCCAGCGTTCTACAGGCCCTGAGTCTCCGTCCGATAACTACAGAGCAAGACATCAGCGCTCTGCTGAGTCATCCTTCGCTGCAAGAAACGTAGGCGGTCAGTCATCCACTGCTCCCACTGCGGACGCCCTCAGAGAGGAAATGCTCAGAAAAACTGCTGAGGCTGAAAACGGCGGACTTTACGCTGCTCCTTCTCACGCTGCCGGCTCAGCAAGCGACGTTACAGGCGTATTCTCAAAATCTCAGCTCGCAGAGCTTGCAAGAAATGATGCCCCCAGATCTGCTCCGCTCAGAACTCCTTCTGCTTCCTATGGAAGAAAGAGCAGCTCGCCTGATATCGACGATATCATCACTAAGTCCGAGACTAATGCAAAGAAGAAGAGCGCTTCTGATATGTCAGTCGACGACCTCCTCAAAATGATCGAAAACGAGAAAAATAAGCTCTAAAATAGGCTTTGTCTGAAACTGCACTCCCGATGCTGATGGCACTGCCTGCGCAATATTCATGGCGGCGCAAAGGAATGGTAACAATGATAAAACTAAATCAGACTTTTATGAACGAAACATTCAACGCAATGCTTATGAGCGGCGAACGGCTTCTCAGTCCGGTATACTGCGGATTCAAGCAGACAGGCATCCTCGGAGTACTCGGCGGCCCTTCCAATGTATTTGGATTCGTTGCCCTCACAAGCACCGGAAGAATGCTCATCGTGCAGAGCTGTCTGGGAAGAACTGCCACAGGATCGGCATATATCCAAACAGCCACCAAGGTGAAGATAAAGGACGCAATGCTCGGTCAGAAGGTGATCGATATCACGTTTCCTGACGGAAAGAAGGATTTCCGTGTGAAGTTTCAGGTTTCGCCAAAGGTCATCGGATGTGATTTCCCCGATCAGGGCGATAATCTGAAGAGCTTGCTCTACGTCCTTGAAAAGCGTGCCGAGGGGCTGGAAAATAAAAAATGATTCCGGAATATTTTTCATCCGGAGCGAATATGATATAGTAATGATTAACATCATTGCTTCTCTGATAAGAAAACGGGCTGGTTCGGAATGAATCAGCCCGTTTTCGCTGCGCTCAGCCGCAAGGGATGTCCCCGCCGGAGCACAAAAAAGGGCGAACATTGTTCGCCCTGACAGTTATATATATATTATTCCTCTTCAGCAGAAGTTTCCTCTTCTTCGCCGTCAGCGTCGCCGTCCTCGGTATCAGTCTCCTCCTCGCCGGAGGTTTCATCCTCAGCAGAGGTCTCCTCAGCTGCTTCAGTCGTATCAGCGGCAGCAGTACCTACAGCGGCATCCATCTGCTCCTGAGCGGAGGAATCAGCCTCAACGCCGGGATAAACAGTGATGATAAAGCCGTCAGCATTATTGCCGGAGATATCGTACTTGAGCGAGCTTGGCACCGGTATATGCATCGTCTCTGCGCCGTCATCGGAGGGAACGTAATAGATCTCGTACTCCGTACCGTTATCGTCCTTGAATTCAAGGTGCTCGCCCTCATAGGTATAGTCTCTGAGAAGGTCGATATACTCCTCGAGGCAGATGCCGTTCTTTGACATATAGTAAGCGTGCGGCACGCCGACATAGCGGTAATGCCACGGCTCGAACTTTATTTTTGTGATATCAGTCTTGTCCTCGGCATAGCGGAGAATGAAGCCGTACTTCCAGCAGTTCTGGTTTATCCAGTCGTACTCGCCTGTACCGTCATACTCCACGCCCTCGGTAACGATACCGAAATCCACAGCATAGCCGCACTCATGCTCACTATGACCGGGAAGAGCGACTCTGTCGGAGGTAGTATTTCCGGTAAGCTCGAGGTCGTTGTCATAAAGCTCCTGCTGGCGCTCATTGGTACGGAAAGCTCCCTCGATGAGGATATCGTCATAGCCGGATGCAGCGTTGAAATCGACGAGCATATCCCTGAGGTTTTCATATACGACGGAAAGCACCTGAGCGGAATTATCGTAGCCAATAAAGCAGTCAACGCCGTCCTCCTCGAGTTTTTCGTTGATGCTTACAAGATCCTCGCCGCCAGCGTAATACTGCCAGTCCTCGTTAACGAGGATGAGGCTGCCCTTGAATTTATCTCTTGGGGCAAGCTCAGCGTTTTCGTAGATTATCTTATTTGGATCGACCGGCTCGGTAGTTGGCTCGATGATATTTTCGTCGATCACATCCTGCTGAGCGGCATAGGGAGACTGACCGACGTCAGAGATCCTGTCGTAGCAGGTTTTAGCGGCATATCCGCCGAGACCGATAATAACAGCCGAGATAACAAGCTCGGTGAGAAATTTTGAACGTGATATACTTTTTCTTTTGTTTACATCTTTACCCATAGCAGACTCCTTTATTTTGCTGTAATGAGGTTAAGCGCCTGTATCTTTTTTTGGCGCAGTTTAGTTCTTACACAGACATTATACCACATATCGGGAAATAAATATAGAGTTTTTGCAAAAAGTTTGTGACATTGACGAAAACGTGGTGTGATATTGCTTAGGGAATGTGCAAGTTGCAGTAAAAAATGGCATTTATTATAGGTGATAATTCGGAATTAAATGTGTCCGGCGGTGCCGGGCAGATTCAAATTTGTAAAGAGCAAGAATCCATTTGCGAATTGGGATTTAACGATAAACATTAAAAATTTATCGTCAATTGTTACAGCCCCCAGCCGTAAATGCGGCGTGCTGTTTGTGCAGGATGTCAAATTTAATGAAAAACGATAAATTTTGATTGACAAACGTAAACACAGGTGCTATACTGTAAACATCAGCTGAGGACGAATAAAACTATTCGACAAATCTTTATCAAATCATAAAAGGGTGGTTTAACATGGAGAACAAGTATATCAAAAGAATCAACACTATCGGCAAGGTCAGCAAGGTTATCGTGATCATTGCTGAGATACTCATCATCTGCGGCATTGTTGGAAGTATCATCGGCAGCATCGCCTGCATGATGATTCCGGACGGCATGATTAAGGTCGGCGGAAATGTAAACGCTGAGCTTATCATCGATACCGATAAAGTCCCATTCCTCATGAATATCGACGAGGATATCGAGGATCTCGAGGAGCTTGATAATCTCGGAAGTATCGACGGTCTGAGCATCGGCTCGTTCATCAAGGGTCTTAAATTTAACGTCGACAGCCAGCATATCTCAGATTCTGAGCTTGCTGTAAGTCTTGATGCCGGAATCGAAAATATCGAGACTTCAAGCCTTAAATGGATACTCGCCGGAACCTGCCTTGGCGCTGCACTTGTTATGGGCGCTGCTCTCGTTATTGCGATCTTCGGTCAGAAGCTTGCGTCAGCCTTTGCAAAATGTTCCTCTCCTTTCGAGGAAAACGTTATAAAGCGCATGAAGCGTTTCGCTTATTCAATGATCCCGTGGGCTGTTATAAGCTGTCTCACTTCGGATTCTATCACGCTCACCGCAGTCCTTCTTACTGCCGTTGTTATTCTCTTCGTCCAGATCTTCTCCTACGGCGCTAAGCTCCAGCAGGAGTCGGATGATACTATATAACTTGTCCGGAGGTATATCATGAGAAAAAAAGTTAAGCTCGGAGAGAAGGAAAGCTTTATTAAAAATTGCAGGGATATATATTACTGTTTAGTAATCACTCTGGGAGCACTTCTCCTCAGCATGCCTGTAAATCTGATAAATAAGTTCGTCACTAATGATATTGATAAAGGTGTCGTCTATAGCTCCATAATGTATGTGATAGAGCTGGGGCTTCACTGTGCCGCTGTATATTTTCTTTGCCTATTTTTCAAGAAAATGTCCGAAAACGGAAAACCTTTTTCAACTGAAATTGCCTCAAAGATCAAATCTGTTTCAAGGTCATTGCTATGGGGTGGAGCAGTTTATATGGTAGCACTGGCGGTTATCTGCCTGATCGAGCCGAAGGGTACTGTTGAAGCTTTAACTGATGCAAATGCTGAAACAGGTATAGGGTATATGTTTGCCGGCTCTGTTATTTATTCTCTCGCATACGTATTTTCACACGGCGCTAAGCTCCAGCAGGAGTCGGATGATACGGTATAAGGAGGAAAAATGGCTATTATAGTAAGACTCGACCGTGTTATGGCGGATAGAAAAATAAGTCTCAACGAGCTGAGCGAGAAGGTCGGGATAAGCAACGTTAACCTCTCAAAGCTCAAAACAGGTAAGGCAAGTGCCATAAGATTTTCAACGCTTGAGGCTATCTGCAAGGCTCTGGACTGCCAGCCGGGTGATATCCTTGAGTATATTGATGATTGATGTTTTATGCTCCGGCGGAGTTATTTACTCCGCCGGATTTTTTTCTTGACATCAGCAGACTTTTGGTGTATAATTAATAAGTAATCACGGATGCTTCAGCTTCCGTTTGCTTGTGTAGCACAGTCGGTAGTGCAGTGCATTTGCTGAGCAGACGACTGCTGCCAGTGGCAGATGAAAGGAGTCTGCGAAGGGAAGAAATAAGGAGAATTGCGAGGGCGAAAGCTGAGCAAGGCGACTATATTTCTGACCGGATATGCGCAGGTCGTGAGTTGTCGGTATTGCGACTTCACACACGTACGCTCTGAGCCTCGCAAAATCAAAAGTGAATATCAAATGCTGGTGTAGCACAAAGGTAGTGCAGCGGTATCGTAAACCGCAGGTTGCAAGTTCGATTCTTGTCACCAGCTCCAATAAGAAAACGCCAAGAATTCTTATTCTTGGCGTTTTTTTGTTTCTTTCCGAACTGCAGAAGTCTCATTCATAGGGGAGGATTTTCGCTATACACTTCTGGAAATGACTGCTTAACTCATCGTGAGCAACTCACGTTTCATAACACAAAGGTCAAATACATCAATAAACTCATTTTCACACAAATCGCCGCACGCCAGTTGATAAGTGACGCATCATTTTAAAATATCCGTTGCTGATACAGATATATGTTTCCGCAATCGTGACGGCAATTCCACATGCAGTTTTATATTCAATCTCCAATTTCTTATTTCTATTCTTTTGGTGATAAATTGCAAAGGCTCAAAATCAAATACGGAGTGAAAAAGCGCCTTGAACTTTTCGGTGAAAGATGCTTTTTGCTTAGCCTTCGTAGCAGAACAGGATTTTGACGAGATTGTAGATGGGGCGCTTGATATTTAAGGGCCTGACAAATCCGATGTCATAGAGAAACGAGGTAGTTTCGCTGCTTTCCTTTACGTTCCACACGCGCTTTGTCGAAATGTCCTCAAATTCGCATTTTTCGGAATCGGCAATCTCGCCGAGAAGCTTGTTGATCTCTGCTATAGTGGTATTGTTATCGTAATTTTTCAAGGCTACGATGACAATGCGGCACCCCTTGTTTTTTTCTCTGATAGCACCGATAAGAGCGCGGTAGTTTTCTTCAAATGCGGGTTCTTTACCGCCAAAGTCGGAAACATCCGCATCTCCGATATGTACAATGACGGTGTCGGGGCAAAGCTCGGCAACGCATTCGCTGTAAATCTTTGCCGCATCAGCTGCCGAAAGCTCCGAAAAGCTACGGTTGTAGATATTGCCGCTTAGTGCGAATGCTTGCTTCAATTCTCCAAGAGGAATATTAACATCACTGCATCCACCGAAAATAACCGTACCGTCAGCCTCGGCAAGCTGATTGAGGAATTTATATTTTGCAATCTCTGTTTCAAACATATCTGTAATCTCCTTTAATTCTTATTTGCTTTTTTGTCAAGTGCCACGTTCCTGAAATACACAACGAGGTTGAGAGAAACGATTGCAAGGTTAAGCAGATATGCTACCAATACATAATTGATATTTCCCAGTACGATCTTTGCTGAAATACCGGCTATGTAACCCGTGATGATAAGAAGAATGAATGGCAGACTTGTACTTTTTGAGGTTTGTGCTTTGTACGCCTTAAACAGATTCATAGGCCAAGAAAATCCGAAGCATACGAGCATGACTGTTTCGAGAATAGGTGCAATTTCCATAAGTAAATCTCCTTTGTGTTATTTGTTGCTATCAGCATATCACGAGAGAGCGTATAAATCAATTTTACAAAAATAAAGGATATCTTTTTTTCTCATTTTTTATTTATTTTACTTTCAAAAGCTATTTTTAAAAGTAAAAATATGATATAATAATAAGGGTAGCATATAATGGGGAGGCATATATGAAAAAGAAGAAATTGGCGGTAAGCAATTCCATTCACCAAATACAAAAACGAATATTCTCAACGCAGCTTATACTGATCCTCTTGCTCGCAATCGTGCTTGGCGGCGCGGGAATTATCATCAACGTAACTTTTGAAACGCAAAAGCGAGATCGAAACCTACAAAATATTTCTCAAACGATCGCCACCTCTCCGTTGCTTGACGATATGGAAAGCGGAATAAACACCGAATACTTGATCGAGTATTTCGATTCGTTGCAAAAATCCCTCGGAGATATTGACGCTATTTCCATTGTAAGCACAGATAACGTGCGCTTGTATCACACCAAACACGCCTTGATTGGCACGATATACGATGGTACGATGCCTATGTTTGAGGATAACGAGTTCTATGCCGAGGATAACGACGGCCCATCAGGAAAGCAACGCCGTGCCTACGCTGCCATTTACGACGAGGACGGAAATTATGTCGGATTCGTTATCACGGTAATGCTTCAAGCGAACATCCGAAAAGAAACGCTTCATACACTGTTGATCTTCTCGCTGATCACTGCTGTTGCCATTCTGTTGGAGGTTATCATTTCTGCGGAGCTTTCGGGAAACATCAAAAAGAAGCTTCACGGCTATGAGCCGGATGTCTTTTCCGCTATGTACCAAGTGAGAGATAATATTTTGGAATCACTCGCGGAGGGCGTACTTGCTATTGATAAAACCGGAACGGTGCAATTTATCAACACATCCGCAATGAAAATGCTTGGATGCAAGGAGCTTTCAGCGGAGAATGATGTTGTCGGTCAGCCCCTTCAAACGATATGCGATCCCGCCGTGTTTGAAAGGACACTTTTAGCTGGTGAAAAGGAATTCGGCGTACACGAGTCACGTTTTCAAAACACCAATCTTCTCATCGACCGCATACCGATCAAAAATGAGTATGAGATCATCGGTGCTGTCGGTATTCTGCATAACCGCGAGGAATATATCAAGCTGATGGAGGATCTTGCGGGAACACGATACCTCGTGGACTCTATGAGAGCCAACAACCACGATTTCACCAACAAGCTTCACGTCATTCTCGGTCTTCTGCAAATGGAAATGTACGATAAGGCATCCGCTTATATCGAAAATTTCACCATTGTGCAGAGAGAAACGATCAGCAAAATTATGTCGGCAATCTCCGAGCCTGCCGTAGCAGCTCTGCTCATTGGCAAATCGGCAAGAGCATCCGAGCTGAATGTGAAGTTTGTTTTGGAGAAAGGCTCGGCGTTTTCAAAGAACGATTATTCCATTCCCACAGAAACGTTGATCACGGTGATCGGTAATCTCATAGATAACGCCTTTGACGCGATGAATGAAGCGAATGGAGATTATGACAAACCGAAGGAGCTGTTGTTTGGTATCTATTCAAATCAGGGTTCGCTCTTGATTACGGCAAACGATACGGGTGTTGGCATCAAACCAGAGAATATGGAAAAAGTATTTCAGAACGGCTATTCGACCAAGGGAGAAGGCAGAGGAACGGGGCTTTATCAGATCAAACGAATGGTTGAAAATCTCGGCGGTGAAATCATAATTGAATCTCAATTCGGCACGGGCACTACGGTTACCGTAATCCTCGGTAAATAAAGGAGTAAGGAAATGTATTATAAGGTTTTAATCGTTGAGGACGATCCAATGGTATCAATGATCAACGAGCAGTATGTCAATCGCAACAAAGCCTTTCGCGTTGTGGGAAAATGCAAGGACGGAAAAAGTGCACTTGAATATCTTGAAAATAACACCGTTGATTTGATCGTTTTGGACGTATATATACCACTGATGGACGGCTTTGAAACGCTCCGTCAGATTCGAAAAAATAAAAAATCGGTGGATATTATTATGGTAACGGCGGCAAATGACCGCGCATCTTTGGAGGAAGCCTTACATCTCGGCGTAGTGGATTACCTCGTCAAGCCGTTTACCTATGACCGTTTTCGTATTGCGCTTGATAAATATGTTTCGCACCTTGCCGCACTTAAAGACTTTGATACGCTCAATCAGAAAAACATCGATTTTATCATTGAAAACTCCCATAAAAAAAGCGATGAACTCTATCCCAAGGGCATACAAGAAAAGACCATGCAGGTCATTCTCGACGAAATGAGAAAGAACCCATCAAGATGGACAACGGGCGACGAAATTTCCGAGCGTATCGGTCTTACGGGCGTTACAGTAAGAAGATACCTAAATTACCTTACCGAAAAAGGAATTCTACTCTCCGAGATCGACTACGAAACGGGTGGCAGACCGTGTATGATGTATCGGCTTTCTAAATAGTTAAATAGGAGTCAACTTTTGAACAGTTTAATTGGACTGGTGAGAGTTAACTCCTAATTTTTATCGCAAAATAGTGGGTTTTATAAAAAAATACCGATTGGACACTTTTGCGCAAAAATCTCGAAATCGGACAATAAAATCAAAAAAAGAAACGACTTCTGAACCCTGCTGACCCAAAAGTGAAACGGCGGCAAAATTTGTATTTGCCACCGTTTTGTCATTCGTTGCGTAATTTTTTTCTGATTTCTCTGAACTGCTCCGGCAGTTCTTCAAGGGACATATTTCTCGGAACACTCGTTGGACCGTTTTCCTTTGCAGTGGTGTAATACCATTCCTTGAATTCCAAAACCTTTTGTATCTCGCAAAGCTTAGCAATGGATTGAGCATTATGGATATGAGGAACGCATGAAATCTGTTCTGGAATCCATGAAGAAGCTGCAGAGCAACTATCTTGACCTTTGCTTGCTACGCCTGTCGTGATACGGGAATATGTGCAATAAAGGATAATATGGCAGAGGTACTGCAGAAAATAATCGATGCCGATGTACTTGTGTTTGCAAGTCCCGTATATTTCTACTCTGTTGATGCACAGCAGAAAGCGCTTATCGACAGAATTGTTGCTCGTTGGCTGGAGGTCAAGGATAAGGAATTCTATTACATCGTCACCGCCGCCGATGAAGAAAAGGTTTCGGCAGACACTACAATCGCCTGCTTCCGTGGTTATGCCGATTGCGTAAAGGTGCAAAGGAGATGGGTATCATCTACGGGATGAGTGTTTATGAAAAAGGCAAGGTCAAGGATACAAATGTTATGATCGTGGCTTATGAAATGGGCAAATGGGTATGAAACCAGTGCAAACTACACCCTTGTATTCTATATGTTGACGGTGAAACACCTGCCGATCTCAGACTGGCATGGTAGTGATCAATTTCGTCACGTATTGACATTTCTTATGCCCAAAATAGATGACAGGGCGAAAAACCACGCAGTTGCGTGGTTTTTTTATGCTCTGACGCCGAAATTTTTTATACAAAACCGTAGATGACATTTTGCCTTTTCAGCCTCAAAAGAGGACTTGAACGGGCGTTTTTTCATTTTCAAGAGATGTGAGAGCAGATTTGGAGAGAAATTTCCGAATACTGCTCTTTTTTACCCAGAAAAACTTTCACAAAGTTTCCGACGGTTTCTTGTTCGTTATGCCGAATTGATTGGGAGTCACTACTCTCGATTGGTTCGGCATTTTTATTTTCCCCTATACTATTAAAAGAAAGCGAGATGATGCCCATGAAGAAAATCACATTCAATGCTCTGCTCAATCACAAGGCTCATAATTATAAGCCGATGCAGATTGAAGTGGAGAAAGTTATTCCCCTCTACGGTAAGAGGTCCGCACAGACATTCCGAACGATAAAGTCATCGAGGGAACAGGTGCAGACCATATTCAGATCAGTAATAATACATTTATCGAGTGTAATTTCGGAGGCAGAGGTGATGTCATTACCATTGAAAGTCTGCTGAATGGTGAACGTGTTCAGAATACTCCGTTGGCAGAAATCAGGGTTACGGACAATCAGTTCGCTTCATGCTATCAGGAGGTCATCAATGCGGACAATGTGAATGGCTTGACAATTGAGAACAATATTATCAGGGATTGCGAAAACTACATCATTGGTGAACATTGTAAGAATGTGAAAACTGAATCTAATACGCTTATTCCGAAAGGTGATGTCAATGCTGACGGTGAATTCAATGTTGCCGATGTGGTAACACTTCAGAAGTGGTTACTTGCTGTTCCAGATACAAAGCTTGCAGATTGGAAATCTGCAGATTTGTGCAGTGATAACAGACTTGATGTGTTCGACCTATGTCTGATGAAACGTGAGCTTTTGAAAAACAACTGAATACCATACAAAGAGTATTCAATCACGAAGGCTCTTTTTCCTTATTGACAGACCATATCAGACAACACAGTGGAACGTCGTAGGCATCTGACCGAAAGCCTGATTTTCGGGCTTTACATATTGAAACTGAAGAAAAAGTGTGCTATAATGATACAAAAGAATGAGAACGCTTTGCTCAGGTTCTCTACATTGAGGTGAAATTTCCTATGGCAGTACAAGTTTATACACTCAAAATCACATATGCAGGCTGTGACAATAAAATATGGCGAACAGCCGCAGTTTCTTCCAATTATCCTCTTTCCAAGCTTGGATACATGGTGTTGGCTACATTCGATACTAAAGCGTATCACCTGTTTGAAATGAAGTACAAGGACACAACGTATTTCCTTACTGAAGAAGGGATTTATAAACGCAATTTACTCCGAGCATATAAAGTAGGTCAGCTTGGTCTTAGCGTGGGTGACACGATTGAAATGACGTATGACATGGGGTGTGAACAAGTATTTCATATTGAACTTTTGGACGTAAGTGATATGCCAAGAGGACACGGAACAGCATATCCAAAAATCCTTGATGGTGCAGGCCGTGGTATCGTTGATGATATGCCTGCCTCAGAGCTGCTTGAAGCAATCAGAAAAACCGATGAGGACGGACATTCCGAGATTTATTATTCAAGTGATGGATTAGATGATGTGCCGGAGTGGGATTATAGAGATTACAGAATTGTCTTTGACAACGCTCTGTTAAAAGGTGCAATTGAACAAATCTGTGATGGATATGAGGATAATCCGTAAGAAAGTAAAGACCCGATGTATGCAATTAATCATAGATTATAAAGTTGAATACTGTTACATAGCCGTTTGTGACTAACAATCACAGACGGCTTTTTCTATTTCAGAACGGAGGTGAAACCATGCCATATATCCCATACACCGACGAGCAGAAACAGCTCGCCAACAGCGTAGATCTGCCAACATTTCTGAGAATGCGAGGTGAAACATTAGTCCCCGTGGGCAGAGAATTCAAGCTTGTCTATCATGACGGATACGGCAAGCACGACAGCATTACCATCAGCGACTCCCAGTGGTATGACCACAAGAATCAGATTGGCGGCGGCCCGATCAAATTCATGACTCGTGAAGAAATGCAGATCTTCCTCACAAACTACTATCACAACGTCATGGAAGATGCAGAAGCTCCGACGCTTGATCTTGGTGAGCTGAGAAAATAAATCGGCAGTATCAAGGGTGTTGGTGAGAAGCGGTTGGATGAGATTATGGCGGTGATTGAAAAGCATTTAGGCATAAACTGAATATGATCAGAACCACTGACACCCCGTCGGTGGTTTTGTTTTTTCAAAAAATATTTCCGAAAACGTTTTAGAATAGTAGCGATACTATTGACAAATTGTGTCATATCGTGTATAATAAAGGAAAGATTTGTAAAACACAGCTTTATACAATGACAAGGAGGGGATCGTCATCGCCAGAGGAGCCAAAAACCGACCAACAAAAGAGATGATCGTTCAGATAGCATCTAAACTATATATTGAAAAGGGATTCACAGATACCAGCAACAAGGAAGTCTGTGAAATACTGAATATCAGCCCCGGCAATCTGACGTTCCATTATCCGCAGAGAGAACACGTTCTCACCGAATTTGTCAAGGAACACTGCGATTTTCAGTGGCGTATGATTGAAGTGCTCGAACACGAGGACAAGTCACCGCTGCTTGCGCTTTGCATTGAATTTGCCACAAATGCGGCAATTGCGGAGGAAAGCAAAGCTATGCGTGACATCTACATAGCAGCCTATACCCACCCGATGCCCCTTGCGGTCATCCGGGAGAATGATACAAGAAAAACCCAGCAGATCTTCAAAGAGTTCAATCCCGACTGGACGGAGGAGCAGTTCGCCGTCATGGAAAACCTGTACTCTGCCATAGAATATGGTATGTTCTCATCGGCAGGGCAGGAGGAAGTAAGCCTTGATATGCGTGTTGCCTGCGGACTGGATGCGGCAATGCGTCTGTACAATGTACCGGAAAGCCTGCGTAATCAGAAAATTCAGAAAATCATCGCAATGGACTACAGAAGTTTCGGAAGGAAAATCCTCTCCGACTTCAAGGACTATATCACCGCTGTCAACTGGCAGGCGGTGGAAGCGACACGACAGAAAATGATCGCAAAATCGCAAAAAAACAAATCCAAAAAGGAGGTACTTGCATGAAAAGTAAATTGAAAAGAACCCTGGCGTTTACAGCGTCGCTGACGATGTGCGGCATGACCTTGCTGCATTTCCCGGATGGAACATTTTCCATTCCGCTGACCGCATCTGCGGCGGAGGGCGATGTGGAGATCAGCGAGGAAAACTTCCCCGACGAGACCTTCCGCACCTACGTTGACGAGAACTTTGACACAACGGATGACAATATCCTGACAGCGGATGAAATCGCTGCGGTGACTCGCATTAAGGTTTGTGAAATGGGAATCACCGACCTCGCTGGCGTGGAGTATTTTACGGCACTGGAACATTTGTTCTGCTACGACAATCAGCTTACCAGCCTTGACGTGAGCAATAATACGGCACTGGAATATTTGTTCTGCGAGAACAATCAGCTGACGAGTCTTGACATGAGCAATAATACGGCACTGACATATCTGTACTGCTACGGCAATCAGCTTACCAGCCTTGACGTGAGCAATAATACGGCGCTGACATATCTGCCCTGCGACAACAATAAGCTGACGAGTCTTGACGTGAGCGATAATACTGCACTGACATATCTGTCCTGCTACAACAATCAGCTGACGAGTCTTGACGTGAGCAAGAATACGGCACTGGTCGAACTGTACTGCTACAACAATCAGCTTACAAGCCTTGACCTGAGCCAGAATACTGCATTGATCTATCTGTACTGCATGAACAACCCTCTGCTTGCTGTGAATGCTGTAACGGGCATCACGAGTTACTATAACGCATCACCGCTGACTTCTTTCGTCGCTTCGACACCTATTCTCCGTCTTGCTGACTATGGCATTGACAGCACGAAGATGAGCGGCCTTTCCGGCTGTGAAATCAGTACTGACGGCAATTACCTCCTCCTGACAGGAGACGGTACAGCGTCCTATACCTATGATGTGGACGGTGAAAACGGCGAGCATACCCTTTCCGCATCCATCGAATTTCCGGCAGGTATTGAGATCAATGAGGAAAACTTCCCCGATGGGAATTTCCGCAGCTATGTGAGCGAAAACCTTGACGATGGTGACGGTGTTCTGTCGGAGGAGGAGATCGTGAACGTGACGGAGATCAATGTCAATTACAAGGACATCGCAGACCTCACGGGCGTGGAATATTTCGTGGCACTGAAATCTCTGTACTGCGGCAGCAACAATCTGATGGCACTTGACGTATCACAGAACACGGCACTGGAATATCTGTACTGCCACAACAACCAGCTGACGGCTCTCGATGTGAGCCATAACACGGCACTGACCACTCTGCGCTGCAACATTAACGCTCTGACTTCCCTTGACGTATCGGCGAACACGGCACTGACCAATCTGTACTGCTACAACAACCAGCTGACGGCTCTCGATGCGAGCCATAACACGGCACTGACCGATCTGGAATGCGACAACAACCAGCTGACTTCCCTTGACGTATCGAAGAACACGGCACTGAACACGCTGTACTGCGGGGGCAACCCCCTGCTTTCCGTGAATGCAGCAGGAACGATCGACAACTTCGATGCACCCTACCTGACCGCATTCACCGCCGATTCCCACATCCTGAAGCTGTCGGATTACGGCATTCTTGCGGATAGAATCAGCAATACAAACAAATGTTCTGTTTCGGCGAACGGAGAATACCTCCTCCTGACCGGAGAGGAAGAAGCTTCCTACACCTATAACGTGGACGGAACGAACACGATGGAAGTATCCATCCGCCATCCGGGAGGAATCGCCATCAATGCGGATAATTTCCCCGATGATGCGTTCCGTACCTATGTGAATGATAACATTGACACAAACAATGATACTGTCCTGACGGCGGATGAAATCGCAGCGGTGATGGAGATAAATGTCACCGGCATGGGCATCGCAGACCTCACGGGCGTGGAACACTTTGTATTCCTGACCTATCTGTACTGCTACGAAAACCAGCTGGAAAGCCTTGATGTGAGCCATAACACGGCACTGGAATATCTGTCCTGCGGCGACAACCAGCTAAAAAGCCTTGATGTGAGCTATAACACGGCACTGACCTTTCTGGACTACTGCGACAACCAGCTGACAGCTCTCGATGTGAGCCATAACACGGCACTGGAATATCTGTCCTGCGGCGGCAACCAGCTGAAAACTCTGGATGTGAGCAAGAATACAGCACTGAAAAAGCTGTACTGCTACAACAACCAGCTGACGGAACTCGACATGACGAAGAATGCAGCACTGACCAATCTGTACTGCTACGGCAACCTGCTGACGGAACTCGATGTGAGCCATAACACGGCACTGACCAATCTGCTCTGCGACAATAACCAGCTGGAAAGCCTTGACGTATCACAGAACACGGCACTGAAATCTCTGTCCTGCTGCGGCAACGAGCTGACTTCCCTTGACGTATCGAAGAACACAGCACTGGAACATCTGTTTTGCAGCAAAAACCAGCTGACGGAACTCGATGTGAGCCATAACACGGCACTGACCAATCTGCTCTGCGACGATAACCAGCTGGAAAGCCTTGACGTAAGCAAGAATACGGCTCTGACTGATCTGAATTGCGACGGCAACAAGCTGACTTCCCTTGACGTATCGAAGAACACAGCACTGGAATATCTGTACTGCGACGACAATCAGCTGACTTCTCTTGACCTGACGAACAATACAGCACTGACCTGTCTGGAGTGCGACAATAACCAGCTGGAAAGCCTTGACGTAAGCAAGAATACGGCACTGGAAT
>JBGVIW010000028.1:0-6420 GCA_045128995.1 Ruminococcus sp.
CGTCTGATTATCTGCTGCGCCCTCGTTCACCTGCTGATAATGTCCCTGCTGAGTTGTACCGTTGAGTACATAGCCGGACTTTGAAGCGGTGATGTAGGGAGTTGCTTCATTTACTATGATAGTATTTGATGTGGCAGATTTATCATCGGTCTGAAAACTGCCGACGTATGCTGTATTAGAAAATTCTCCAGCCTTATCAGCTGTTGTCTCTACCTCAAGCTCAACAACGATGTATTCGCCCAAATCTAATATCTGAGAATCAAGAAGAAGCAATGGGTTAGTTGGATCATTACTGAGTGATTTGCCTGTAGCCAAATTGTTATTATACATAGTAACAGTATTGTTAGATGAATATTTCACCCACTTGCCGCTTACGATCTTAGCAGTTCCTTCAAAGCCGCTCATTGCGTCTTTAAGGAATACATCAGTAAGCATTGTGGTACCATTATTACTGATTACAATACGATATTTAATGGTAGTAGGTACTCCTGCAAGCATTGAATTGATACTAGCAGTTTTTGTAATACCGATCTCACTTGTAAGCTCCTTGACTGTGATATAGGAGTTTGCGGAATAGCCCTTGTCATTCTTTACAACGTTTCCAAGTGAGCCGGATGCCTCGCCGTTGACCTTACAGGTAATGTAAGCGCTTGCCTCTTCACCTGCTGCAACTGAGGGATAATTGATCGTGATTTCCTGTCCGCTGTTTGAGTATGTTCCTGTCGGGGTGATTCCATCAATTGAAACAAACTCAAGTCCTTTCGGAAGAGTATCTGTGAGGGTTACTGCTCCGCCTTTACCGCCGACGTTCTTTGTTGCAACCTTGAACACGACTGTATCGCCTGCGAGGAAGTATCCGCCGGAGCTGAAGGTGTCAGAAACACACTGATCGTTTACCAGTGTCTTTGAGATCTGTGAGAAGTCAGGCTGAGTTGCCTTGATGTTAGCTACTACTGAATCCTCATCGAGTTTGACCTCATATCCATTACTGCCATAGAATTTAGCCTCTGCGTCAAAGGTATTCTTGAGAGTACCCTTCTCGAAGCTGTCGGAAGTAATGCTCAGGCAGCTGAGCTTAAGCTCTGCCTCTGTCTTATAAGCGCTCATCTCAGCAAAAGGCTTGTCGCCGGACATATTTGTGCTTTCCGCTGTCCATGTTATTGTAGCCTTTGTGTCAGAGAAGCTTGTGATCTTCAGATCAGATGCGCCGGGAATATTCAGCGCCGCAAGAAGATCAGCCTCGCTCTTGAATTTGAGTCCCTCTGAAAGCTCAAGGGTATCCGTGAACTTAAGTCCTGTTACCCAAAGCTCTCCTGTTCCGTCCGAAGTATATGCCGGAGCGACTGTGAGTCCGTACTTGATCGAGCCTTTATCGAAATCTGCACTTGAGATCTCAGAGATGTTCTCGGTCTTGTCGAGTCCCCACTGAAGGCTTGCCTTCGGAGTTATCGTACTCGAGAGCGATGCTCCGGTTGACTTGTTGACGAGCTTTACCGTTACGGGATCATCTCCCTCGGTAGTTCCGTTTGCGAACTTTGCACTAAGCTGGATGGTCTTTGTTGAACCATTCTTTACGCTGAACGTGATCGTACGCTTTCCGGTTGCCTCGTCGTAGTTGAGGGTATAGCCGTTATACTTAGCTCCATTGTAGAAACCGTTGTTCTTGAAGTTCGGCAGCAGAAGATTATTGTCAGTTATCTCTACTGTATACGTAGTAGTATTGCCGCCCATGAACTGAAAAACGTTGTTTCCGCTTATGGTGATAACGAGCTTGAACGCCTCGCCTGATTCAATCGAGCTGATAGTGTTATTATCAGTGTCCTTGAATTTTACTGAAGCGTTTGTGAGTACATTAGGACTGGAAAATCCTCCTCCCCAGCCCCAACCCCAGCCCCAGAACGCATTTGCGTTAAGTGACGAGGTAGGAATGCACATCACCGCTACAATAAAAGCGAGGAAAAAGCTAGCTATACGCTGGAATATGCTTTTTTTCGTTTTTCTGGTGGTGTTTGTTTTTTCCATACTGTATTGCCGTGTGCCTCGGCGATCTTTCCTCCTTTTGATTAGTCAGCACATCATGAATTTGTGGCTGTTTTGTTCATATCACCCCGTTCATATTTTTGCTTTACAAATTTACTGCCTATGGTCTATTCCTAAAAGAAGTTATGGTAATCCACAATAAATCTATAATACACTCATTATAGCATTTCTGCGTAAAAAAGTCAATCCGTTGCGGTTATATTCGATAATTATGGCAACATAGGTAACATTTTTTTGTGTATATCGACGGTGTTTTTGCGTATTTTCGCAGTATTTTGTTTTCTGCACACAACAAATTTTGTACAGTCCGCAACGTGTTTTTTAATTCGTAAAAAATATGTATTATGTACCCCGTCAAGACGCAGAAAAACCTGCCCTGTGGAGCGCTCCAACGGGGCAGGTTTTTGTTGTTTTTATGCAGCTTTTATCGCTCGATCTTTTCAAAATCCGTCGCAGGATGCTTGCACAGCGGGCAGATGAAATCCGCCGGAAGCTCGTCCGCTTCGTGCTCATATCCGCAGATCGTACACCTCCAGATCGTCTTTCCGGTCTTTTCTGCCGGAGGTGTCTGTGGCTTCGGCTTGATATTTGCATGATAATATGCATACGTCGCCGATGGTGCATCGCTTATGATATCCATATCTGTAACATCTGCGATGAAAAGCGTGTGTGTTCCGAGGTCGGTGCTGCTCACTACTTTTGCCGAAATGTACGCATTTACGCCCTTTGTGACGTATGCGATGCCGTTCGGGGAATATGCGTAGTCGGAAAAATCATCGAACTTTCCGCAGCTTCTTCCAGACTGGAATCCGAACCGCTTGAACAGCTCAAAATCTGCCTCCTCGCTTATGACTGAGATGTTGAACTCTCCGCTTTCCTTCACCATATCATGTGTCAGATTTGCCTTGTTTACGGCGATACTGATGCGGTTAGGCTCAGATGTCACCTGTATCGCTGTGTTGATTATGCAGCCGTTGTCCTTGTAGAGATTCGTTGTGAGGACGAAAAGTCCGTACGAAATTTTCTGCATTGCCTTTGGATTCATTGTATGACCTCCTTTTTTACATATCAGCGTTCCAGTTCGCTCTCAACCTAGCGGCAAAGCTCCTCGGCGAGGGCTTCTACCTGTGCTCGGCTTTCGTCGCTGAGTGCCGAGCGGATCTGCACGGAATTTTCCGCAATGCTCAGGTTCTTTGCGCCCTCGAGCATCTTTCTCATGACCTTTTCTGCCATAGGTGCCCAGCTTCCGTTTTCGATGAACGCCACGGTACGATTCTGGAAATTACGCTCTGTAAGATGATTTATGAATTCCCTCATGCAGGGGAAAACATCTCCGTTGTAGGTTGCTGATGCCAGCACGAGCTTTCCGCAGCGGAATGCATCCTCAACTGCTTCTGCCATGTCGTCACGGGCAAGATCAGTAGTAACTACCCTTGGACAGCCCTTTTCCGTGAGCTTCTCCGCAAGCAGCTCTGCTGCCGCCTTTGTGTTGCCGTAGATCGACGCATACGCTATCACCACGCCCTCTGTCTCGACTCTGTAGGACGACCATGTATCGTAAAGTCCGATATAATACTCGAGATTTTCGCTCAGGACTGGGCCATGAAGCGGACAGATCGTCCTGATTTCGAGCTTTGCAGCCTTTTTGAGGAGCATCTGAACCTGTGCGCCGTACTTGCCGACGATACCGAAATAGTAGCGGCGAGCCTCGCATGCCCAGTCCTCCTCGACGTCGAGTGCGCCGAATTTTCCAAAGCCGTCGGCTGAAAACAGCACCTTGTCAGCCTCGTCGTATGTCACAATAACCTCCGGCCAGTGAACCATCGGAGCGGTGATGAATGCCAGCGTATGTACTCCAAGCTCAAGCTTGTCGCCTTCGCCGACGATGATGCGTCTGTCGGAATACTCCTCACCAAAGAAATTCTTCATCATTGCAAATGCCTTTGCAGACGCTGCAACAACTGCCTCAGGATAGCGCTCCATGAAGCGTGTTATATTTGCTGAGTGGTCAGGCTCCATGTGCTGGACAATGAGGTAGTCAGGCTTTCTTCCGCAAAGCTCAGCCTCGAGCTTTTCGATCCACTCCTCGCCGAAGTTCCTGTCGACCGTATCCATTACGGCGATTTTTTCGTCAAATATCACGTATGAATTGTATGCCATTCCGTTCGGGACGATATACTGTCCCTCAAAAAGGTCGGTTTTGTGGTCATTTACTCCGATATATCGGATCGCTTCTGTTATTTTCATTCTATAACCTCCATCAGAAGCTGTCCCTTCGCTGAGACAGTCGTTATTTTTATTATATCACACCTCGGGAATATTTGCAATATTGACTTTATTAACGGTTTGATTTATAATTGAAATAGTACAGCGTTTCATTTGCAGCGTGCGGTTATTTTTATTGCACGGCGGGTTCGCTGTCAATACATTATAAGGAGGTTTGCATAAATGGAGAATATTGAGATCTGCCACTGCATGGGTGTTAAGTATTCTGATATCGAACAGGCTATGCACTCAACTGAGAATTTTTCTGAGGTGATTGACGCTTTCAAGCATGTTCAGGAAGTTACTTCATGTTCTACTGGCTGCGGCGGCTGCTACAACAGCATTCTCGAGGTCATCTCTGAGATCATGCACAAGTAATTTTTTTGAATCGCCGGATGCAGTTTTTTGCTCATCCGGCAATTTTCTTAAGGAATGATGAAAATGAATAACTCCTCAAAACATCTGAGCGATCTGTTCAATGCGGCAAAAATTGCCCTGAGCTGCGTCATATCGTCGCTTATCGCTTCATGTCTGGGACTGAAATACAGCATGACCGCCGGACTAATCACTGTTCTGAGCATTCAGGATACTAAAAAGGAGACAGTCTTTACGGCGCTGAAGCGACTGGGTGCATATTTTGCCGCAATGATAATTTCTGTCTGCTGTTTCAGGCTGATGGGATACAATATCTACGCCTTCGGCGCTTATATTTTTATTTTTGTGATCGTCTGCCTCAAGCTTCAGTGGAAGAGCGCAATAGTCCCGATCTCGGTGCTCGTGACACATCTTCTGGGTGAACATTCGACCGATATCAGGCTGATCCTCAACGAATTTCTCATTTTCGTGATCGGTGCCGGAATCGGCATCCTCGTTAATCTCCATCTGCGGCGAAGCCGCCTCAGGATGCAGGCGAAGCGTCAGCTTCTTGATGACGAGATAAAGGGCATCCTCGAGAGAATGTCCCGAAGGATCCTTACTGATGACAAATCCGACTACAACGCTGACTGCTTCAACAGGATCAGCGAGATACTCTTTCAGGCGGAAGAGGTTGCTCATCAAAACCGTGGAAACACGTTTTCCTCTGAGACTTATGACGAGGAATATCTTAAAATGCGCCGCAGACAGTGTGACGTTCTCTTTCAGATGTACAAAAGCGTCATTGCAATAGAGGCTGCACCACGCCAGGCTCGTGTTATTTCCGATTTTCTTTACAAAATTTCAATCGAATACCACGAGCAGAATGATGTGAAATTACTAATGACTGAGCTTGATAAATTATTTGACGGCATGAGATATGAGAAAATGCCCGAAACACGTAATGAATTTGAAAATCGTGCAGTCCTGTATTCACTTATGCTTCAGATTCGTGAATTTCTCGCAATTAAATATGCTTTTATGCAGAAATAAAATTAACCGGAGGCGCAGATCTGCACTTCCGGTTTTCCGTTTATATCGAGTGTTTCCAAGTTTTCAGAAAATACAAAAGCTGAAACAACCGAAGTCGTTTCAGCTTATTTTGTATGGCTCCCCCAGTTGGACTCGAACCAACGACAACTCGGTTAACAGCCGAGTGCTCTACCGACTGAGCTATGGAGGAATATCAATGCCGGCACCGTTCTATTTTCCCAGGTCGTCGCCAACCAAGTATCTTCAACGCAAATGAGCTTAACTTCCGTGTTCGGAAAGGGAACGGGTGTGACCTCATCGCAATAAGCACCGACTATGAAATTGGTGACCCGTACCAGAATCGAACTGGTGTTGCCGGCGTGAGAGGCCGGAGTCTTAACCGCTTGACCAACGGGCCGTTTGGTGCACCATCGGGGACTCGAACCCAGGACCCACTGATTAAGAGTCAGTTGCTCTACCAACTGAGCTAATGGTGCATTTCATATTACTCAACTATTATATCACATTTGAAATGATTTGTCAAGTACTTTTTCAAATTTTTTTGAAAAACTTTTTGAAGAAGAAAAGAAAGAATAAAGCGTAATGCGAGGAGAGGCTCACATGAAGTAAAAGGAAAAGCCCTCGACCGATTAGTACCTGCAAGCTGAACGTGTCACCACGCTTACACATCAGGCCTATCAAACTCATAGTCTATGAGGGGTCTTACTC